>DOZP01000083.1:1234-3459 GCA_003517945.1 Porphyromonadaceae bacterium | reverse complement strand
TTTATTTTTTGCAAATATACGCATTTCTTTACTTTTTCCAAATCGTCGACATGTTTCCGGCATGCATTTTTACTATCTCACCAGCGCCGGCATATCGGATGCGCGACATGTCGGAAGCGCTTAACTCGAATCGCTCATCTGCCTGAACATCAATTTCAGACATAGTGCGAGCCGTTACTTTCGCGGTTTTTACGTTTAGTTTCCGGCAATTGATCTTTGCCATATCACGGGCATTAGCACCTACTATGAAAGCAGTTCCCGCCACAGTTATCACTGACATTGAATTCGATTTTGCAAGCAGATTTTCGGCATCTAATTTCAAATTCACCTCAGAGAGAACGCATGCTTCCACTTGGCAATTATTACTTACCTTCGCATGTTCCTTGAACGAGATTGAAGAAAGCGATCGGGCAATCAAGCCTATATTTTCGAAGGTATATTCGGAAACCACCTCAACAGAAGCCAAATTTTCAACGATGATCCGGTCGAATGACGGACAAATAATTTCCGCCTCAAATTTTTCACCGCGTTTCGGTTTCTTTATATCACTACGAATACGGATTGACAGATTGTTTTCCGAATCAATCTCCACAGTTAAATAGTCGGCATATTGTTGCGGCACATTGACTTTTACTCTATAATTATCTCCTTTTACCACTTTGGCATTCAAAAACTTGGATACTTTTATTCCATCAAACGAATCAAAACTTCTTTCTTCCGTATGAATTCCTTTTGCTTCGGGAACTCTCCCAATACATGATTGAGTGGAAAAAAACACTATCAAACAAAAAACGATTAATTTTTTCATATCTCTATTTTTAAATTATTAAATACAGTACCCGGACTAAAGTAAAACATAGCAATAAAAAAGCTAATAAATCTTCTTTTTTTCATTTTTTTGTGTGTTATATTACAGAATAAATCGTGTTGCGTATTATAAAGAATATTTTTGTTTTCATGGGATATATGTTTAAAATTGCAAAACAAAAATAGACTGTCCGCGACAGATCATAAAACGAATTTCAAATTTCTATATCTCGAAAATCTCACAATTTCATTAATTCATTGTTACACACCATTCCGGAATTCTCTTTTTAAGATTTCATTAAAAATAACACCTTTTTTTTACGGATTTCCGCAAAAATCCTCACCTCCCCCTACGCTTTTTTGCAAAAAATTACATTATATTTGCACATTCAATAATGCAATGACACAAACAATATTATTTAACATCATCCGTAAAAAATTACCGGCTCATTTACGACTGGCCGATACGATCGGCGATTTGTTGGGGATCGGCTCGGACTCTTCATACAGGAGAATACGGGGCGAAAAGGAACTGACTTTATCCGAATTGGTAAAACTATGCAATCATTTCAACATATCCGTTGACTCTATTATAGGAGACCTGAATAACAATGTCATTTTCAAATACAATCCGCTTGACCTGACAGACTTGAATAACTACCGCGTTTATATCAAACAATTTACGGAGGCCGTACATGCGCTAACGAACGCCAAAGAAAAGGAAATCTATTATACCGCGGAAGATATACCTATTTTTCATTTTCTTCCTTTTCATGAACTGACATTTTTCAAAGTATATATATGGTATAATGCGGTATCATACGATGATATGACCTACGAAAAATTTGTTAGGGAAATCGGAAATAAAGAGGGACTATTCGAATGTTACGACAAAATGTATAAAAGCTACACTAAAGTACCCTCAACGGAGATATGGACGGCAAATTCAATCAGTCCGATCCTGTGTTTGATTGAATATTACTACGACATGGGCGCTTTTGAAAATACGGACACTGCAATCATCTTATGCAATCAACTGTTACTGATGACAGACAATCTGATGAAATGGACAGATACCGGTCAGAAAGAGGATACGGCTGATTTCAAGCTATACCTGAGCGAAACTCATCCGGAAAACAGCTTTATGATTCTTAAAAATGAAGGCGTCACATCTGCAACCATCAAACTCTTCACTATAAACAGTATCATCACGACAAACCCTTCGTTCTGTGAAGAAACGGAGAAATGGATTAAAAACACAATCACTAAATCCACCCTGTTAAGCGGCGCGTCCGCCAGAGAGCGTTTCAGGTTTTTCCAAACAATGAAAACAAAAATCAGCAACCTTATGGAGAGGTTTGAATAGCGCCGATATTAATCGGGGGCGGGCTGACCGCAAAACGTAGCATATCAAAAAA
>DOZP01000083.1:406-1204 GCA_003517945.1 Porphyromonadaceae bacterium | reverse complement strand
AGTATATATCTAAATAAAACAGTATATTTGCGGTGGTATAAAAGGAATGTTGGCGGTGCACATACATAGACGGGCTTTTCTTTTTGTTCTTATGTTACTGTACGTAATACAAAATACGAATGCCGTATACTTCAGGCAAATCGGAGTCAAGGACGGATTGTCGCAAATATCCGTCATGTCCATCTATCAGGACGAACTCGGCAGGATGTGGTTTGGTACGGAAGAAGGCTTAAGTGTGTATAACGGAAAAGAACTTGTGTCCTATAAACATGCTGAAGACAGCATACTTTCGCACATGATACCGATAGGAAACGAAACATTTCCCATTACCGGAGATCTGAACGGAAATGTATATTTCAGGTCTGACGGCAAATTCATCCGCTATGATATCAAAAAAGAACGTTTCGACTGCCTGAAAGGCAGTAATGTCTCGACAGTGTTTTGCAAAGACAGTACCGTACTGATCGCCTCAGCCGATACGATCTATGCATGGGAAAAGAAAACAAAATCATTCAGGTATATCACTCACATAAACAAGCCAAATACCGCTATCTACAAGCTATTTATAGATTCGGATTCCCAACTATGGATAGGAACAGGAAACGGTTTGTTCTTACAAAACGATAAAAAACAGCTACACTGTGTGCTGGCGAATGAGGATATTTTTGAACTATTCGAAGACTCGCAGGCTAACCTATGGATCGCAACAAGAAATTCCGGGATGTATAAACAGGATAAAAAAGGGATCGTTAAAAAAATCACACATATACCCGGTAATCCCAACAGCATACCTCACAA
>DOZP01000083.1:0-360 GCA_003517945.1 Porphyromonadaceae bacterium | reverse complement strand
GATACATATACCGTGTATAAAAAAGACAATTTGCCCGGCACATTACAACATTCTTCCGTTTTTTCCACTTACAAAGATATGCAGGGATCTATCTGGGCAGGGACCTACTACGGAGGGGTTCATCATTTTAATCCCGAAACAGACTGCTTTTCCTATTATTCTTCGGATATAACACGCAACGATTGTCTGAGCCATTTTTTTGTAGGGAAAATAGTCGAAGATAAAAATCAAAATCTTTGGATTTGCACGGAAGGAGGAGGCCTGAATTTTTTCGACAGGAAAACTAAAACTTTCCGGCATTTTATGACCGGCAATAGCAAAAACTCCATCGCCCATAATAATTTAAAAAGTATAACCTAT
>DOZP01000333.1:3679-4132 GCA_003517945.1 Porphyromonadaceae bacterium | reverse complement strand
ACTGATCAGTGTATCTTCTATCTGAATCATTATGTATACAATATACGCGTATTGGCAAAAAAGCAAATACGCGTATATGGAAATGTTATTAAATTAGTCTATCAGATTTTTTCCCGTCATCTCTTTGGGTTGCTCAAGCCCCATAATATGGAGAAGCGACGGTGCGACATCGGCTAATATTCCATCTGACAGTTTGGCGGAAGTGTTGGCCGTTACGTATACAAACGGGACGGGATTCAGCGAGTGGGCGGTATTTGGTGAACCGTCTTTATTCAGCGCATGATCCGCATTACCATGGTCGGCGATGATAATCACTTCGTAGTCATTCGCTTTCGCTGCTTCGATCGTATCATTCAGGCATGCGTCAACTGCTACGACTGCTTTTTCAATCGCTTCGTATATGCCGGTATGGCCTACCATGTCGCCGTTTGCGTAATTGCAGACGATGAAATC
>DOZP01000333.1:2162-3672 GCA_003517945.1 Porphyromonadaceae bacterium | reverse complement strand
GCGCTCATTTCCGGTTTCAGGTCGTATGTTGCAACTTTCGGCGACGGTACCAGTATGCGGTCTTCTCCGGCAAACGGTTCTTCGCGTCCGCCGTTAAAAAAGAAAGTAACATGTGCGTATTTTTCCGTTTCGGCGATGTGTAGCTGCTTCAATGACCGGGATGCCAGGTATTCACCAAGCGTATAGTCTACGTTTTCTTTGTCGAACAGGATGTGTAATCCCTTGAATGTCGCATCATACGGTGTCATCGTGAAATATTGCAGGTTCGGAATTGTTTTCATTCCGGTTTCCGGCATATCCTGTTGTGTCAGTACAATGGTCAATTCTTTGGCACGGTCATTCCGGAAATTAAAAAAGATAACGACGTCACCTTCTTCAATGACGGATACGGGCTTGCCGTTTTCTACGTGCACGATCGGTTTTACAAATTCGTCCGTCACATTTTCGGCATACGACTCTTCCATGGCTCCGACCATGTCTTCCGACTGTTTGCCCGTGCCATGAACCAGCAGGTCATACGCTTCTTTCACACGTTCCCAACGTTTGTCACGATCCATCGCGTAGTAACGTCCGATAATGGAAGCTATTTTTCCTCCCGTTGTTTTCAAATGATTTTCCAGTTGTTCGATAAAACCTTTACCGCTTTTAGGGTCGGTGTCACGTCCGTCCATGAAACAATGTACATATGATTTGGTGATACCGTATTCGCCGGATATTTCGGTTAGTTTGAACAGGTGGTCCATGGAACTGTGTACGCCGCCGTCCGAGACAAGTCCGAGAAAATGAATTTGTTTATCGTTGTTTTTGGCATATTCATAAGCGCGTTTAATCTCCGGATTCCGAAGAATAGAATTGTCGCGGCATGCTTTGTTAATTTTTACCAGATCCTGATATACAACACGTCCGGCGCCGATATTAAGGTGTCCCACCTCGGAATTACCCATTTGTCCGTCGGGCAGGCCTACGTTTTCGCCGGAAGCCTGAAGTTGTGAATGCGGATATGTTTTCAGGAGGTAGTCCCAATAGGGAGTAGGGGTGTTGTAAATAACATCGTCTTTTTGTTTGTCTCCGAGACCCCATCCGTCGCAAATAATTAAAATAGCCTTTTTGTTCATCATTTTATATTGATTTGATTTGTTCCGTATTTTCACAATTGGTCTGCAAAGGTAGTGTAAGTCGGGAGCAATACAAAATAAATTTGTTTATTTTGCAAATTCAACCTTGTCCAGTTTATTCCACGCCCCACGGGTGAAGTCGGGTATTTCAACCGGCGCCGAACCGTTATCCAGTGATATTTCGGTCAATGGANNAGGTCATATACGTCCATATCCAGCGGCAAACCTTTCTGCAGGCAATAGATCATACGGTAATCCATGATATAATCCATTCCCCCGTGTCCGCCTACCTTTTTGGCTTTTTCCTCAATGTCTGCTGCGATCGGGTGTTTGTATTTTTTCATCAGCGCCTCACGGGTTTCATCCGGTACGAAGTTGTGGGCATTCAGGTTTTC
>DOZP01000333.1:1752-2111 GCA_003517945.1 Porphyromonadaceae bacterium | reverse complement strand
TGGAACATACGGCTGTAAGGACGTGGAGAAGTGACGTCATGCTGAATCATGATGGTCTTTTCTTTTTCCGTGCGGATCATCGTCATTGTATGGTCGCCACTCCGGAAACCGGCTACGTCTTCACCTGTTGTTTCCTTGATGTAGGCAGGGTTACCCACCGCTTTTGTATCCATAGAAACCAGATAGTTCAGCTTATCTCCCCTGTGAATGTTCATGGCCAGGCAAACCGGGCCAAGGCCATGCGTCGGATAAACGTCGCCGCGGTGTTCGCGGTTGAAATCCATACGCCAGTTATTCCAGTAAGAGTTCCAGTACTGCTGCAGGCCGTGAATGTAAGCTCCTTCTCCGTGCAGAATCTC
>DOZP01000333.1:0-1705 GCA_003517945.1 Porphyromonadaceae bacterium | reverse complement strand
TGTTCCGACGTGTTGATCAGCTCCCAGATTTCTTCCATTGTCATGGCAGACGGAACTTCGATCGCTACATGTTTGCCGTCTTTCATTGCCTGGACGCCCATACGCGCATGATTTTTCCAGTCTGTGGCAATGTATATCAGGTCAACGTCGGGCAATGCCGTCACCTGGCGCCAGCTTTCCGGATCACCGTAGAACTCTTTTGCTTTAGGTTTGCCGAAACGTTCCGTCAGATTTTTATTTACAGCTTCCACACGTTCCTGGCGGAGGTCGCAGAGAGCTACAATTTCAACACCCTCAATCTGCGCCATACGGTTCACCGCACCCGGTCCACGCATACCCAGACCGATAAAGGCTACACGTACGGTCGGGATCGGATTGGCGGTTAATTTTAAAACGTCTTTCTGACCCGCAGGACGTGGAGGAACCGGAGTTTTAATCATTTGGCCCGCTACGTCTCCGCAAATAAGCAGGAGGCAAGTCATTAGTACAGATATCAAAGAATTTGTTTTCATAATAAATTTGAATTAAAATAATATAGATAATAAAGGATAAACGATGCAAAGCTACTAAACATTTTTAGAATTATCATATCTTCCGGATCGCTTTTTTATAAATAAGGTGCAATCCCGTTTTTAAGGAATAAAAAAGTGTGGTTTTCAGCGGAATGAAACCTCCGAAAACCACACGGGTTAATGGTGTCGTATTTTAATTTGATGTCGGATTTTGAGTAAGCGTACTTCCCGTCGGATATGCGTTAATCGCATTTTGCGGGATAAAATAAATCGTACGGTAATCATTCGGCATCACCTCTTCCATTGCAAGGTGCGGACCGGGGTATTGGCGTGTGAGCGAACGCCCGTTACGGTATACATCATAACTGCGTTCGGCCTGATAAGCTAACTCCAGGGTACGTTCTTTTTCGATCAGTTCTTCGGCATTTGAAGCGTCCAGATGTGCGTAGCTTTCGCCCGGAAGCGAGCGTTCGCGCACAATGTTTAGTGCTTCTAAAGCAATTCCGTAATTACCGAGTTTTGCGGCAGCTTCCGCTTTGTTCAGATATATTTCGCCTAAACGGGAAATAACCGGCGAGTGCAGATGAGACTCTTCACCTTCGCGCGAACATTTTACGATGTAGAACATCGGATAGACACGATTCAGTCGCATGATCGGATCGATTACACCCGTATATGTTTCGCCGTCTTTGTAACTTACCGACCAGATACCCTGTTCCTGATCAACCGGAGTTAATGCGTAGGTCGCTCCGTCTTCCACACAGGTTGCCGTATTACCGGAAATGGTTACTTCGGCCTGTACGTAGTTGAAGTTGGTGTGAACGCCTGCATCATTATATACCTTTTTGATAAAACGGAAAACGGTTGCGCCGTTGGCCACATATTGCGGCTCAATAAACGCTGCGCGCGCATCAACGATTTTGCCGTTTGCCCAGTCGTTGCGGCCTGTTTCGTTTAATAAATCAATGTATTTGGCGCTGGCATACATTTCGCCCCAGCCCATACCGCCGATCACTGCATACATACCACCGACACCATAGTAATGGTCATAGCCGGCAAATTCGGAAGCTACGCGTTTTACGGCAAAGATCGTTTCGCTGTTTTGTTCCGGCGTAAACGTATTGTATTTCATGAAATTTTCACGTGAGAGCAGGCTGTAGACTTCCGAGTTGATCACTTTGTCGGCATATTCA
>DOZP01000336.1:14934-20180 GCA_003517945.1 Porphyromonadaceae bacterium | reverse complement strand
ATCCCGTTTACACTTTCGTAATCACCAGATACAGTTTCTTCATATACTCCTGCGATATACAACCCGTCTACTAACACGGATCCTCTAAACGAACGTCCTTCGTTTATGATCAATGCGTTTTTAATTAACGTTTTTGCCATTTATTTATCAAATCATTGGAATCATTTTTTCTCCCGGCGGAAAGAAGCAAAAAACAATACTTCGCACGTTTCACCTGTTAAGCCTAATGTGCCGTATCGCCGATTGCCAATTGTTTTTTCGGATATTTCCGGAAGAAACTGCCCCATTTAAGACGCAATACGCCAAATAAAGCCTCTCCGAAAATAGAAGTATTCATCTTTGATACGCCCAACACGCGATTAACAAAAACAATCGGAACCTCGACTAACTTAAAGCCGCATTTATATGCAGTGAACTTCATTTCTATCTGAAATGCATACCCCTTGAAATGTATCTTATCAAGCTCTATAGTCTCCAGAACACAGCGACGATAACATTTAAAACCGGCCGTCGTGTCTTTTATTTTCATACCCGTTACAAAACGCACATATACAGATGCATAATACGACATCAGTACCCGCCCCAAAGGCCAGTTAACCACATTGACTCCGTTAATATAACGGGAACCGATCGCAACATCAGCCCCCTTTTCAACACAGGCGGCATAAAGCCGTGGCAAATCATCCGGATTATGACTGAAATCGGCATCCATCTCAAAGATAAAACCATATCCGTGTTCAAGCGCCCATTTGAAACCGCAGATATAAGCCGTACCCAACCCCTGCTTACCGGAACGTTCAACAAGAAACAACCGGTCGGAAAATTCCTGCTGCTGCAATCGCTTGACTATGCCGGCCGTACCGTCAGGCGAACCATCATCAATGATAAGAATATGAAAGATTTTCTTCAGACCAAATACGGCCCGGATAATATTCTCAATATTCTCCTTTTCATTATAAGTAGGAATTATTACTACGCTATCTGACATACACTTACTCTATTAATATGCATCATTTGAATGTGTAAAGATACGAAGATTTCCTAAATTCCATCATATATACCAAAAAAATAAGGCTATGCGGACCTTTCATCCGCATAACCTCATCACATAACAATATTTCCTTTTTTATGAAACAGTTACTGAAAGCTGTTTTTAAAGCCGGATCATTTCCGCACTGCGTTTGATAAAACGGCTTAACGACTCACCTTTCAGCATACCGTTGCTTAGCAATGCCAAGTCAATCAGTTGACTAACCAATTGATTATCTTTGGCGTAATCCGCAAATATCCGGTCGCGCTGCTGACGTAATTCATTCAGTTTCTCGTTTGTATTCGTCATATCTTCTTTTTCCGCTTCCGTTATTTCTTCCGGCTTTTTCTTATTCTGGGCTTCACGAAGATCCTGCTGACGCGCTTCCCATCCTTTTATATCATCAAGAACCGGTTTCACTTTATCCGTACAAGCCTTTTCCTCGTCTTCAAGCACCTTCTTCACCAACTTATGATCCGTATTGAGAACCAGGTTATAACTATCGGGCAACTCACCATAGAACGACATACCCGGCTGAATAGACGCCATATCACGCATACGACGCATATATTCGCTCTGTGTCAGCATGACAGGATTGGAATCCGCACCCAAAGCTTCGAACGAAACCATAAAATCGGCCTTTTCGATAGCCGGAATTTGGCTTTTAAAAATTTCCTGCAACGCATTTTTTTGTTCTTCATCAAGCGTCACCTCCTGCTTATCCTCTTTGCGGATGATATTTCCGATCGTATCACTGTCAACCCTGACATATCGTGTCTTTTCAAATTTCTGTTCGAGCTGGCCTATCATCGGGATATCCAATTGCCCGTCAAACAATAATACACTGTAACCCTTATCCTTGGCGGCCTGAATATAACTATATTGATCATTGGGATTCGTTGAATAAAGATATACAAGCGTTCCGTCCTTATCAGCCTGACTATCCTTGATCAGTTTCTTATATTCATCGAATGTAAAATACTTACCATCCACATCTTTCAGCAAGTCAAACTTAACAGCGCGTTCATAAAACTTCTCATCGCTCAGCATTCCGTACTGAATAAATATTTTCAGATCATCCCATTTACTTTCAAACTGAGTACGGTCGTTCTTAAAGATCTCCTCCAAACGATCCGCTACCTTTTTAGTGATATGTGTAGCTATCTTTTTCACATTCTGATCACTCTGCAGATACGAACGGGAAACATTCAACGGTATATCCGGCGAGTCAAGCACACCATGAAGCAGCGTCATAAACTCCGGCACGATCCCCTCCACCGAATCTGTCACAAAAACCTGATTACAATATAGTTGTATTTTATTTTTGTGAATATCCATATTGGTTCTGAGACGCGGGAAATAAAGAATACCCGTCAGATTAAACGGATAATCGACATTCAGGTGGATCCAGAACAAGGGTTCTTCACCCATCGGATAAAGCTCCCGGTAAAAAGATTTATAATCTTCGTCCTTCAATTCGCTCGGTTTGCGCGTCCACGCCGGAGCCGTATTATTAATCACGTTATCCTCATCCGTATCCGCATATTTACCGTCTTTCCATTCCTGTTTCTTTCCGAAAACAATCGGAAGCGGCAGGAAGCGACAATATTTGGTAAGCAATTCCGTTATTTTTTCCTTTTCCAGAAATTGCTTATTCTCATCATCTATATAAAGGATAATATCCGTACCTCTGTCGTCTTTTGTTGTTTCCGTCATTTCATATTCCGGCGTACCCTCACAACTCCACTTCATCGCAACCGCATCCTCATGGTATGATCTCGTAACGATCTCCACCTTTTTGGAAACCATGAACGAAGAATAAAAACCTAATCCGAAATGTCCGATAATAGAAGCAGCGTCATTTTTGTATTTCTGTACAAACTCTTCTGCTCCGGAAAAGGCAATCTGATTGATGTACTTTTCAATCTCTTCGCCGGTCATACCAACTCCCCTGTCCGATACAATAAGTTTTTTTCCATCAATACGGATACGAACAGACATATCCCCTAATTCTCCTTTGAACTCCCCTACGGAAGAAAGCGTTTTTAATTTTTGCGTCGCATCGACAGCATTAGATACAAGCTCACGAAGAAAAATATCATGATCACTGTATAAGAATTTTTTAATAACCGGGAATATATTTTCACTCGTAACCCCGATATTTCCCTGCTTAGTTTCCTTTTTTGCCATGTCTATCTTTATTTTAAATTAATTTAAATTTTCCGTCATCCCAGAAGCAAAAAAAATGCCAGACACAAGATGCCTGACATTTTGTCGCTTATATTCATTCCTTTTAGCTTTCCGAAACAGATACGGAATGTATAATCTTATCACTTTCCTTATCATAATCGAGCAATATGGTATCACCTTCTTTTACTTCTTCCCGGATGATAATATCTGCCAATTCGTCTTCCACATACTTCTGGATAGCGCGTTTCAGCGGACGGGCTCCAAACTGGACATCATACCCTTTCGATGCAATAAATTCCCGGGCGGCTTCCGTCAGTTGAATCTCATACCCTACTTGTCCGATACGTTCGAAAACTTTCTTAAGCTCTATATTGATGATGCTATTGATAGAGTCCCTTTCAAGCGGATCAAAGATCACAATATCATCCACACGATTTATAAACTCAGGCGCAAAAACTTTGTTCAATGCTTTTTGTATAACTCCATGAGCAAAATTTTTATCCGCACCTTCATTTCCCTGCGGGTGAAATCCGATACCTCGCCCAAAATCTTTCAATTGTCTCGTTCCTATATTGGATGTCATGATCAATATCGTATTTTTGAAATCCACATGGCGTCCGAGACTATCCGTCAGATGCCCTTCATCCAAAACCTGCAACAACAAATTGAAAACATCCGGATGCGCTTTCTCCATTTCATCAAGCAACACAATCGAATAAGGACGGCGACGCACCTTTTCCGTCAACTGCCCCCCCTCTTCATAACCCACATATCCCGGAGGCGCACCGATAAGGCGTGATACGGCAAACTTCTCAAGGTATTCACTCATATCAATCCGTATCAGCGAATCAGCCGACCCAAACAAATACTCCGCCAGTACCTTTGTTAAATAAGTCTTACCAACACCCGTCGGCCCGAGGAACATGAATGTTCCGATCGGTTTATTCGGATCCTTAAGTCCGATACGGTTCCGCTGTATCGCCTTTACGATTTTGCGTACGGCATCATTCTGCCCTATCACCTTCTGTTTTAACACATCTTCCATTTCAAGCAGACGTACATTTTCCGTCTTCGCTATCCGCTGCACCGGAACCCCTGACATCATAGCAACCACTTCCGCCACTTTATCTTCATCCACAGTCTCACGATGCTCCTGCATTTCACGTTCCCACTTTTCCTTTGCTTCTTCCAGATCCGAAAGCAACTGCCTCTCTTTATCACGGAAACTTGCAGCCAATTCAAAATTCTGGGAACGCACGGCCGACTGTTTTTCTTCCTTCACAATCTCTATCCGTTTTTCCAATTCTTCAATATAAGGCGGTACGACAATATTAGAGATATGCATGCGCGAACCGGCCTCATCCATCGCGTCAATCGCTTTATCCGGAAAATTACGATCACTTATATAGCGATCTGTTAACTTAACGCACGCTTCCAACGCTCCGTCCGTATAACGCGTATTATGATGATCCTCGTAACGATCTTTTATATTATGTAAAATCTGCAACGTTTCTTCAGCCGTTGTCGGATCAACCAATACCTTCTGAAAACGACGCTCCAATGCTCCGTCTTTTTCTATATTCTTACGGTATTCATCAAGCGTCGTAGCGCCGATACATTGTATTTCACCACGCGCCAGGGCCGGCTTCAACATATTAGCAGCATCCATAGAACCGGAAGCAGATCCCGCGCCTACGATTGTATGGATCTCATCTATAAACAAGATGATATTCGGATTTTTCGACATCTCGTTCAGAATCGCTTTGATACGTTCTTCGAATTGTCCCCTGTATTTAGTTCCGGCGACAATCGCCGCCATATCAAGACTTACTACGCGTTTATCAAATAATACACGCGAAATCTTATGTTGTACGATGCGCAAAGCCAGACCTTCGACAATGGCTGATTTTCCAACCCCGGGCTCTCCTATCAGGATCGGGTTGTTCTTTTTACGCCGGCTCAGTATCTGGGCAAGACGTTCTATTTCCCTTTCACGACCTACGATAGGATCCAAACGCCCTTCCGC
>DOZP01000336.1:0-14922 GCA_003517945.1 Porphyromonadaceae bacterium | reverse complement strand
ATTTGCTTTTACAGCCTGAGCCGTACCGCCCGCTCCCGCAGACGAACCGGAAGAACCCTTCCTCGAAGACGAATTGAATGAATCATCTTCTTCATCATCGTCATCGTTGTCGGTATAACCGTCACTGATATCTTCATCATATTCTTCCGGTTGTGTCAGATTGCCTTTTAAAAATCCATTTGTAATACTTTCTTCCGCAATCCGTTCATATACCAACTGATAATTAACACCCTTTCCCTCCAGAAACGCTGTTATTATATTAATTTTTTCCCTAAGAATAGATAGTAACAAATGTTCTGTTCCGGTCTGAATATTCCGCAACTGACGCGACTCAAGCATACTCAAACGTAAAACATGTTCCGCCGTCTTACTGATTACAATATCATTCAACGAAGTATTTGTCACCGTATCCATGACATTCCGTACCTCATCCTCTATCATTCTCTTTAAATCAGACAGATCAACATTCATAGAACGCAAAATCCGACAGGCCTTGCCTTCTCCTTCACGGATAACGCCAAGCATCAGATGTTCTGTCCCGATATAACAATTCTGAAGCCTCGAGGCTTCTTCACGGCTATACTCTATCACATCGACAAGTCTTTTTGTATAATTATTTTTTATCATATCCGAACCCCTTTCTGTTTTCGTTTTTTTCGTCATTCATCAGGGTATATTACAAATATTATGCCATCATATAATCACCTGACTAACAACTTATAACAAACATTATTAGGCAAGGTTACAACATAGAATCCGGGATCCAGCGGTATTGTTACATGCCCTTCTCCGAGATGCTTGCTGAAAACAACCCTGCCGTTCAATGAGAAGATCCTGACATCCGCAGCAGCCTTTGTCACTATATGAACAACCCCTTTATCTCCATAACAACGGAAAAAAGACTCAGGATTTTCATTTCCTACATCATTCAATTCCTTCAGTACTACATCATAACGCAAAACCAATTTGGAAAAAGTTTCATTTTCGATCCTGCATACTAACTGTTTTTCAAGATAAGATTCTTCAAAACTAAAGATACCGTTTTCTTTCATTTCCGGTTTAATCCAGTATGGCCCGTCATTCCACGTATAATTTGAAATAAATCCGTCAATTTCATAATAATGACTTAAATCCGCACTATCTATAACCATTTCCGCCGTTCTGTTATTCTGCGGATAATAAATATATTCGGTAAAAGTCGGTAATACGGGCGGTAAAGAATAAAAATCCAGATTATTCTGTTTGCAATTAACAATACGCAGGGATGGACTTTCAGGCAGTTTCAACGAATCCAATAAATTTCCGTAACAAAACAGTTCTTCCAACAACAAACAGTCATTTAAGCACAATTCCTTCAACTTATTATCACTGCATTTTACATATAACAAATTGACACACCCCGAAAAATCAATTGACTCGATCTCATTATAACTGCAATCAAAAGTAACCAATGAAGCACAGTTTAATACATTTACAGATGAAATATTATTCCTCGAACAGGAAAAATCAGCAAGATACCTCGCATTTGAAACATCTATTTCCGTCAGCTTATTCCCTATACATGAAAATTCTTTTAACCTGTCACAATTTTGCACATTGACTGACAATAGCTGATTTTCTGAACAATAAATCGTTTGCAACTTCGCCTTATTGGATAAATCCAGATGTTCAACCCGATTATTTGTACAACAAAAAAATGTAAGAGACGGATTATTTGACAAATCAACATGCTGAATATGATTATAACCGAGGCGTATATAAGTCAGATTCGGATTTGTTGTTACATCTACAGATTCAAGATTATTTTCATATAAGTCATATCTCAACAACGAAGTAGCACCCGTTACGTCCACAAAATCAATCTCGTTATGACTGCAGGACAAATATTTGAGAGCAGCAAATCCACTTAAATCCATATTACCGGAAAGCTTTTTATTCGGCCAGTTTATCGTTTCCAACAAATAGGTCCTGTGATTCCATGACAAACCGGCAATCTCCCCCCATTTTATATTATTAACATCTTCTATACCCAACTGCTCATAATTCCGTATGCCAGGTTCCGCAGATTCCTGTATAAGGAAACTTCGCAATTTTGCAGTCTCAGCACTATCATAAGGATCCTGAGCCCGTAAATCAAAACCAGACGCCATACACCAGACAAAACAAGATATGATTAAAATATTTTTCATCTTTAAAATAATGTTTTATATCTTCATACAAAGATAACCAGAAACTCAAATATACAGATTCATCCTTGTTAAAAATGATTACAATAAAAGTTATTTATTCAAAACGACCCAACTTCCATTCGTATTGTTTAGGCGCCTCTTTCAGCCACGAAACAATTTTACCCCGGGACGCTTCGTCAAGATATAAAGGAGTCGTATACTCGGCCGTCAGAGATGTATTCTCCGCATGCAGGCTGTATTTTATCAGCGACATATCCAATTGGGATTTCGCCTCAAGATACTCCGCCGAAGAATTATCCGCACGCTCTTTCCAGAACCAGTCGGCCGTTACCGGTTCATATAACCTTTCCGCCGGTAAAGGAATCCAATCCGTCGAAAAAAAGAGAACACGACTATCCGCAACAGGAGCGCTTACGGTAGTTACCATACAAATGACATGTGTATTATTCACAAGAGGCAAAAGCTTCATTTCCACAGTACTGCGTTCCGTCGATTGCAACAACAAATAATCGTCCGTCAACTTCAGCAAAGAAGACTTTCCCTGCATTGTATTCTCCAATGTCGCGGTTTTACCCGACTTATACAAGTCTACAAGATCTTTCCTCCAGGCCTCTTCCAATTGAATAATCACATCGGCCGGCATCTTAATAAAAATCTCCTCCATACGTTGCGCCACAGCAGGTGTAACCAGACAAACAAGCAACAAGCCAAATAAAATACGTTTCATCTTTATTGTTATTATAATTTTGCAAAAACACACTATTTTGTCCCCAAATATAAGAATATCATTCCTAATAATACCAAAAACAAATCAATTGCTTTATTTTTTAAATTCTTTTCATGAAATAACACGGCTCCCGCGACAAAAGTGACAAGTACGCTACTGCGCCGGATCATAGAGACTACGGATATCATGGCATCCGGAAAACCCAGCGCGTAAAAATAAACCCAATCCGCCACGGCAAGAAACAAAGAAACCAAGAGTATACTCCATTTCCAGTGATAAGGAGTAGTTTGTTTCCGTCCGGGATACCATAATAACAGAAAAACAGGAATCATGATGAAAAACTGATAAACATTAAACCAGACCTGCACAGTCATAACATCGAACGATTTCATCAGGAATTTGTCATACAAGCCGCTGACAGCCCCCATAATGATGGATAACACAGCATAAAAAATCCATTTATCATGTGAAAAACGGATGCCTTCTTTTTTACCGGAAGCCGATAACATATAAAAAGACAAAACAGCCAGCAATACGCCTGTCCATTGACACAAATTAAGCCGTTCACCAAAAATCAACATCGCGCCGGTAAGCGTAATAACAGGCTGTGTTGCTTTAATGGGACCGGTTATTGTCAAAGGCAGGTTTTTTACGGAAAAATAACCTGTAATCCATGAACTTAAAACAATCAAAGACTTCAGTGCAATCAATCCATGAGTTTCCGGAGAGACGCGGGGTACGTAAAATAAAGATTCATCCAGCAGATTGGTCGTATAAGACAAGATGATAAAAGGAGTGAATATCAAAGTAGAAATCAATGTATTCAGGAATAAAACCGGTATAACGGCATTCTCATCCAGCGATTTCTTCTTACATATATCATAACACCCTAATAAAAAAGCAGATAAAAATGATAACAAGACCCACATAACCACCTGTTCAACTGCTATGAATTAAAAAAAAGATGTTCCGGATATTCAATTCCAACGAGTGCAAGTCCTACGGCGGGAACAGACATACCGGCTTTGCACCGGTCTTTTGCTTCGATAATACGCCTGAAATCTTCCACCGTTGCCTTACCACGCCCTACACTCCATAATGTACCGACAATAGCCCTGACCATGTTGCGCAAAAAACGATCCGCGCGAATAGTAAAAACCCATACATCTCCATCCCGTTCCCATTTCGCTTCGTCAATACGGCAATCATTCGTTTTTACATCCGTATGCAACTTACTGAAACTTGTAAAATCCGAATAATCAAACAGGATCTTACAAGCTCTATTCATCACGTTAAAATCCATATTATGCAAAGGCATGCAGTAAACCCATTCATAATCGAACGGATTCTTTTTGTCCGTCACACAGTATTTATATGTACGCGAAACGGCATCAAAACGTNNACGATTTTATTTACGGCAATATCTTTAGGCAACATCCGGTTCAATTTATCCGTCAACTGCAACAAATCCCCGATCAGAACAAAGTATTCAAAATGAGCCACCATCATACGGGCATGAACGCCTGCATCTGTCCGGCCGGCTCCGACAACGGATAGATCCTGTTGCAATACAACCGAAAGCGCTTCTTCCAGACACTGTTGCACACTCAACCCGTTGGGCTGGCGTTGCCAACCGCAGAAACGCGTACCATTATAAGTAAGATAAATAAAATAACGACTCACTCCTTTTTGCCTTTTAACGATACAAAATTACAACAAAATAAATGATAATCCTTGGTTAATTGAAAAAAACAACTTTTCTTTGAGCCATGGAAAATAATAATAAATATCTGCCGCAAAAAATTGACAATATGTCATCTTTCAAGTCCCATTATGACGAAAAACGTTTTTGGGAAAAAATTCGGCATATTGCCAAAAAGGCAGGATCAATCATTTTGCGCCCCGTACTTTTACTCTATTATACATTGCAGGATGGCAACGTCCCGATAAAAACCAAAGCCTATATCATCGGGGCTTTAGGATACTTCGTACTGCCCCTTGACGTGATACCGGACTTCATTGCCGGCCTTGGCTATACAGACGATCTCGCCGTAGTCGCCTTGTTAATAAAACACCTCAAAGGCAGCATCACACCACAGATAGAAGAAAAGGCCGATTTGAAAATAAAAGAACTCTTACATAAACAAATCTGATCCATTTCTCCCAAACCAGACTTATTTGGCCCGCAAAATACCTTTTTCCGTCTTTACACACACACATTCTTTTACACACAGCCGGCAACCGGCATCATACAAAAAAACACCTCATCCTTCATCTTCGACATCAAATTCAAAGACATCCGAAGGACTCATCCGCTTCAATGTAGTCAGGGATAAATCCTTACCTACCCTTATCCCCTCCTGAAATAATCGCAGATCAACCGTTTTATAAGCCAATTCCGGATGATTATTATCACGACTGAGATGACATAACCAGACATCCTTCAGTCTCGGCGAATAATTGACCGCTAAAAACTCAGCCGCATCACGGTTACTCAAATGCCCCGACCTGCTCGACACACGCTCTTTTAAAAATTCAGGATATGAGCCTGATTTCAGCATTTCCTCGTCATAATTCGCTTCTAAAACCAAATGATTAGCTTTACAGACATATTTAGTCACCATATTCGTTATATGACCGACATCCGTTACAACAACAAATGTCTGATTACCATATTCTATTGAATATCCGACATTATCACTACTATCGTGCGGCACTTCAAAAGCTGTAATTCTAAAATTACATATCGTAAATGTCACCTCTTTCTCTATTACATGACGCGACTGTATCAGAATCTCTTCTACATAGCGGCTCTTTCGTATTCCGGCATGAACCGCCTCCGTAGTATAAACCGGAATATGCAATGTTTCTCCAAGGCATCCTACCGACTTTATGTGATCAGCATGATCATGCGTAACCAATATCGCCTGTATTTTCTCAAATCCCACCCCACGTTCTTTCAGTATTTTCTTTATCTGCCGTACACTTATACCGGCATCAATAAGGATGCCGAAAGATGATGTTCCGAGGTAATAACAATTACCGCTGCTACCACTGGCCAAACTAAAAAAACACAACTTCTCCATTCTTCTTCCGTATAAAAAAAGCGGATAGATTCCGCATTTAGGTCAATACCAAAGGACAAAGGTAAGGATTAATTGGATTCAAACAAAATTTTATATTTATGCCGTCAGGCATGTGGAAAAACAATCATAAAACACAGACAAATGAAATGCCACCGGTACTTATTAGGAAAAAATATCCGGAATACAAAAGAATATGATATCTGCCCGGCAATAAAATGGGCAGGCTCATTTTGTATTTAGCGTGGCTTGCATTATCTTTGCAGGATTCTCAAAATATATGATACGAAACAGTAAACAAGAATATATCATTCAGTGGATTGTAGGACTAGGAGATTTAGTTGTACTGAATTTCATATTTTTCCTTATCTACCGCCTGCTGGATCCATTCTACACCATGGCCATGATCCCCAAAGTGCGGGAGATCATATTGTTATCTAATTTCTGTTATTTTTTCTCCATCTATTTTGTTCCGATGAAATTGCACATGTCGGTCGTTTTCCTTGACAAGATTGTGCAACGCTCCTTTTCCTTTGTCACCACCTATATATTCTTATTTGCGATCTGCCTCATATTCCTTAATGTAGGAAATGATCTGGCTACGTTTCTTATCATATATTATCTGGCTACGCTACTGATCTTCTCTTTATGGCGTGTCTTGATACGTATCCTGGTAAAGGCCTACCGCCGCAAAGGATATAACGCTAAAAATATAATCATCGTAGGCGCGGGCAAAAACGGAATGGAACTGTACCATGTGATCAAAACCGATTTATCTTACGGGTTCAATGTACTCGGCTTCTTTGATGACAACCGGATATTGAAAGATGTCCTGCCGAACTACCTCGGCACAATCGACCAGATTGAAGCCTATGTGAAAAATCATGATATTGATGAGATCTATTGTACGATCCCGGGAACAAACAGCGAGAAAATATCCGAACTGCTCAATTTTGCAGAGAAAAATATGATACGATTTTATATTATTCCCGAATTTTACAGGAATATAAAAAAGAGTATGATCCTTGAAGTAATGGAATCCGTACCGCTATTGACTTTACGGACGGAACCGCTGCAATCTCCCTATAACCGCTTTCTAAAAAGGTGTTTTGACCTTTCATTTTCCATGGCCGTATTATTGACCGTCTTTCCGGTATTATACATCATTGCCGGTATATTAATCAAAGTATCATCCAAAGGTCCGGTCTTATTCAAACAAAAACGTACGGGACTATATGGTAAAATCTTCGAATGTTACAAATTCCGCACCATGCGTATGAATGAAGAAGCGGATAAACTGCAAGCCGTAAAAGATGATCCGCGCACCACAAAAATCGGAAGTTTCCTGAGACGAACCAATTTAGATGAATTCCCCCAGTTTATAAACGTACTGATCGGCGATATGTCAGTCGTAGGCCCACGTCCCCACATGCTTAAACATACGGAGCAATATTCGATGCTTATTGACAAATATATGATAAGACATCTTGTAAAACCCGGTATAACCGGATGGGCGCAGATAACCGGATACCGGGGCGAAACAAAAACACTGGAACAGATGGAAGGACGTATAAAACGCGATGTATGGTACCTGGAAAATTGGTCTTTCTTTCTTGATCTGAAGATTATTGTCGTAACCATTATCAACATGTTTAAAGGTGAATCCAACGCATATTAAAAAAAACAGTAACTTTGTACCCTTATGGGAAGAATTATGGCCATAGATTACGGACGCAAACGAACCGGAATAGCCGTCACCGACAAAATGCAACTCATCGCCAACGGATTAGCAACAGTTCCGAGTGGCGAAACGGTTGATTATATTGAGGCCTATATATCACGGGAAAAAGTAGATTTATTTGTAATTGGCGAACCGAAACAAATGAATAACAAACCGTCAGAAAACATGCGCTATGTTGAAGCGTTTGTAAACAGGTTGCGTAAAGTGATACCCGACGTTCCCATCACCTATTTTGACGAACGGTTTACTTCCGTGATGGCGCATAAAGCCATGATTGAAGGAGGACTAAAGAAAAAAAAAAGACAAGACAAAGCGTTAGTGGACGAAATAAGCGCAACCCTTATCCTGCAAGGATATATGGAAAAACAAAGATTTATATTGCAAACAAAACAAACTGATTTTTAATTGATTTATGATACTACCCATTTACACATACGGCCAAACGGTTTTAAGAAAAGAAACCGAAATGATCCGTCAGGATTATCCGAACCTGAAAAAATTGATCGATGATATGTTCGAAACGATGTACCATGCGGAAGGAGTGGGTCTGGCCGCCCCGCAGATCGGACTATCCATCCGACTGTTGGTAATAGATGCCGATCCTGTCTCTCAGAGTTACCCCGAATGTAAAGATTTTAAACGGGTCATGATAAATCCGGAAATAACCGAATGTAGCCAGGAAGTCATTTCCATGGAAGAGGGATGCCTGAGTTTTCCCGGTATCCATGAGAAAGTTTCCCGTGCCGCAAAAATACATGTAAAATACAAAGATGAAAATTTCAATGAACAGGAAGAAGAAGTGGAAGGATTTGCCGCAAGGGTTGTGCAACACGAATGTCAGCACCTGGAAGGAGAAGTTTTCATAGACGACATATCACCGATCCGGCGCCAATTGAACAAAAGCAAACTTAATAATATCATAAAAGGAAATATTTCCTGCAGTTATAAAATAAAACCTGTCAGATAAAATGAAAAGGATCATAGTCTTCATTTTGTTGCAAGTATGCATTTTCCACTCCTTTGCACAAATAAATACGGACCGTGTCATCGCGATCGGGCGTAATGCCTTGTATTTTGAAGATTATATATTATCCATCCAGTACTTCAATCAGGTAATAAGAGCTAAACCCTGGCTGGCACAACCCTATTTTTACCGCGCCGTAGCAAAACTCAACCTGGATGATTACAGCGGGGCGGAAGAAGACTGTACATTAGCATTACAACAAAATCCGTTTTTAGTACAGGCCTACTATGCCCGTGGCATCGCACGACAAAGCCTCGGCAAATATGAACCGGCCATTCAGGATTATATGAAAGGATTGGAATTCAGGCCGAAAGATCGTTCCATGATGACGAATACGGCTATCGCATACATACAAAAGAAAGATTACGAAAAAGCAAAAGAGTTATTTAATGAAATTATAGAATCATACCCCAAAGATTCAAAATCTCATCTGGCACGCGGAGCCATGTATACGGAAACCGGAGATACTATTTCCGCTATGAACGATTATAATCAGGCGATTGAGTTAGACCCGTATTATGCACCCGCGTACGGGAACCGGGCTTTACTCTATTACCAGACAAATAAAACAGACGAAGCCCTGATTGATTTCAACGAGGCGATCCGGTTAAATCCCAGGGAAGAAGGCTATTATATAAACAGGGGATTAATCCGTTATAACTCAAACGATTTGCGTGGAGCGATGTCTGATTACGATCAGGTGATTGCCATGAATAGCAATAATCTGATCGCCCGCTTCAACCGTGGATTATTACGTTTCCATGTAGGTGATTATAATCGCGCCGTTGAAGACTTCGATGTGGTCATATCCATGGAACCGGATAATTATATGGCCTACTATAACAGGGCCTTGTTATATAGTCAGATCGGAGATTTCCAGTCGGCCGTCAGAGATTATGATCTGATCATTGACCAATACCCAAACTTCATCCCCGCCTATTATAACCGTGCCGAAGCCAAACGCCATCTCAACGATATAAGCGGTGCGGATAAAGACTATTGGTATGCCATGGAACTGGAAAGAACACACGGAAATGCAGGAGGAGGACAGGCCGGACAAACAGTTGCTTCAACCCAACAATCCGACCGGAAAGAAGGAGAAGAAGAAAAAAAAGATATGCGTGAAGAATCAGATAAAAATATCAGCAAGTTTAACAGTCTGGTCATATACGACAAAGAAGAACAGGAAAAAAGTAAATATCAGAGTGAAATACGCGGACGCGTACAGGACAAAAATATTCGCATAGACCTCCAGCCTCAATTCATTTTGACATATTATGAAAAAATAAATCAGATAAAGGAATCCGTTTACTATAACAAAACAATTGAAAATTTTAATGAACGCAATGTTTTAGGGTGGAAATTAATCATAACAAATCAGGAAGCGTCCTTAAATGAGTTCCAGATAGAAGCGCACTTTACGTCCATCAACGAATATTCGGCAAAAATAGAAAAGAATGAAAATAATGCCGACTATTATTTCGGAAGAGGCCTTGATTTCATGCTGGTTCAGGACTTTACCGAAGCGATTAATAATTTCGACAAAGCGATAGAAACAGATCCGTCGTATACTCTTGCGTATTTCAGCCGCGCAGTTGTCCGTTACAAACAGATGGAATATGAACAATCCAATTCCACGCAGGACGAACTGGCTGAAGCTATGAGTATACAATTCAATACCCGAAATACCGCCGGTTATATCTCCCAGACTACGCCGACCGGAAATGTATCCGAAAATCGTTCATATACCTACGAAATGATACTTCGCGATTATAATTCGGTCATACAGAAAGATCCGTCTTTTACATTCGCCTACTTCAACCGTGCTAACCTGCTCTGTTCACAACGCGATTATAAAGCGGCGATCCTTGATTACAACGAAGCAATACGCCGTGATCCCGAATTTGCGGAAGCCTATTTTAACCGTGGTCTTGCCAGATTATCCCAGGGAGATGCCAAAAGAGGTATTACCGATCTCAGTAAAGCGGGCGAACTGGGTATTATCAACGCATATAACATCATCAAACGCATGACAGAATAATTTTTTTTATTACCTTTGCACACCGGAATACAAACATTTTATGGTCAGAACAATGATAAAGATTACTTTCCCTGATAATTCCGTAAGAGAATTTACAGAAGGGACAACAGCGCTGCAAATAGCAGAAAGTATAAGTCCGAGATTAGCTCAGGATGTTTTAGCAGCTAAAGTCAATGGTGAAGTCTGGGATTTAACGCGTCCCATCAACGATGACGCAACCCTGCAACTGCTGAAATGGGAAGACGATGAAGGGAAACATGCTTTCTGGCATTCAAGCGCACACCTGATGGCGGAAGCATTGCAGGAGCTATATCCCGGAGTTAAATTCGGCATAGGACCTGCCATTGAAAACGGGTTTTATTATGATGTAGACTTGGGCGATACAAGTCTGACGGATGCAGACTTCCCGGCAATAGAAGCAAAAATGGCGGAACTGGTTGCCGGAAAAGAAGAAATAAAGCGTCAGGACATATCAAAAACCGATGCTATAAGCATGTTTGAAAACCGCCATGAAACATATAAAACCGAGCTTATCAGTGAATTGGAAGACGGACATATTACGACATACACACAAGGTAATTTCACGGACTTATGTCGTGGCCCCCATCTGCCCAATACATCCTATATAAAAGCGATCAAAATAACCAGTATCGCCGGAGCTTACTGGCGGGGAGATGAAAAACGTAAGCAACTGACACGTATATACGGTATTACCTTCCCGAAAAAGAAAATGCTGGAAGAATACCTTGTATTGGTAGAAGAAGCCAAAAAACGCGACCATCGCAAGATTGGAAAAGAACTTGAGTTATTCACATTTTCACTCAATGTAGGGGCAGGACTTCCGCTCTGGTTGCCACGTGGTACGCAACTACGTCTGAAACTGGAAGATTTCCTCAAAAAAATACAAAAAAAATACGGTTACCAGCAAGTAATGACTCCTCATATAGGGGGAAAACAATTGTATGTCACATCCGGTCATTATGAAAAATATGGAAAAGACTCGTTCCAACCGATACATACGCCGCAGGAAGGAGAAGAATTTCTACTGAAACCGATGAACTGTCCGCATCACTGTGAAATATACAAGACATTCCCACGCTCATATAAAGACCTTCCGTTACGCCTGACCGAATTCGGAACCGTATACCGTTATGAACAAAGCGGTGAGCTACACGGATTAACGCGTGTACGGGGATTTACCCAGGATGATGCGCACCTGTTCTGCCGTCCGGATCAACTGAAGGAAGAATTTCTGAAAGTCATGGATATTATTTTCATCATTTTCAAAGCGCTGAATTTTGATAAATTCGAAGCGCAAATATCGCTTCGCGATCCTGAAAACAAAGAAAAATACATCGGATCGGATGAAAACTGGGATAAAGCGGAACGTGCAATTATCGAAGCCTGCGAAGAGAAAGGCCTGCCTGCGAAAATCGAATTGGGAGAAGCGGCTTTCTATGGGCCCAAGCTTGATTTTATGGTAAAAGACGCTATCGGAAGACGCTGGCAATTAGGAACAATTCAGGTCGATTACAACCTGCCGGAACGGTTTGAACTGGAATACACCGGCGAAGATAACCAAAAGCACCGGCCGGTTATGATTCACCGTGCACCATTCGGATCAATGGAGCGCTTTGTCGCCGTTCTGATAGAACACACCGCAGGAAAATTTCCGTTGTGGCTGACACCGGATCAGGTAGCCGTACTGCCTATCGGGGAAAAATTCAATGATTACGCATACAAAGTAGCTCGCGAACTGGAAAAAAATAATATAAGCGTTATAGTCGATGACCGTAATGAAAAAATAGGCCGCAAAATACGTGATAATGAACTTAAACGCATACCTTACATGCTTATCGTCGGAGAAAAAGAAATGGAAAATAATGAAGTTTCGGTAAGAAAACAAGGCGAAGGTGATAAAGGTTCGATTAAAATTACTACCTTTGCAGCGCAAATTTTGGAAGAAATTGACGAGATGATGAACAAATGGGAAAAAGAAACAACGGAAATAAAAAAATAGGAGGTAAATATTATACATAAAAAATCAATGAGATTCGATCGTAATAAAGAACAATACAGGATCAATGAACGTATAAACGTTCCAGAAGTACGCCTTGTCGGCGATGATATAACTCCCGGAGTTTATCCTACTTCCAAAGCATTACAGATGGCAGAAGATATGGGATTTGATTTGGTAGAAATTTCACCAAACGCCAATCCTCCTGTATGCAAGATTATTGATTATCAAAAGTTTCTTTATCAGCAAAAAAAACGCCAGAAAGAGCAAAAGGCGAAAGCTTTAAAAATTGTCGTTAAAGAAATCAGATTCGGACCACAAACAGACGATCACGACTACAATTTCAAATTGAGACATGCGAAACAGTTTCTCGAAGAAGGAGCCAAAGTGAAAGCATACGTTTTTTTCAAAGGACGCTCCATTCTGTTCAAAGAACAAGGAGAGGTTTTATTGCTTCGGTTTGCAAACGATTTGGAAGAATACGGAAAAGTAGAACAAATGCCTGTATTGGAAGGGAAACGAATGATTATCATGCTATCTCCCACTTCTAAAAAAGGAGGAGCGGCAAAGCCTTCCTCATTGAGCGGCGGCGAGAAGCAAAATGTTTCCGGCAACAAAACAGACATGAATCAGGATAAAAAGATATTTCCGAGAGGAAATGATTTATAATTAATTACAATAAACATTTAAAATTAAAGTTATGCCAAAATTGAAAACTAATTCCGGTTCTAAAAAGAGGTTTGCCCTTACCGGAACAGGTAAAATCAAGAGAAAACATGCTTTTAAAAGTCACATTCTGACCAAGAAGACTAAAAAGCAAAAGAGAAATCTGACTCATACAGGGTTGGTTGCTAATGCAGACATGAACAACATCAAAAAGTTGCTTTGCCTGAAATGACCAAATCATTAGCAAGAGTTTATTACATTTTATTAACCGAATGATTAGCTTCCAAGATCATCTGAAAAAGGTGGCGCTAACATTCAAAAAAAATTAGAATTATGCCAAGATCAGTAAATCATGTTGCTTCAAGAGCAAAAAGAAAACGGATTTTGAAACTTACGAGAGGTTATTTTGGTGCTCGTAAAAACGTTTGGACTGTAGCAAAAAACACTTGGGAAAAAGGGTTAACGTATGCTTTTCGTGACCGCCGCAATAAAAAACGTAATTTCCGCGCATTGTGGATACAACGTATCAATGCGGGAGCGCGCATGGAAGGATTATCTTATTCACGCCTTATGGGCGGGTTAAAAGATGCCGGCATTGAAATCAACCGTAAGGTTCTGGCCGATTTAGCTATGAATAATCCGGAAGCGTTTAAAGCTATTGTTGCCAAAGCGAAGAAATAAAGTTATAAAAACAGATGATGTAAAATGGATTTTTTTATCACAAATCCTTGCATCATCTGTTTTTCTTTATTAACTTTGTAAAAGAGACAAAAAATGAGTTAGGCCGCACTTGTTCGATTGGAAAACTCATCAGAATATTTAAAATTCCGAGACAAGCTCTTGCCGCTAATGGCGGGCCGCAGTTCCTCCGGGAAATGCTTAGCACAGCGGATTACAAAGGTGGTAAAGGCACTCAAATCCTGTCATACGGAGTTTACACACATCTACAGTGCGGCTCTTATATACCTCCCCACCCCTCTTTCATGGAGGTGAAATGGGGAGGTTTTTTTGATGCCAAAATCTTCTAAAGAAAAAGTATATGAATAAACGGATACTCATCACCCTCTTATTTCTATGTATAAACATGACTTTATGTTTTTCACAACAAAATAACCGGGACGAAAAGACCTTTCATTTTGACAGGAACAAGATCACATTGGGAGGAAATCTGGCTCTCGGATTCGGAAACAACAGTACGACCATCAACATCGCTCCTCAGATAGGCTATTTCTTCACGCCTAAAATCAATGCAGGCGTTGGGATCTCATATTCGTATTATCGTTATAAAATATCCGGCGAATCAGACAAATATCATTACACAGGAGTAAATGCATTCGGACGGTTCTACCCGATACCCTACATCGTCCTGCACATACAACCGGAAATAAATTATATGAGCCATACTTTTGCTGAAGAAAAAAGAACAGAGCTCGT
>DOZP01000339.1:6625-9510 GCA_003517945.1 Porphyromonadaceae bacterium | reverse complement strand
CCCTGGAAATTTTTAGTCGTTTCGTATGCCGTTTCCGGATTGGTGCGCGTTTCCACATTGGAAGCGTATCCCATAGAAAAGTTTGCCGGATCGTATGGCATCGGATTCTTACTTTTTATATCAATCCGCACATTATTAAGCGCGAAGGCTTTCGTTGTCAACACATCGTTGGCAAAATTGCGAATAGAGTCTTTTCCGGCTTTCGTCGTCTCGTTATCAATTGATTCTTTCAGCAATATATCCTGATCCAGGGGATTATACTCGGGTGAAATAACTTCTTTTGAATAAGCGTAATACAAAGGAAGGTTTATTTTTGTTTTTTCAGGAAAAAATTTTCCAAGCTGAACGGTGGTAGCAATACTAAACTGGGAATAATCATCCATACTACGTTCGGAAACAGACTGTTCCAGTCCGCCAAAACCGGCGGTTTCAATATTCCCGCTTGCGTTGACCGTGGCAAAATCTGAAATATTCAGGTTCATACTCGCATTTGCAGCCCAACCGCCGGATTCATCAAAATCAGTCATACGCAATTCGTTGATCCATACCTCAGCACTTTTCACATCTCTCGAATTATTACGTACACCGATCATGATCACCTGTACATCCGACAGGCTCGGATTGCCGACAACGGAAATCGTGTTACGATTGTTATCCGGATCATATTTAGTATAAACGGTAGTATAGCTAACCCCGCTCCCGGCAGTACTTTTTTCGCGGTTACGGCTAAGTTTCAGATCGGTAAATATGTCCAGGCTGAAATTCAACATATTCTCAGCAGGCCATATCTCACTGGCGGAAGGCCTTCCATCCCCAAATGAAGTAAGGTTCAGCGGCACTTCATATTCGTAATAATTATTCTTATAGTCGGTTCCCAAACGAACGAATACGGAAAGGTCGCCATCCTGCAGGTTGGTTATATCATCTACGAACTTTTCGCCGTGAACAAACATCTGCATCCGTTTATAACGGCGCAGATCGTAGCTTGTCGTCTTATATACGGCACGGGCGTCCTGCGAAGCCAAATCCGTTATTTTCAAAGAAAGAGACTGCTCATTTTGCTGGCGTAACTGTGGCTGGCTGGGGTCTGTAATACGTGAAACGCCCGGCGGAAGCCTGTAGTTTATCGGTTCACGGTCTCCGTTCTCTTCAATATTTACGGTTGATACGGATAACGAAGCCGTCACTGAAGGGATGGCATCCGACCTATATAACGGTTGCTCATAAGGTCGCCATTCACCGCGTACCAGTGAAAATTTTCCGAAACGCAACACGGTCGTTTCACTGAATCCGGTCATAAACGTACGCATAAAGCGAATGGAACTGAAATCATCAATATTACCAACCTTGTGACTATATTCCCGGATAGGAATTTTAAACTGATACCAGGTAACATCCTCTTTTGTTCCGTCAGCCAGTCTGACCTCCCTTGCAATACGTTTATCTACGATATAATTCACCCCCACCACCATATCTTCAGGACGGATAGAAACATGATACTGGTAATATTTCTCATGCTCATTCATGGTGTAATCCTGATTGAAATCCTCCACATCGGGAACCATTTTGGAAGATGAGTTATACGCTTCCGCCGAGTTACCGGCTTCCCTCGAATTACCTTCCACCCCATTGTAACGTTTATAACGGGTCAGAATATCCGCCCGTTCATCATCATAATCAGCGCCACGAAAATAACGGTAATTGTCACTGGCAGGATCGCTAAGCGGCGATAATGGATCCTGCTCCATCCGCAGAATCGTCTCCTGTGACAGATTATTCCGCAATTTTTCGAGAAACTCCCTGTATGCAGGGAATTCTCCGCTTTTTTCTTCAGATGAAGACAAACCGTTAAACCCCACATCCTGAAGGGCGCGCGCATTTGAGGTATTATCGAAAGCATATACCGTACTCAATTGTTTCGGCACCTTCCCCCAGACAGTGGTATCGACCTGCGACATATCTCCGTCTACGGGCAATCCGTTTTCAAAAAATTTCTTTTCATCTTTCAGGATATCTTCGGAGATCTCACCCAGATTGAAATACAGATCGCCCCCTCTATGATTCTGATCAGAAATAAAGGGATCCATTACCCAGAATTCAATATACTGGATATTGGCCGTTTCAAAATCGGTCTGATCCAGACTGCGCATAATTCCTCCCCAGCGTTTTTCCGGATTCATCAATGTTCCGTCGCTGTTAACCTGATCGGCATCCAGATTGTAAGGCCCGCGTTCGTTCGGATAATAAGCCAGATTTAAGACATTCAGATAATTATTTTCTGCATATCCCTGATCCTTGTTCGGAAACAATTCATTTATCTGGACGGCGCGCACACGGTGATCCGACAAATCCTCGTCCGTCATATACGACGGCCGCAAGGAGGAATTTCTGCGGGTAAACAATCCGTCTATATAATACCATGCCAGCAAAGCGCGATTTTTTCCATAATCCGTATTATTCGAAAGTCCGGCTTCCGGAAACAATGCCGTCGCTTTATTATCATCGAAAGGGGTACTTGCATAATTCCAATAATAAGGATTCAGCAAATCAAATTCACTCTGAGTAGATTCAAAATCATCCAGGTATGAAAATTCTCCGGTATATTTGTTTTGATAATGACCTGCGATCAGGTGTGCAAACTCCGCATTAACGGAAAAACTACTCGGCTGCGTCAATGAAAGCAAAGGAAGCTTGTCAAACATATTGGTCAGCCACTGGCTCTGACCCTTATAATCCAGGTTAACACCCCAAAGGGTATTTTTTACGGACTCGTCGCCGAAAGTCGTTTTCGTCGTCAGGGGCATTTCCGATAAGTGCATGATGGTAGCGCCCATGTTTAAATCCTTGGAAAATGCATAATTCAGGTCAGCCCCGAACATGGTCTT
>DOZP01000339.1:1611-6561 GCA_003517945.1 Porphyromonadaceae bacterium | reverse complement strand
TAATTGACAATATAATCCACATTTTCCACCAGAATCATTCCGTTCGCCCGGACGATTACAGAACCCCGCGCTACATTGGTCGCACCTAACTGTATGACGTTGGAAGCCGAACCGGTATATTGTCCGCGCAACAAAAATTTATTTTTTTCCGCAATCTGCCGGGCTACCGTCAGCGTAGAATCATAGAGTTCCTGATAGACATATTTATCCGCAATCGCATCATTCCCGATTTTTTCACGCAGATGAGAACCAAAAGGTTCGATAACGGGAAAAATAATTCGCCCGTTGCTTGATATAATCGTATATCCATCCATAAAATCGAAAAAACCGTCTCCGGTATTATCTCCCGTACCAACCACTTCATTATTCGAATTCAGCCTGTCCAGATTCATCACCCTGAGAAGAGTGCGTCCCTTTATATTTCCTTCCGGAATCGTATACACATAAGTACCGGCCGTATCACTCTGGTAAACAATATCCAACCTGAATTTCTTCTGTTGTATGGAATAGGCGTTAAGCGAATAAATATTTTTCATCATCAAGTCCCAGACCGGCATGGATGGGGACATGGATACGCCTTTCAGCATTTTCACATACAGGCATTTTTTTCCGTTTTCCGTATCATCGCTTGAAAATTCCCCGACCTGGTATACCGTTCCGTTATACGTATATTCAAAAGCCACAGCCAACACCTCATCTTCCTGCAATTTTGAAGTATTCAGGGAAATATACCCGAGTTGTCTATTCAATGTATATTCGGATGTCGACAACATACGGGCGCTTTCTACCTTCTCATAATCCTTCCCCCCCTCAATAAAACCGCTAAACACCTGATTTACGGCGCTGTTATCGCGCGCTCCCGGATAATTATCCACTACGGTGCGATACAATGTGTTGGCCCCGTTATAGGGTACCGGCTGAGTCCCGGAAGGTAAAAACTGAGGATTACTGATATGGTCGTGTTCGCCAAGATCCGAAAAAGCGACAATATTACGCGTCTGTCCCTGAATACTGCTCTTATTGGTTACCCAGACTTCTACACGGTTAATCGAAACGGAAGACGATATATAGGGTATTTTAGCCATTGCCTTATCATACGTATCACGAAAATAATGCGCCAGGAAGTAATGACGGTTTTCATCATACTTGTCAACCGACATTTCAAAATCGGTCATCTGCGAACCCCCTTTTGACGAAATGCTTCTTGAATCCGATTCCTGTTGTGCGACAAGCGCCCTGACACGTAATTTACCAAATTGCAGATCCGTTTTCACACCAAACAACGCCGCGCCTCCACGTATCAGGGAATTATTCGTACTCATACTCACATTCCCCCCTTCCAGTGATTTGACAATTTCGTCTTCTTCTCCCTGATAAGCCAGTTTCAACTTAGCGGCATCAAAATCAAACGAAGCTTCCGTATTATAGTTCATATCGAAATTCACTTTTGTCCCGACAGACGCCTTCATGTTCATCTGCACATCCGTATTAAAATTAAAAAACGTACGGCTACGCGATTTCTCCGGCAGGGATGGATTATTTGTCTTGGTTGTTTTAAGCCCTAAGTCTAATCCTAATGAGCCCTGGGATTGCAAGCGAACGCCTCCGGGTCCGAACAGTTTATCCGCACCGCCGATATCAAATTGCATATCCATCAGGTTGAACCGGTCGCCTCCCCTTCCGTCGGGCCCCAGACTATCCAAGACCGCCCTGTTCCTTTCATAAAAATACCGTTTGATGGATTGGCTCAAACTATAATCCTGATATTCTTCGGGCGTCATCTTCAGGGGTGTTCCCAGATCAAAGTCGCCGACCTTTGAACGCAATAAATAAGTTCCTGTTCTCAGATCGTACTCTACCTCCGTCTTCAGATTTTCCGGATCACGCAGATCGGAAGCAGATTTTCTTTCAAGATCTTTATATCCTTCGGGGACAGTTTTCTTTACGGGAATACGGGGTTTTTCGATTGTATCATCCGGCACCAGACGATCCGGCGAGGCTACCGTTCCGGTAGCCGGTAAACCGGGATATCGGGCATTCAGCGCCGCAATACCCGATAAGCAGACAATAATCGTTATAATATATTTAAATCTCCTTTTCATCCAACGTTATTACAATAAACCCCACAGAAAAATCAAAGCATTTTCAGTGCATCTTTTATCACCTGCTCGACGGTGACAGACGGTGATTTTTTCAAAATGGAAGCCACCGCTTTCTGCGATGCCGTTTTCTGGAAGCCGAGCATTACCAAGGCGGCAACGGCTCCTTCCGCCGTATCGGAACGGTCTCCCGGCGCAAACTTATCTTTTCCGCCCATACTTTCTACAGGTTTCACTTTATTCCGTAAATCAACAACAATGCGTTGCGCCGTTTTACTCCCGATCCCCTTAACAGCCGTCAGGCTGACATCATCGCCGGAAGCAATCACATGTATCAGATCGGAAGGCGACAGCGATGATAAAATCATACGCGCGGTATTAGGACCTACGCCCGAAACAGAAGTAAGCAGGAGGAACAGTTCCCGCTCCTCACGGGTCGCAAAGCCGAATAAAAGATGCGCATCTTCACGGATCACCTCATACACATATATTTTACCCTCTCTGAGACCATTGAAAGCGCTGAATGTAGTAAGAGATATATTTAATGCATAGCCTATTCCGCTACATTCTATCACCATTTGTGCAGGCGAGAGTTCAGCGATTTCGCCTCTTATATATTCTATCATATTTTACGTAATTGGATACTAATGCCAAGGTATAACGTAAAAAACAACAAAAACGTATATTTTTTTTTCGAAAAATCAAAAATCAGGCATACCAATCAGCAAAAAAAAATACCGTTACCGCTTCCAGAATCCTGGTAACAAAAGAGTTAGCACCGTAAAAATCTCCAAACGTCCAACCATCATCAGAAATGAAACATACCATTTGGAAACAGAAGAGATGGTCGATAAATTACCGTCGACAAGCGAACCAAGAGAAGGACCTACGTTACTGATCGCTGAAATAGATGTGCCGATCGCTTCTTCAAATGTCAATCCGTTTATCAATAAAAAAATCCAACTGAAACAGATAAGTAAAACATATACCAATGCGAATATATGCACACGATAAATAGTATCCTGCGATATTACCCGTCCGCTCACGCGTACGGGTAATATCGCAGCCGGATGTGTCTGTTTACGGAATTCATTCAGCATATTCTTCACAAGGATCAAGGCGCGCCCCATCTTAAGCCCCCCGCTGGTAGAACCTCCGCATCCGCAGATCAACATCAGAAAAATAGCAATCAACCAGTAAAAAGGCCCCCAGGCGACATAATCGGATGTTAAGAAACCGGTCGTAGTCGCCAGTGAAATTACCTGAAAAGCCCCCTTCCGTATCGTATTTTCAACATCACAGGAAGCTGTTTCATATCCATTATAAAAAAGCCATACCACCGTAACAACAATAAAAAAGAGCAGATAAATCAAATACCAGCGTGTTTCCTCGTCATTCCGGAACTGCCTGAACTCCCCTTTCAACGCAAAGAAAAAAAGAGGCAGTTTCATTCCGCCGATGCACATACCGAACATGACAACATATTCAATATAAGGAGAATCCCAATAGGCGATACTTGCATTTTTGGTAGAATACCCTCCGGTAGAAATACTTCCCATCGCATGATTGACAGCCTCATAGAAATCCATCGGTCCGATCCATAAAAGAAAAATCAGCAACAGAGTCAACAAAATATACACACTGGATAAACGTTTCGCAACCTGCGTTACACGCGGACGGAAACGTTCGTGCGAAAAGCCGGTTGTCTCCGCGTCGAAAAGTTGTGACGCACTGCCTCCGAACATCGGTAACAAGGCCACCGTAAAAACGACCATCCCGATACCGCCCTGCCATTGCATCAGGCTCCTCCAGAATAAAATGCCACGCGGTAAAGATTCTATATCATCCTGTACGGTTAACCCCGTAGTCGTAAATCCCGACATGGTTTCCAGATAAGCATCCGTGATATTATCAATATATCCTCCGATATAAAAGGGCATCATACCGAAAAACGACAAAATAGCCCATGTAAGTGTCACCGTCAGCATTCCCTCCCGCCTGCCGGCATGATATTCATCGGCTTTACGCCCCGTTAAAAAAAACAAGAGACCGGCGCCAAACATGATACCGGAAGAGGTCAGCATCGGTATCCGGTCCGATCCGCCGTAAATAAACGCAACCCCTGTTGCAATCAGCAGGAAGATTGTTTCAAGTATCAGGATCGAACCTAATGTTTTTACGATGTAAAGAATATTAATACGCATGTCCGGATATTAGCTATTAAATGACCGTGTCAGTTGAAATAATTTTCCAGTTTCCTCATAGCGGAATCCAAATAAAAAACCACCACATGATCCTGCGCCTGTATATGTGTCTCCCCGTCAATAAGCATCGGTTCTCCGTCCCGGATAAGTCCTCCCAACGTCATATCTCTCGGCAAACGCATATCTTTCACTTTCTTTTTTGTTATTTTCGAGTTCGGACGCGCTACAAGCTCCGCCACATCCGCGTTGGCAAAGGCAAGGCATTTCACGGTAGACACATCGGCACGTAGCAGGAACTGGTAGATATGGCTTGCGGCAATCAGCTTCTTATTGATGACGGAACCGATATCCAATTTTTCCGCCATCGGTATATAATCGAGATTTTCTACCTGGGCGATCGTCTTGGTCACACCAAACCGTTTAGCGGCAAGACAAGCAAGGATATTCGTACTTGAATTCTCCGTAAGCGCTACAAACGCTTCCGTATGTTGTATACCTTCCTGCATCAATAAATCGGTATCACGGCCATCTCCGTTTATGATCAGCACATTATCCGGAACCTGTTCGGAAATACGGATACTTTTCGCTTTCGATGTTTCGATAATTTTTATATGAATATTGCCCGGCAGATATTGGGAAGCGCGAAT
>DOZP01000339.1:0-1584 GCA_003517945.1 Porphyromonadaceae bacterium | reverse complement strand
TTTCGTATCGTCTCTATGTTTTCCTTTCTGGAGGTAAAAAAAACAGTATCACCGGCTATAATCCGGTCGTTCCCGAAAGGTATGATCGTGTCGTTTCCACGTTTAATCGCGACAATATGATAAGATTTATTTTTATTATCCGTCAACTCTGTTAATTGTTTGTTCACAATAGGGGCGTTTTCACCTATTTTGATACCCAGCAGGATCAAAGCTCCGCCCAACAAATCCCAATACTGACGGGTCCAGGGACGCCTGATGGCGGAAACAATTTCCTTGGCGGCCAGCATCTCCGGATAAATCATGGAATCAATCCCCAGATTGGAGAAAAATTCCTTATTTTTAGGCAACAGATATTCATAATTATTAATACGTGCAAACGTTTTCTCCGCTCCCATCTTCGTCGCCAGCATACAAGCGGTTATATTGGTAGTCTCTTCCGGCGTCACACTGATAAACAGATCAATCCGGTTGATACCCGCCTCCTCCAGATCACTGAGGGAAGTGGGGCTGCCGATGATGGGTAAGATCTCCATGCCCGAACGCGTAAATGCCAGTTTACTTTCATCAGGATCCATCAGGATGATATCATGCTTTTCCCTCGAAAGCATTTTAGCCAGATGCGTCCCTACTTCTCCGGCTCCTGCTATTAATATTTTCATTTATACCAAGATAACAAATTTCACAACCAAATATCTTTTTTCCATAAATCAGATCATACTAACCCTTCACTACCTCCGTCATTATCGCTTCAAAAATATGCTTCGCATCCATGCCGCAGATATTGAATAGTTCATCAATCGTTCCGTGTTCTACAAACCGGTCAGGCACGCCGATACGCCGTATTTTAGGCATATATCCGTTGTCCGTCATAAACTCGGCGACCAGACTGCCGAGACCGCCGGTACGAACCCCGTTCTCTACTGTAATGATATGCCTGAAACGTTTGCCCGCTTCATGTAAAATAGCTTCATCTGCCGGTTTCAGATAAATCATATCATAATGGGCGACGGACAGGCCTTCCTCTCCGGCCATATCAATCGCTTTCCTGACTTCGTTACCTATCGGGCCGATAGAAAGAACGGCGATATCACCGCCATCGCGCAACCGGCGTCCTTTTCCGACGGGAAGAATCTCCAGCGGCTGTCGCCAGTCATACAATTCGCCTTTTCCGCGCGGATAACGGATGACAAAAGTTCCGGCATCATCCCGGCATCCCGTATACATCAGATTCCGCAAGTCCACTTCATTGATCGGCGATGCAATCGTAAGATTCGGGACAGGACGCATATAAGCCAGGTCGAACACGCCATGATGCGTTGCGCCGTCTTCCCCGACAAGCCCGGCGCGGTCCAGACAAAACACAACATGCAGTTTCTGCAGGGCCGTATCATGAATCACCTCATCGTATGCCCGCTGCATAAACGAAGAATAAATATTACAGAACGGGATCATACCCTCCTTTGCCAGGCCGGCGGAAAATGTAACGGCGTGCCCCTCGGCAATACCGACATCAAACGCGCGTTCCGGAAATTGTTTCATCAGATAGCACATCGAACTGCCGGTAGGCATCGCCGGTGTTACCCC
>DOZP01000259.1 GCA_003517945.1 Porphyromonadaceae bacterium | reverse complement strand
CGTAGGGTATATTCGCATCAACTAAATAGCAATATGGAAAAGTTTAGATGACTTCATAGAAATTTTACTATAACTTTAATGACTTGACAAGTTCTATTTTTGCTTGTGATATTCTGCGTGCTTCGCTTGAACTTTTTAAAATTCTATTCTTCCCTGACGGTATCCAAATAAAAGGCCGACCAGCTTTCAATTTGTTGATTTCAGGGGCTTGTCCGTTTAACCAGTCTTTCAACCATTGCAGTTTTTTTATTACCACACTCACCTGGTCGGTATTGGCGGTATGCACTTCCACAAAATAAACCTCCTCGTTATACGCCAAAGCATAATCCCAACGATTGTCATTCGGATATTTATGTGTTGTACAGGCATCTATGTCAACACTGCCATTTAATTGTCTTGTGTTCTCAACTTCAATTTTCTTTGCATAATCTCCCAATGCTTTCAGACCGACCCGATAGCCGGTTAACACATCAGGCGTTGCTTCAATCGCTTCTTTGAATGTTAATTTCTTCTTTGCCATCGGCTAATCAGCTATATTTAGCAACAATATCGCTCGCTTTACCGGCGAAAGAAGAGATACCACCCCATTCCACTATATCATTATCGTCACTGTCTGCATCCAATGAACTGATATTTTTCACTTCCACTCCATTATTGTTCCTTGCAAAATAGTAGGTGTTAATTGTTTTCTCTTCAAGAATATTTTTTAATAATCTGTCTGTTTGTGTATTTGCTTTTAAATCGAACAATTTATGCAAGGCATTTTTAGACTTATTCTCTTTGAGTAAATTAAATACCCAGGCAAATTCAAGAAAAATCGGAGAATGGGTAGAAATGATTACCTTATAGTTTCTTGACAACAAATCAATCACTTGTAAAATAACAGAGATAATTGCCTGCGGGTGCAATCCCATTTCGGGTTCTTCGATAACGACATACTTATATGCATCTTTGGTAGCAATTTTCGATGGCGGGCAAAGCCAATAAAAAGCCAGCAATAACGGCATAAATTCTTTCTGCCCGGCACTCCAAGTAATAAATGGCACATTCATACCCTCTACTTTCATTCGGAATTTTTTCTGCCCCGATTTATCATCCATAAAAATTTCTCCTCCGTGAAAAATACTGTTGTCAAATGAATTGCGCAAAGTTTCTTTCAAACGGTTGCGAATGGGAAAAATAGACGTTTCCATTCCATTTTGCAAAAGCAACCTCAATGTTTCACTGAAATAACGCAGCACATAAGGGGCAGAAGTATCAAATTCCATAAAAGTTTTGGGTCTTCCATCGGCAACACTTAAAATCCGTTGAGCAGGAACATAGAACAACCGCTCATCAAATTGTTTCGTCATTCTTGCGGTTAAAAAATTTTTCAGAATGTCTTTGCCATCAAAATTTATTAGACTGTTATTCTTCCAAATATCAGCCATATCTTCCCCAAAAAACAGATTCAGAATATCGGTGTCATTTTTCCACACATATCCAAACTGTTCTACTGTTTTACGGATATTATTTTTATCAATCAACAATTTCAGTAATTGCAGGAAAATACTCTTTCCGCTTGCCTGCGAACCGACAAGCAAAGTCAAATCACCAAAATCAACATCTGCCTGATTAATTGGTCCGAAAGATTTAATTTTTAAATTGTCCATCATTATTTATTTACTATCCAACTAACCTAACCGAAAAACAGCGGCAAGTTATAGAAAAAATCGTAGACAGCAAAAAAAGAAGAAGACTTTCATAATATTTGGATATTAAGCGTCAATTTTACAAATATAGTTTTTTTAATAATAAATCCACCGATATTAATTCTTATTCTCCAAGTATTCAATTGCAGCGTCTAATACTTCATCCCGGCCTGCCAAAATAGACTCCATACCGGCATACACTTCTATATCGGGAAGAATACCGATACGCTGCGTTTCACTCCTATCGGGATAATAGGCGCCCACAGCGGAAAACGTAGTATGCCGGCCATCAGGAAGCGGTATGAGACAAGTCTCTCCATTTGCTCCTGCCGTAGGACGGCCTATTAGGGTAGCATTGACTGCCGTACGAAACATCACGGCATTGACTTCAGCCCAACTCTGCGTGTATTCATTAACTAATACGATGATTTCCCCTTTATATTTCGGAACACCGGAGCTGATGGGTAAATAAAGGTGATTTTCCGACCAGTAGAATGCACCGGGATGTTCGGTATCAGGCGTGGTGAAACGAAGATACGGAACTTTCTGCTCATCAATACAATAGCCAATTATATCAAAGCAACCAACCCCCTCAGGATAATTGCGCAAATCAAAGATAATTCCCTTGGTATGAGACAGGTACTCGAACATGGATTGAACCTGATCACTCTGCAGTACATCCAAGTCGACATATCCTATGTGATTATTTATCCTGCTGTAGGCAGTCCGTGTCGTATCCCGCTCAAATGCTGATGGAACAAGATGTAGATCTTGTATCCTCCCTCCTCTTGATACAATGATATCTGTTTCCCGGAAAAATATCATAGATGCAATATCCGTATTGATATAGAAGTCCTTAGCTAACTGAGTAGAAGCTGCAGTAAGAACAGACAGGCTATCCCGGATCTCATGAATTTCCTGTCCCTCGATCCCAAGGATGATATCCCCCCTCTCCATGCCTCCGTGAGAGACCCGTGATACCGTACTCTCACCAATCTTTTCAATCTTATTTACTGATTCCTTATAAGAAGGACCACTGCCAGAAGTATAACCATGTCCGTCGTCGATAAAAGACACTAATTTCAACAATGCAATATCCAATGAAGATTTATTGGTGGCCTCAAGAAACAGCGGAATGAATTGGGTGAGCGTTTCATCCCACGATTGGGTCATTTTATATTTATACGGAAAAAAGTAATATACAATATTCCAGTATCGAAATAAGGTTAGCAAATTACTGTTATTCACCGTTTTTTGATCCTTCTCATTTGAAAACGTGATACGCCCCGTAAAAGAAGAACCTCTTCCAATCGAATAGTATGCCGGATTTTGCACTTTCATGGACGCGATCTTTTTCAATTCATCCCGAAGGGCTTCATCCAAAAAAGAATGGTCTATCCAGTCGAGATTACGGTTCATATTTAAAGAGTCATTCCAGTTCTTATCTTTTTCATACGTATATGCTCCGGCAGCGGAGAGCATTTTTTTTAATTCGGTATTCAGCATCTCCGGCGTAGTGATAAATCTAATATCGTCTAACCTGTTTAACAAGACCTTGTCCCAATCGACATTTCCGGATGTAATATTAGGGTGGTAGTATTTTAACAACCCCCATACGCGGCAGGTAACAGCCCACTTGTTGACTTCGCTGAACGGATAGTCACAGACGAATTCGCATGGACGAACAAAATACTCTTTGGGAGCCGGATCTTTACAACTTCCCAAAAGAATAACGATCAGGTATAATAATGAAATTTTTCGCATTTTATATATTATTTATAGGATAAAATAAAAGATACAATATTCTTATCGCATACTGTTTACGGTATTTGGATGGGGGATTTGTAAATGATTTGATTCCAGTTATCGATCCCGATGACCGGTTTGGCAAATTCAAATACTTCTTCCTCTTTGTCCGTACCAAAAGCCTGAAAGACGAACCAAGCCGGTTTTCTGCCGCCCGGATCTGTTTCGTCATCCCGGAAACGGCGAATGCCGATACGCAAACCGCCCTCTGCCCGTTGGTCGAACCATCCGTGCATCTGATACGCGTCGATGCCGGAGCAGGCCTCCATCTTTTTCAGTGCGTAGGCCATACCGGCCGCCTGTTCTTTCAGCGCTTCCCCGGAATAATCTTTGGAATTGGGATTTTGTTCGGACAGATACAGTGTTCTCTTTTCCTTCCCCTTGTATTGCGCCCGCGGTTGTTTGATCCAGGCGTCGAGTACTTCCAGGTTTTTGAATGTTACCAACGGCGTGTTATAGTCGAAAGTAGCCTGATCGTCCAGCCAGGCTTTCGGTTCAAACAGGGATTGCGGATACGGATGATGCGCCACGCCCCATTTAAAGTCACCCTCGACTTCGGTATAATCGAGCAATAATTCAAGCAATTGGGCGGCAGGATAACAATATTCGTTATGCCGTCCCTGCCAGTAGTGTGTCAATGTAATAAGCACTTCCGGATGCGGACTGTATTTGCGGGCCGTATAATAGAGCAGGCGCATGGATTTTACATAGATGTCCATGAAACGCAACGGCGTTTTAATGCCTGCATTTGTCCATACCCAACCGGCGTCTACTTCGTTATGCGCAATCCAGTGGTGAATACGTCCGTATTGTTTATCCGGGCGGCTGTACCGGGACGCGAGGAAATCAATAGCAGCCGCATACAGGTTCAACGATTCGAACGTTGTCATATTCGGCATTGAGTAGATACCCGCCTGATTGAAGTCGGGATGTTCGAACAACGCGCCGGTTTTCGCGTCGGTAAACGAACGGGCGGGCGGAATCAGGATAATGGCCGAAACGATCATGTCTTTAGAGGCGGTAAACCGGAGGGTATTATCTAATCCTTCGATTGTTTTCCGGTTCGCATAATAGGTTTTGCCGTTATAGTCAAAAGGAATCGCATTTCCGGAAGGTGAAAGGCTCATAAATCCGAGCCAGATATTTACCGTCACGCTGGTTGCCTGCAAATCATCTATATCCGACTCAAAGCCGTTTTTTCCGAAACCGCCGATACCTTTCTTACTTCTGACGACCTCATGCGGCAAATCATACAAGGCTTCTACCTCATCCGCATAATGACCACGCGAACAGATCAGGTGCCCTTTTTGTGATTTTTGCGCCAGCACCCAACGGGAATACAAGCGATCGTACCGGCCGTCTTTCGTATCGGCAAAACGGTCAAATTCCATTGAGAACTCTTTTACGGCGCCGATTTTTTCTACCGTCAGAAAATCCAATTCGGTCAGGTCGCCGAACATAGCCACTTCGCACAAATACAGATCTCCCGGCAAACCTTTCCGGTCACCTTTCACGACGACTTTATCCGCATGTATGCTGACTGCTGAAACTTCGCACGGATAATCTTTCCTGAGGTAACTATTCAAGTCGTTGTTCATGCGTTTTTCACGCTCTTCGCGTTCGGCTTTGAGCCGGCTTTGTTCCTGTTCTTTTTCCGTATGGGGACGCAGGCGCGGATTCCGGATGCGCAGGGTGGTCGGCTTGGCGGCATTGGGTACCACCAACAAGCTGAGATAATCGGCCGGATTTTTCAATTGCTTCAATTTATCCGAGACATCGACCGAAAACGTACTCCATCCTTCGGCAACCGGCATGCGTATCATGTTTTCTTCCATGCGGGCCTGATCGTCATTCACCGTAACAACCATAAATTCCATGCCCGACGCGCAGAAATATTCGAAACTTAACACCGCAATCTCATCGGATAGCGCCGTTTTTAACGGTGCAAAACGAATCGTCGCATTACCGGGACCGGTCGTTACTTCAAACACCCCTTTCTCTACTTCCTTGAACCGAAAGTCGTTACCGGTCGATGGAGTTATCGTCAACGAAATGCTTTGCCGCTCATTTGAAAACGAAACGTTCTGTTGCGCATTTGAACACGAAGCGCTCAACAAGACACTGGTAAACAATAGAAATAATTTTTCAATAATACTCATAACATATTTTTTAAAAATGATTAATCCGTTGTTTACTTTATTCTTCATATACAAAATTAAACCGGCCGCCCGGCGCCGTATCGCCATTTACATAAAA
>DOZP01000032.1:8151-10416 GCA_003517945.1 Porphyromonadaceae bacterium | reverse complement strand
CAACCCATTTCCTGATGGTATTTACGCACTTCGTCGTAATCGCCGGCAACGCGCATACATAAATGAAACTCGCTTTCTCCGAGCTCATAAGGATCTTTCCGGTCGCGCAACCATGTGAGCTCTAAAGAAAACCCGGTTTTGCCGTCCGTAAGATAGACCAGAATAAATGAACCGTCTTCTGCTGTTTTCCGGCGGCCTTCTTTCAGTCCCAAAGCTTTGTCGTAGAATTCGATACTTTTTTCAAGATCAAGTACATTAAAATTATAATGATCAAATTGGCTGTTAATCTTCATCGTTATGTCTTTTAAAAGTTATTATTTGTAGTNNCTTTCTCCTGTTGTTGTCCATCCGGCAAATTTACATCCGGCTTTTTCCGCATATCTTTTGAACGCGTTCGCTTCCGTATACGTCTCTCCGAAATGCATGGGGGCAAATATACCTGTTTGTATCCTATCTACAAACTGTTCCGCTCCCCGCATATAATTTTTTCCGAGCCGGCAGTCAACGGGAAACATCGCCAGGTCCACATGTTTTGTTTCATTGGACAATAACCGTAATTCTTTCAGGAAGTGCCGTTCGGCCGCTTGCACTTCCTCCGGTTCGGATTCCTCGTCCCAGTGCCAGTTATTCAGGTCGCCTGCATGAAAAATCATTTTTCCTTCCGCCTCGATCAGGAATGAAATACCGATATCGGTAGATCCGAATGCTTTTATCCTGATATGTTCATCCTGCCATGTATCGCCCTTGTTAAGAAAGCATGCATCATCTTTTGAAACAAGGCGTTTCTTCAGAATGTCTTTTGAAAAAACAAATTGTATATCCGGGCGGATACCTTTCCAGCCCAGTATCTCCTTATTAAAATGATCCGGATGCCAATGCGAAGAAAGTATGTATAATTTTCCGGGGAAAGAAGAAAGGGTACGGTGTATGTATTGATCCTGCGAATCTTTGTAGTAATCAATGATGATTGTACAGCGTTCGCTTTCTATGACATAGCCGCTATGATATATATATGTAAGTTTCATTGGTTCGGTTTCTGGTGTTCAGCCATTGCGTTGCAAAAATAGCAAAATGAATGATAATTATAGACTATCTGTTCTTTTTTATTTGTTTTTCGCGAGCTTTCATTTTGTATTTCTCTCGACTTGCACTACCTTTGGAAATGAATTAAGTAATTATAATCAAAGCTATAAAAATAACTGCCATGTTTAGTAAAGAAACTTATATAGGCCGCCGGGCGTCCCTGAAAAAGGCGGTGGGTTCCGGTTTATTGCTTTTTTTAGGTAACGATGAGGCCGGATGCAATTATGCCGGCAATACATATCCTTACCGGCAGGACTCTACGTTCCTGTATTTTTGGGGTCAGCCGTACGCCGGCTTAGCTGCCGTTATAGATATTGATGACGACCGTGAAATTATATTCGGCGATGAACTGACAATGGATGATATCATCTGGATGGGTACGCAACCGGCCCTTCTGGAAAAGTGTGCATCTGCCGGAGTGAATGAACTGATGCCCGCAAGCGCCGTCATGGATTACCTGAAGAAGGCGCAACAAAAAGGGCAGACGGTACATTATCTGCCGTCTTACCGTCCCGAACATAAACTTAAACGCTGGAGTTGGCTCGGAGTGCTTCCGGATGAAGAAAAATGTTCGGCAGATTTTATCCGGGCCGTTGTAAATCTGCGTAATTATAAGTCGGATGAGGAAGTTGCGGAGATCGAAAAAGCCTGTCTTGTCACGGCTGATATGCACCTTGCGGCAATGCGTGCGATTCGGCCCGGCATTCATGAATATGAAGTGGTCGCTGCGATTGAGTCGGTTGCCGGCGCGCATAACTGCGCTTTGTCTTTTCCTGTTATAGCGACGGTCAACGGGCAGACGCTTCATAATCATTATCATGGGAATCCGGTTAAGAGCGGCGATTTATTTCTGGTTGACGCCGGTGCGGAAACAGCTATGTGCTATGCGGGTGATATGTCATCCACCACTCCGGCGGATCATCGGTTTACTGCCAGGCAGGCTGATATATACAGGATACAGACGGCTATGCACGATCAGTCCGTCGAAGCGCTTCGGCCGGGTATTACGTTTGAGGAAGTCTATGATGTATCGGCCAGGGTGATGATTGAAGGATTAAAAGGACTGGGCCTGATGCGCGGTGATACGGATGATGCATTAGCATCCGGTGCGTATGCCCTGTTTTATCCGCACGGCCTGGGTCACATGATGGGGCTGGACGTACATGACATGGAAAATCTGGG
>DOZP01000032.1:6644-8059 GCA_003517945.1 Porphyromonadaceae bacterium | reverse complement strand
GATCAATGGAAAGCGGAAAATAAGTATTCCGGCTTTATCAATTATGAAAAACTGGAAATGTATAAAGATTTCGGAGGGATACGTAATGAAGAGGACTATCTGATTACCCAAGCAGGCGCCCGCCTGTTGGGTAAACGCATACCGCGAACCGTTGAAGAAGTGGAGGCTTTCCGGGATTAAGGTTTCAGAAACACCTGATGTATCCGACTGAAAAGGTATCATACAGAGCATCTTTCATTCCATGCTTATACCTGAATGAAAAGATGCTTTTTCCGTATTCGTAATTCAATTTGGTGCGTAGTTGCAACGGCCGGTCTCCGTTGTTTTTATAACCGTAAATTCCGGCGACGTCGGCATCAAGCGTGAGATTTTTAAAAGCGCCGCTAATACCGGCGGCATATATAAATGCATCATTTTGCCGGTGTACTATCTCGTTTGTCATCCAGCAATAGAACCCGGCTAATCCCTGTATCCGCAGATGGAGTTTATTGTCAGGACGTTTATATAAGTTACGCCCGATGTTTACGTTGAACCAGTAAGCCGCCGCATCGGTATAGCGTGCATCGGCCAACCTGTTGCCGCTTGCCGTTTTAAGCGTGGCCTCAAGCATGATATCCGCCCATTTTTCACTTTTTAATAACCGGTAGAATGAGCTTACTATGATATCTCCGTGTGCGCCATGATCCCAATGCGTCCCTGCGGCATGCCGTTCTTCGACGGTTTCCCTTGTCATGTTGTAATATTCGTATATCACATAGTTGATTTCCAATCCGGCACGTCCTTCGGCTACAGGTACAAACAGACGTGCATAAATATCTTTGGTGCGGTCTCCTTCAAATTCATGATACTCACCCCTTACTTCCGCTTCCCATCGTGTTCCCAGCGAACCGCTTCTTAACTCCGGCATAGGAAACGCGTTTGGTCCGAAATACCGGGGCGAATATTGCAGGTTGTGCAAGTATCCATCTCCTTCGTCTCCCTCTGCATACACTTTGTTTACGACTGTCGATGCAGCTAAAATGATGAAAAATAAATAGATTGTTTTCTTTTTGAGAATCATTTTATTGTCGTTATTGACGGGCAAAGGTAGTGTAAGACGGTCAAAATGCAAAAAGAGTTTGCCCTTTTTTGTTTTTGAGACGTTGCCTGTCTTTTTTAGTGAAAAGTCATGTAAATTTGACGCATAGCAAAGGGAAACCGTCAACAAAATATAAAAAAATCGACGGATGCAACGTTTCTGTTAAGGCGTACATCTTTTCTATACAGAGAAGATAGTCCGGTGTGTTAAAAAATGTGCAATCTGATTTTTTCAGATTGATAATATATATATTTGTGTCGGAGAAGCAAGTTTTTTCCATATCGTTAAGCATGAATCAGAATAATTAATAAATTAAGTAGTTAAATAATTAAACCAT
>DOZP01000032.1:0-6616 GCA_003517945.1 Porphyromonadaceae bacterium | reverse complement strand
TAGAGGAGGAACAGAAATGAAAACAAAGAAATTAACTTCCGTGTTTGTAATGCTCGCAATGACTTTCGGCGCATTTGCACAGGAAGAATTTGTGGATGATGTTTATTTCTCTTCGGGTAAGAGTAAAAAAACAAATGACACAAAAACACAAACAGTTTCTTCCGGTCAGAGCGGCAACACGGTTACGGCTGCTGTACCGGTAAAAACAACGGCTTCGTATGCAATGACTACGTCTTCCGCTTCGGAAATGGATGTGGATGCATATAACCGCCGTTATTCCGGTTATGAAGCAACCGAAGATTTTACGGATGATGCTTATGTACCGGTCGATGATACCGTTCCTGTGGATGTGCGTCGCTCGGACTTGGACTATTCGGAGCGTATTATCCGTTATCATTCACCCGGTAAGATTGCTATAACCGGAGCGGATAATGTAAATATTTACCTGAGTGAAGGTTATTACGCTTATGATTATGATACATATGACGGAGGCGTTGATGTAAACATAAATATCGGTAACGGTTATGGCTGGGGCTATGATCCCTGGTACTACAGTTCGTGGTATTATCCGTGGTATACTTCCTATTGGCATCGTCCGTATCGTTATGGCTGGGGTGGTTTCTATGCCGGCTGGGCTTCTCCATGGTATGATTGGTATTGGGGCCCGTCTTACGGCTGGGGCTGGGGATACGGCTATTACGGAGGCTATTATGGGGGTTATTACGGAGGCTATTACGGACATCACCACCACTACTACGACAGGCCGTATTACCGGAATCAGTACGGGCGTTCGGGAACAAGTTCCCGTTCGGGAGGACGTTATGCAAGCAGTTATCGTTCTTCGGGATCCCGTTCGGCCGTTTCCGGCCGTAGTTTGTCCGCACGTTCCGCAGAGGGACGGAGTTCATCCCTACGCAGTAGCAGCGCTGAGTCAGGACGCAGTACGTCGTTGAGGGAAGGTACAACAAGATCTGTGAGAGAAAGTTCAACAAGAGTCGGCACATCAGGTACGCGCTCTACAAGCAGCCGTTCGACGGATCGTACCGCAGTAAGTACGAGTAGGGGTACATCTTCTTCATCTTCTTCAAATGCTAACGTTTCGAGATCCGTACGTACGCGTAGCGCTTCGGGTTCAAACAGCGTCAGTTCCGGAAGAGCTTCTTCATCTGTCAGCCGGAGTTCATCCGGGAATAATTCATCCCGCAGTTATTCAACTCCGAACAACAATTCCAATTCATCCCGCAGTTATTCCGCACCGAGTAGCACGCGTTCGAGCAGTAGCTATTCTTCCGGTTCATCCGGTCGTTCGAGTGGCGGCTTTAGCAGTGGAGGCGGAGGCAGTCGTTCAAGTGGCGGCGGAGGTGGCGGCGGCCGTTCAGGCGGTGGTCGCAGCAGATAAGAGTGATATTTATTGTTGAAACAAAAATCAGTGGGGGTGTGAAAGCACCCCCTGCTAATAAAAGTCGCAGATGATGAAAAAGGTAGGTTTATTTACGAGTGTATTATTGCTATGTTGCAATATTGGTTTGTTTGCCCAGGGGAATCAGATTGACGCTTATACTCTTTCCAATACGGAGTTAGGCGGAACAGCCCGTTCGATGGCGATGGGAGGCGCATTCGGAGCATTAGGCGGAGATCTTTCCGTTATTTCAAGTAATCCGGCAGGTTTGGGTATTTATCGTAGTTCGGAGATTTCGGGTGGCCTGGATCTTTCTATGGCTAACACTTCGACTAATTGGAGTGGTGTAAGTACCGATCAGAATAAAACGCGTTTCGCACTGAATAATTTTGGTTTCGAACTTTATTTTCCGACGAGCTCGGGAAGTATACGTAACTGGAACCTGGGTTTTTCCTATAATCGCGTGAAAAATTACAACCGCAGGTATAAAATGTCGAATAGGGGACAGGAATATTCGATGGCTGACTATGCCGCCTGGCGTGCTTCAAATGCTTACGGGCCCGGTGTTGGTATACCGGAGTCGAATCTGACTTATCAGGAAGGACGCTACAATCCGTATGACAATATGCCTTGGTTGCCCGTTTTGGGATATGAATCCGGGATGTTTAATAACCAGTATGGAGCGAATGGCGAATATCACAGTGATTTTGGTTTTTGGGATGAAGATACCTGGATGATTTATATGCCGAATGAGTCGCATCTTTCTGTTAATGAAAGCGGCCACATGGATGAATATAATATTGGGTTCGGCATGAATATTTCCAATTTTTTATTTTTAGGAGCATCTGTTTCGGTAACTGACATCAATTATAAATATGCTTCATTTTATACGGATCGTTTTTATGCGGAAAGTGAAACCCGTGATGATGATTTATATCTGGAAAACTGGCTGAATACGGAAGGAACCGGCGTATCTCTGAATATCGGCGCCATTATGAACCTGCAGATGTTACGTCTGGGTGTTGCTTATAATACTCCTCGTATGTATGATATGACGGATTATTTTGATGCGCGCGCCGGTACTTATAATAATAGCTATGAAGAACCGGAATTGGAGGCAGGGGTTCCGGAGCAAAGTTATAGTGAATATCGTTTCCGTACGCCCGGAAAGTGGATATTCAGCGGCGCCCTTATTTTAGGACAATCTGCTTTGATTAGTGCGGATTATGAACTGGTGAATTATAAAGATATGGAATATTTGTCCCGGCGTGACGATTCCGATGATATGGAATTTCCTGAAAATGATAATATTGATGCTGATTATACCTGGGCGCATACATTAAAATTAGGTGCGGAAATAAAAGTTACTCCGCAATTTGCCGTACGCGCCGGATATATGATGCAGACTTCTCCTATGCGCGAAGATTTGGCGAACAATAATGTGGAAGTTCTTCCTTCGGGTACGTTGCCGCATTTTACGGTAACATCCAAACCGGTTAATTACTATACCGTTGGTCTGGGGTATCGTTTTACGCCTAATTTTTATATGGATCTGGCCTGTGTGTATCGTTATCACAGCGCTAATGCGTATGCATTTTCCAATACTTATTATGATGGGGAAGTGGATGTTGAATCCATACCGGCTTCATTAAAAACGAAAAAAACGAATTTGGCATTGACATTGGGATATAAATTTTAGGAATGAAATGTAGACTTTGTACCGGAAAGGCGGAGATTTGTACATAAATCTTCGCCTTTTTGTGAAAAAGGTATTAATTTATTTGCTTAGAATAAAAGAATATATTTTCTTTGTGTCGATAAATAATTGTCCAACTTAAAAACGATTGCCTATAGCATACACATTACTTCGAACCAAAATGTTATAAAGTAATGAACAACTTGAAAAAAATGACCGATGAAGTATTGGTCGATTTGTATGCACAAGGAAATAATTCCGCATTTGATGTTTTGTTAAAAAGATACCAGAAAAGTATCCACTCTTACATCTTTTATATCGTACGTAACAACGACCTGACGGAAGATATTTTCCAGGAAACATTTTTGAAAGTGATCATGACCATAAAACAAGGCCGTTATGTAGATAATGGTAAGTTTAAAGCATGGATTACACGGATTGCCCACAACCTCATTATTGATAATTTTCGTCAGGAACGTAATGAAAATACAATTTCCAATGACGAAGTTGAGGTTGATCTTCTGAATGATATGAAATTGTGCGATTTGAATGTAGAGGAGCATATGCTTCAGGAGCAGGTATATTCGGATGTGAAAAAGCTGGTGAAACATCTTCCGGATAATCAGCGTGAAGTGCTTGAAATGCGTTATTATCAGGATATGAGCTTCAAGGAAATCGCAGATATAACGGGGGTCAGCATCAATACGGCGCTTGGCCGTATGCGTTATGCGATTCTTAATATGCGCCGGATGGCAGACGAACACAATATCGAATTGTCATTGTCCTGATTTTTTTCAAAAAAACATTTTCCGGATACAATAATATCAGGTTAAAGGCGTTTTTGTAATAGAAACATATTAAAGCCTCGCCTATGATAAATTTTACTTCTGGAGTTATTGTATCTGAGAAAAAAATGAAGAAAAAGCTATCCGGTCCGCGTGCCGAAACATTGATGATGATCCGTCAATTTGCGCGCGCATACGAATTTGAACCGGAACAAAAACGAAAAATTGAGAAATCGTTAGTCAATTAATCTTTTAGAAAAAGCGCTTCACCGGCGCTTTTTTTTGTATGAGGTGTGTGTGTGATATATTTTCGAATAATTTTTTAAATAAAATCAAACAAATTCTATAATTATTTTTATATTTGTCATCGCGTGGTTTTAAGTCGTTATTATTTATATTAGCATAACTTACTTACACAATATGAAAAAGAATAAATGGATGGTATTATACCTGTTGGGTATGGTTATACTGACGGGATGCGAGACAAAGTTGTATGAGCCTGAATTTGGTGTTTGTGCAAAGGTTGCTGATTTTCCAATGCTTTCTGCTGCCGGTTTTGATTTTGTGGAGGAGGGGGTGAGTCGTTTTCTGGTACCGGATAAACCTGATTCCGTATTCCTGGAGATTCTTGAAGAGCAACGTAAAGCCGGAGTGAGGGTCGTTTCCTGTAATGGGTTTTTTCCGGGGCACTTAAAAATAGTTGGGGATACGACGATGCACGAAGAGTTGTTAGTCTGGGGAGAGACGGCGCTCAGAAGGGCGCAGATGGCCGGAATGAGTTATATTGTATTGGGTAGCGGCAGAGCCCGTAATGTGTCAGAGGGGTTTTCTAAGGAAACAGCTTCCGGTCAGTTTATTGATTTATGCAAAAAATTAGCTCCGATAGCCCAAAAATACAATATCGTAATCGTTATAGAACCTTTGAATTCAGGAGAGACGAATCTGATTAATACCGTAGCGGAGGGAGCGCAGATTGTAGAGTCGGTGAATCATCCCAATATACAATTGCTCTGTGATATCTATCATATGATGCGTGAGAATGAACCGGCAGAAAACATCGTGACATACGGAAAGTACATCCGGCATTGCCATATTGCGGAAAGAGAAAACCGTACGGCTCCCGGTACGGAGCAGGATGATTTTACTCCTTATTTTACAGCGCTGAAAGAGATTGGGTATAAAGGGGGTGTTTCCATTGAATGCCGGTGGAAAGACTTGCAGGAGCAGGCCCCATTGGCATTGGCTTATATGAAACAACAGTTCGGATCATTAAAATAATTTTATTATCATGGAAAACAGAAGAGAATTTCTTAAAAAAATGTCTACCGGTACGGCCGCTATGTTTTTGGGAGGCAGCGGGATCGGATTAAGTGCAAAAAGTTATCGTCAGGTTGTGGGCGCCAATGACAGGATACGTGTTGGTATTGTCGGTTTTTCCGACCGTTTCCGCAGTTCCCTGTTGCCTGGTTTTACAAACTATGCCAAGGAGTTGAATTTTGAAATGGTCGCCCTTTCCGACCTATGGAACCGTCGCCGGGATGAAGGGAAGGCGTATATCAAGGAAAAAGCGGGGTGGGATATCGCTTTGTGCCGTAATAATGACGAGTTGTATGAGCGGAAGGATATCGATGCCGTAATCATCAGTACGGCGGATTTTCAACATGCTTTGCATCTTGTAGAGGCGGCTAAGGCCGGCAAACATGCGTATTGTGAAAAACCGTTTGCCGAAACGCTGGATGATGCCAACGAAGCGCTGAAAGCCTGTAAGGCTGCCGGTATTGTTGTACAAATCGGTTCACAGCGCCGGAGTGGGGCCAATTATCATGCTGCTCACGATTATATCCGGTCGGGTAAGTTTGGTGATATTGTTATGGCTGAGATGACCTGGAATGTGAATCAGCCGGGCCGCTGGCGTCGTCCGGATTTATGCGCCTCCATAAAAGAGAGTGATGTCGACTGGAAGCGGTTCCTGATGAACCGTCCGGCGGTACCCTGGGATCCGCGTAAATATTTGGAATATCGCTTGTTCTGGCCTTATTCGTCCGGTATTCCGGGGCAATGGATGTGTCATCAGATTGATACGGTTCATTGGTTTACGGGGTTGCCTTATCCCCGCAGTGTAGTTTCCAACGGAGGAATTTACTTGTGGAAAGACGGGCGTTCGAATGCTGATACGCTTACTTCCGTATTTGATTATGGTCCGTTGGATGATTCGTCAAAAGGGTTTCAGGTTGTTTATTCTTCCCGTTTTACCAATTCGGCCGGCGGAACCAAGGAATTGTATTATTCCAACGGAGGAATGTTGAATCTTGATACGAATGAAATTACATCTGCAGGTGGTTTGCGTGAGCGCGAAGCTGCTGCCATGGATCTGAAAGCGAATCTGTTGGAAGCGTATACTCTGCCGAAACAAACGGCTGCTACCGACGCGAATATGGGAGGGGATCCGTTGACTTCCCAGCATATGAAAAACTGGATGGAATGTGTAAAAGCGAATAACATAAAAACCAATTGTCCGGTTGAGGCCGGTCACAGTCATACGGTTGCCTGCGCCATGGCGAACGCAGCGTTCCGTACCGGATTGCGCGTAACCTATGATTCGGCTAAACAACAGATAATGGCGGGTGACCGGATTTTTAAATATTAAAAACGTATTATCGAATTTGGTATAGATTTTATCCGGGTTTTTAATTTATTCATTAAGTGTCTCAGGCGTATTTTTCCGGAAAAATACGC
>DOZP01000066.1:2141-5015 GCA_003517945.1 Porphyromonadaceae bacterium | reverse complement strand
ATATGTATATAATATAATGTATAGTAATCGTCACATTCATAACTATGAAGCGTAAAAGGAGGAATAATGTATAAATGTCCGGGGGTCAGGTTTTGTACGATTCCCTGTATATGTAGTTTTGCATGTCCTTCCTTTACCAAGTAAATGCGCGCGAAAGGGCTGTTTACATTTTTATAGTTCCAGTCGGCCCGGTGAACGGCATATCCTATGTTTAGTAATATCAAGTCCGTAGTTTCTCTGTCTTTCATACTGTTTTAAATTTTAATATTGTATCATCCGGTCTGGCTGAAAAACAACGGCAAGTTAGGGAAAAAATGACAGATATACAAAGAGGGAAAGTAAATTCATACATAAATGAAATGTCGATATTGTACTATTGAAAGTCTATATATTTTTATATTTATACACAAATAATGTGTTTAATTTGCAATCAACACTGTGTGAAACTGTTTTATGAACCATGAAATACAACATGCCTATGGAGTAATATAAACAAAAACAAAAAGCCGGGAATGCGTCACCATTTTGCCGGCTCTCTGAAAAGTCAATACCAAAGATTGATTACATTTTCCTAAGTATTAACTACAAAATAATTTACAAATTTATGAATAATATTTTATATCAGAACTTTAGATGCCTGTTAAATTTTACTAACCAACCTGTTGGTATTGTGGTAAAATTGACGTTGACGTTGTTTTTTTCATTTGTATTCGCTGCCGGAATAGTTGCTATGGATACGAATTTTGAGGAAGGAAATAATGAATTTTTACATGCTTCTCTGCAACAAAGCGGGGACAAAGTAACCGGAGTGGTAACAGATCAGGACGGAGAACCGATTATCGGAGCGAATGTGACTGTTAAGGGAACTACAATTGGTAATATTACGGATATAGACGGTAAGTTTACATTAGATAAAGTAAATAACGGGCAAATCATATCCATTTCATATATCGGTTATATGTCACAGGATATATCGTATGCCGGTCAGCGTAACCTTTCCGTCGTACTCGAGGAAGATACGCAGAATCTGGAAGAGGTGGTTGTTGTCGGCTATGGAAGTCAGAAAAAAGTGAATTTGACGGGTTCCGTATCCTCCGTTTCTGCTACGGAATTGGCAGACAAACCCGTTGCCTCGACATCGCAGGCTATTGCCGGATTGGCGCCGGGGCTGAGTGTTCTTCAGACCTCCGGTCGTCCGGGTACGGGAGCAACCGTAAGGATTCGCGGTACGGGAACCTTTTCCAAGGCGGAGAATGCTCCGTTAGTATTGATTGACGGTCTGTCCGGCAGTCTTGACGATGTAGATCCAAACGATATACAAAGCATTTCGTTTCTGAAAGATGCAGCTTCTGCGTCTATTTACGGAAACCGTGCGGCAAATGGGGTTATTTTGATAGAGACCAAAAAAGGAGCCGAAGGGAAGACAAGCATTACTTACAGTAATTCGTTTGGCTGGCAAAAACCGACCGAGCTTCCTGATTTTTTGCCGTCATGGGAATATGCTACCTATTATAATGAGGCGATGTTGAATATGGGAAGACAGGAAGCCTACAACGCGGAGCAAATACAAAAATACCGGGATGGTTCGGATCCGGATAACTATCCGGATGTGAATCATTTGAAATGGTTACTTGAGACGGGTTCGGGATTTCAACAAAGGCATACTGCCGGCGTGCAGGGAGGAAATAATAAAACCAGCTATAATTTATCACTGGGATACTGGTTCCAGAACGGTATGACGGATAAGACTTCTAATAAACGATATACCGGACTGTTTACCATGAAAAGTGAAATAGCCAAAGGGCTTACGTTGAATGTTAATATGAACGCGTATTCAAACGATTATAAAGCTCCGAACGGAGAGCCTCAAAGTATAGACGGAATGATCGGGTATGCTGTTCGTCAGGGGCCTATCTATGCAGGTAAAAAATCCGACGGAACATTCGGATATCAGGATAACTATAGTCCTGAAGCCTGGATGGCAAGCGAATCTTTTATAAATAATCTGGCGCGGAAAATCTCTGCATCCGGACAACTTACGTGGGATACTCCTGTCAATGGCCTGTCTTTTGCAGGCAAAGCCGGTGTCAGTTATTATACTACGTATGATAAGTCTTACAGGGCCAACACCTATTTTGACGAAAGTAAAACCGTAGGGCCTGCGTCTTTGAGTATTTCTTCGGTAAATGATACTTATACCACATTTGAGGCTTTGGCTAATTATGCCAAAACGATCAAGGAACATTCTTTTAAGATTTTAGCCGGAGCATCTGCCGAAGAGTCCGTATACAGAAACCTTAGCGGAGCAAGAAATACGTTTCCGAATAATTATCTTTATGAACTAGTCTCCGGAGATGCTTCAACGGCAACAAACGGAAGTGATTTGAGCGAATATGCCCTGGTTTCTTTTTTCGGAAGAATCAATTATTCCTGGAAAGACCGGTATCTTCTGGAAGCAAATATCCGCTATGACGGATCGTCCCGTTTTGCAAAAGATAACCGATGGGGGTTATTTCCTTCCGTATCGGGTGGCTGGAGGATTTCGGAAGAAGATTTCTGGAAAGAATCTGCCGCAGGCGGTATAATTAATAACCTTAAATTGCGCGCTTCATGGGGGATATTGGGAAATCAGAATATAGGGACTTATCCGTATCAGCAAACGTATTCACTGGGGCAAAACTATCCTATGGGAAATCCGGGCGTGTTACTATCCGGAGCCAGAATGAATACATTCAATAATCCGGATGTCACCTGGGAAACTACCTCCATCACGGATATAGGCGTTGATTTTAGTTTTCTTAATGGAAGATTTACCGGCGTATTCGATTATTTTTATAAATATACGTCGGATATTCTTTCATCTGTGGAAAGAGC
>DOZP01000066.1:0-2070 GCA_003517945.1 Porphyromonadaceae bacterium | reverse complement strand
ATTTCGCCTAATTTTACGTATGTTAAGAATGCGGTAGAGAAGTTGGCAAACGGAGCAAAGGAAGAAATTAATAACGGGAGAATTGTAGGCCAGCCTCTCGGAATAATTTACGGATATAAAACCGACGGATTGTTTGTTGATCAGGCCGGGATTGATGCGGCTCCGGATCAGTTGGTCGGCAAATCCGGACTTAAACCCGGGTATGTGAAATATGAAGATATAAGCGGAGCGGACGGTGTACCTGACGGTAAAGTGGATGCAACAAACGATCGCACGGTATTAGGGTCTACTACTCCTAAATATTACTACGGATTAAATCTGAACGTTTCATATAAAAATTTTGATTTTTCCGCTTTGTTACAGGGTTTGGGAGGTCACAAACGGTTGATTGGTTCCTACATGGCCTATGCATTTTATAACGGAGGGCAAATTCAAAGATGGCAGGTCGATAATCGTTGGACAACGGAAAGTCCGGATAAGTGGGCGGAATACCCTCGCCTGGAAACGTTGAATATGAATCATACGAATCTACAGGTTTCGGATTACTGGATAAGGAATGCCGGTTTCCTTCGCGTAAAGAATGTACAGATTGGTTATTCCCTGCCTCAGTCTTTGTGTAATAAAATAGGGATGGCCGGTATGCGCGTTTACCTGAGCGGGCAGAACCTCTTTAACTTTAATTCTTTTTACAAAGGCTGGGATCCCGAAAATGAAATAGGAACGGGCGATGCGCCTTCGTATTACCCGATTAACAGTATCTATTCCTTTGGGTTTAATTTCAAGTTTTAATGATTCATCTGATAAAAATGATATAAAGGTATGAAAACTATACATATAAAATTAACGGGAGTAAAGAGGTGCCTGCTGATGGCAGGTGCATTGGTCGGATTGTCCGGATGTGCGGATTTTTTAGACAGGCAGCCTCCTGCGTCGATTTCGGATAATAATTTCTGGACGGGTGAAGGCGATGCCAAGCTGGCGCTTGTCGGTTGCTACAGATTTCAAACAGGTTGGTCGCATGATGATTTTGCCACCCCTCAGGGGCTTTTGTATCTGGACTTTGCAGGCGGAAACGGTACGGAAAAGGAAAATTTCACCACATTGGGAATGGCAAGTTCGAATACGGTAGCTACCAGTGGAAATGTAGAGTGGTTCTGGAAGAATTCTTATGTTCAGATTGCTCAATATAACACATTTCTTGATAATATAGACAACTGCCCGATGGACGAAACGAAAAAAAGGCAATGGATAGCGGAAGTAAAATGTTTACGTGCTTATTATTTCTTATATTTGGCTTTTCATTATAAAGATGTGCCGATGCCGCTGAAAACATTGACAGTAGAAGAAGCTAATACGATTTACCAGACGTCGCAGGCTGAAGTTTATGCGCAGGCCGAAAGTGATTTGAAAGAAGCCATTGCCCTCTTACCGTTAAAACAACCGGATAATGAATACGGCAGGCATACCAAAGGTTCCGCACGTGTTATTCTCAGCAGGGTTTACCTGGCTCAAAACAAATGGAGTGAGGCGGCATCCGTTTTGAAAGAGATCATTGATTCGGATCAGTATCAGATAGACAGGCGTAACGGCGATGACAGTTATGAAAAATTGTTTCAGACAGGGGGCGAATATAGCCCGGAAATGATTTTCTGCATACTGGGTATAAAGGATCTTTTCACAAACTCCCGTTATCAGTATCTGTATCCGGAAGCATGTTATGGCGGATGGCATCAGTTTGCTCCTTACAATGAGTTGGTTCGTGCATATTTTTGTACCGATGGGAAAGACGTCCATACATCTGAAGTCTACGACGATAATGACCCTTATGCAAACCGTGATATCCGTTTGTATGCTTCGTTTTTCCTTCCTCCGTTGGGTACTTTCCCGGGAACATCGTACAACGATATTGTGTATGATTGTTTCAAAGGGCCTAACACGACCGACAGCTATAACCGTTATACGTTGTTTAACGGCTATTGTCCCAAAAAAGGTTGTGATCCGTCCGTAACGAATAATCTCGGTTCTACTCCTACCTATACGCCTCTTATGCGTTATGCCGAAGTTTTATTG
>DOZP01000211.1:4048-10911 GCA_003517945.1 Porphyromonadaceae bacterium | reverse complement strand
CGCCTGATCCCATGTCTCCATCAGTGCTTCGTACGATTCCTGCCAGGTCAGGCTGCCATTCGTACAATCGAAAAAAACAGCATCCACACCTGCATCGGCCAGCATTTCCGCATGTTTGCGCAGTACCCATTTATCCGTCGTTTTATAATATCCGAACAACGGTTCCTCCCAGAAAAAAAATCCCGGTTTCTTATCTCCCCACGCCGGATGATTATAATCCTTCATCGCCTCCGGATATTTACGGACGATTTCCGTAATATTCTTATTCTGATAAGTCGTATCATCGTTTCCCTGATGCCACGTCCAGTAGAACATGGCGACGAACTTATCCTTACGCTTATCGCCCGCGTCTCTGTATGCACGCACTTTACGGCCGAGCGCATCCGTCGCCGTCCAGTGATCACTGTTCACTTCCTGCGCCGACACGACACAAGCCAACCCCCACAATAACGAAAAAATAAAATAAACGCTTCTCATTGTATATATAATTAAAATTAACAACTCTCATGCGAAAAAATCATTCACCGACAGTAAAATAAACCACCCCACAAATGGCTTTCCCATCTTTTGTCAACCCCTCGACTTTCACCTGAAATTCGCCGGTTATTTCAGAGGTGTCGAACGGTACCGATATACGGGTTTGCCCTTGTGCATTCAGTTCCGGAATCCACAACAAGGTATGCCTGTAATCCGGGATCCGGCTATCCGGTTTACTTTTTCCGGCGTGAGACGGCGCATAAAAATGACAATGCGGTAATGTACCCTCATAATCATAAAACAACGTAAATGCGTCCGGTTTCAAACCCGCATAATCCTTCGTATAGGTTGAAAAAAACACCATACCGTCAAAATATTTATTTCCGAAAACGAACTTATCCCTGTACACGTCTATCTGACGAACCGACAGCGGATCGTACCGGAAAACAATCTCATGATCGACTACCGGCACTCCGTCTACCAAAACAAGACTATTGCCCGAAGAGAACGTATTTTTCTCATCAAGAACCGATACATAACGTTTATCATCAATCCGACGGAATCGCAATAGAGGTATACATTCCGTAACCACTTCGTCCATCGTGGGAAAACGGGTATATTCATCTAATTTATACGAACGATCCGGCCGCCACCGCAAATGGGCGTACGTTGTATCCGTTTTGTTTAAAGAATCGGACGTGTATGCGTACAACACCTGTAATCCCACACTTCGCTGAATCAACGGCGCTTCCCAGGCGGAGTTCGGTTTTAGCGGCGGCAGCGTTTCTTTTTCGTGGGATGCAAACGGCGACTGAATGTTTACCTTATACGGATGTCCCGATGTTGTATAAACGGTAGCGGCCAATTCACGCATACCCCGGACATGTCTGGTAAAAAAATACACATCCGTACCCTTCACCATACCGCCAAACAAACGTATTTGATCATCGACAAAGCTCACCACCGGAAAAAGGCCGGCTTCGGCAGAAGGCTCATTCGTCTGTGCGTCTATGATGTTTCCCCGGATGATATGCCCTTCATATTCCGGAAGAAAATCCGTCTGTAAGGGCACCTTAGGATAAGCCGGCAACTCTTTATGCCAAGATCCGATGGTATGATTGTCCGGAAGAAAATCTATGCCCGCCACCGACAGACTCAGCGAATGAACATGATCCGGCAAGCCTTCTATCTTTATTTCACCATTTGCCAACGGCTTATACGTTTTTTCGCTCGTCGAAACCGATAAATTGCTTTCCGGTGCGGTTTTATATACGATCCGAAACGACGTATCCGCTTCTGCCGGCATATCCGGTACGGACATATTGACAATTCCGATCGTTTTCTTAAAAAAAACAGTTTCGCCTTCATTTTGCATCGTACGGGTATAAGCCACCAACCGGTAATTTCCGGTGGATAAAGTGGAAGGCAATACCATCCGGCCTTCTCCCACCCCATTGACAAGTTCCAGTTTAACCTGTACTTCCGGAACCGAATCATTGAGCAGTTCTACATAACCGATTTTACTGAAAGAAGAAGGTTTGCCCGTTTCGTCCGTAAGATACAATTTCATCCACAGCAATTCGCCCGATAAATAGAAATTTTTATCCGTATGAACATAGATACGTTCACGCAGTTCATTACCGGCATTGGCGGAGTGAATGAAAGACAAAATAAACAGAATACTATAATATATCTTCATCATTACTTCAATTTAATAGTGTCCGCTCGGCCAAAAATCCGGCCTGTTTTCTTTCGTGGCGCCCGGCGTCAAACGACAATCCACACATCTATGAGGAGCATATTGCCATATCGTATCACCAGTTATATTTATATAATAAGCATACAAACCGTAAACAGGATAGATGAAATTGTTGACTTTCTGTAATAGAATCATGACAAAATTGCATAGGAGATTCGTAATAACCATCATACAGGTCGATAATGTAAAATCTCTCCCGGACAGTCGTCGTAACATCACAAAACCCGATGACAGGCAGGTCCGGATCGGATATACAACTGATATTTCCCTTCAATTCGGAAGGGATAGACGAAAAAAGATCACCTGTCTGCTCGACATTTTTCTGCACATTGGCATAATAATCATACGTCTCTTGCCGCACCTGATGCTGGTTTACCTCAATGCAATAATATTCCGACAATCGCCGGTCTCCGCTATATATTTCCGTTATCTTATGATCAATCACATTCTCCGACTGTCTTTCGGAAGACGCCATAATCAGACCTTGCGAACTGTCTCTGGCCCAACAATAATACGTATTGTATTTCGAATAGCGGCTAAAGTCAATAAACTCGCCTTCCCATGGGCCATAGGTGGCATATAATTCCGCTTTCACCTCCCAAAATTCTTTATAGTTCCACATATAATATTTCGAGCGATCTTCCGGATCATGCGTATAAAGACGAATCTGAACCGGCTCTCCAATTCTTTCTTTCACAGAAGTGATGCTATCAATTCCGGCGGTAAAGATCGGAGATAAGTATTCGGAACAATAGACTTCGCCGTCAACCGCTATATGTAACCTGTATTTCCGGTTAGCTTCCAAACTTCCGGTAGAAACTATATATGTCCCTTTCTCCCGGAAAACACCTTCCAATCGTTCGCCATTATCCTGCTCTACATATAAGGAAGCATGATCAACCGTTGTTTCTTCCTGAACAAAGAAAGCATCCAGAGCAATACTCCTGCTTAAACGGAAAACCGATTCGCCGTCTGTAATATTGCCTTCCACCACCAGCAACCGGCTCAATGACTCTACGCCCTTGGGCGTATATGCGTCGATACAGCCGTACAGAAACAAAGCTAAAAACAGGTAGGGTAACGTTCTCATATCAATTCAAAATTTTATACTATATGAAAAATAAGGGATGGGCATCCCAAATATAGCTAATCTGTATCCTTTCAGTTTACCGTTATCCGATGCATAATACACGGAATAGGCGTTGCGGCGTCCCGTCAGATTATAAATGCCGAACGAAATCATACTATGTGTCAGCAAGGTTAGCCGATGGCTCGGTTCTATATTGAATGACACATCCGTCCGGAAAAAATCAGGAATCCTGAATTGGTTCCGATCCGAATAATAAACATACTCGTTGCCGGCGTATTTATATTTTGTGACCGGCAGGGTAACCGGTCGTCCGGTACTATAATCACAGTTAAGGGAAAAGCTATAACGATGTGTAAACTTGTAATTACCGACAAATTTCACTTCGTGCGGTTTGTCGTAATCGGCCGGATACCAATTTCCTCCGTTTACCGGATTCGCGATACGGTCATCATGTTGCCGCAATTGCGTTCGGGAATAGGTATAGCTCACCCAACCATTCAATTTTCCCTGCGTCTTTTTCAACATCAGTTCCACTCCGTAAGCGCGTCCTTCCGTATGTAAGATATCCGTTTCAAGGTGATGATTCATCACAATCTCCGCACCGTTTCGATAATCTAAATAATCATCCATCGTCTTATAATAACATTCGACGGACGCCTCAATCATTTTACCGGTAAAATCTTTATATAATCCGAATGCGATCTGCGAACCGGTCTGCGGCGCAATATTGTAATCGCTCAGTTTCCAGGTATCGGTCGGCGACATAATCGTCGTGTTGGATATTTTATGGATATACTGCCGCATCGTATTATAACCGGCCTTGATTGAAAAATCGTCGGAAAACGTATAACGGACAGAGAACCTGTACTCCGGCCCGTGGTAAGTTTTAAAGGCTCCGCCACCGGCAGAGACGGAATCCGTCAAACTTTCCGGCGACGGCAGGAAAGCGTTGTTATATTCGTAGTACGTCCGGGGGCCTAATGCACTAAACATCGAATACCGCACACCGAGATTTACGGACAAGTCATCCGTGATTTTCCAATCGTCGCCGATATAGATTGCCGCCTCCAGCGCTTTTTCTTTCTGCATGCGATCCGGTATAACAAGCGATTCATCGCCGTGCGGCAAATATTCTCCCGGATTCAGGTAGTAATAGATTCCGTTCACCCCCCAATTAACCGTGTGCTTATCTGCCGGATACCAGTTAAAATCAACTTTTCCATAACCCTGATCTATTCCGAATGACAGATTGTAAGCATTCATGGCCTTTTCCGCATGCTCCGTTTGATAGTCATAATGATCATATCCGAACACGAACGAACCGATCAGTTTGGGTGAAAAGAGATGCCGCCATTTCAGGGATGCATTCGCATTGCGATAGGCATAGCGGTCATATTCATCAAACCGGAACCGGTCTTTACTGAAATATCCGCTCAACTGCAATTGATTACGCTCATCGAACCGATGATTCAAGGAGGCATTCAAATCATAAAATCCGGCATTTCCGTCTTTATAACCGCTTTTTTCCGGAAGTTGCCTTAAAATCCAATCGGAATAAGTGGTTCGTCCGGCCAGCACATACGATGTTTTTTCACTGAACAAAGGCCCTTCCAGCTTTAGATGGCTCGTTAACAGGCCAAGACTGGCCGATCCTTCAAATTCTTTCCGATTGCCTTCCCGGCCGGTGATATCCAATACGGAAGAAATACGTCCTCCGTATTGGGACGGAATACTGCTTTTGTAAAGTTCCATATTACTGACGACATCCGGGTTAAAGACGGAGAAAAAACCGAACATGTGCGTCGGATTATAAACCGTTCCGTCATTAAACAGAATCAGATTTTGGTCGGCGGAACCGCCACGCACATTGAAACCGCCTGCTATTTCGCCGGCCGATTTGACCCCGGGCAACGACAGGACAGCCCGGATGACGTCCACTTCACCAAAAACCATCGGCATATTTTTTATTTCTTTCAACTTCAACCGTTCCATTCCCAAAGTAGTCGTTTTCACCTGATTGACCTGGTCTGCTGAGACTATCACTTCATTCAGGGCATACACCTTTTCAACCATTTCAATATCCAACTGTCCGTCCGAATACACCATGACCTGAAAGTGAACCTCCTTCAATCCTACCCCTCCGATATGCAGATCATGGCGTCCTGCCGGTAATTCCAGGATATAATATCCATGCGCATCGGATATGGTTCCGGCAGTGGATTGTCTGGCCGGAACAACCGTTGCGCCAACCACCGGTTCGCCGGTTTTAAAATCCGTAATCGTACCGCTTAAAGTTACCTTTTTCCCGGTAATATCATCCGTACGATTCCCGATTTCATATACTTTGTTTTCCGAAGTCGCCTTTTGGAGCCGTTCGCCCCGGAACAACGAAAATCCGGCAGCATCATCGTCCGGAGTATGCCCGCTACGGCCGTAAAAATACCCTCCCGGCATACCCGTTTTGATCGCAAACCCATCCGTAATAAAAATGGAATTTTTGTATTGGGATACTTTCAATGTCGTCTCTTTCAGCGCCTCCTGCAAAACAGACAAAGGCGTTTCGTCCGCTACCTGTATGGAAACATACAACGAATCGGAATGCTCCGGTTTGCAATAGATTTTCAAACCGGCCTGCCGTTCAACCGCCTCAAACAGCTCCTCAACCGGACGATGCTTCATATCCACGCTTACTGTCTGACGCTGCTGCGCCGCAAGTAAAACGGACATAAACAACATACAGTGTATCAAATGCCATTTCTTTTTCATACGACAAGTCTTTATATGAAATCAAATAAGATAATCAACGGTCTAATGTTTCACAATAATCTGTCACACAAACAATAGCGCGATCCGGATTTTTCTTAAAATTCAAACCTTGTTGTTTCATCAATCGTTTCAAATCCTTCTTCTTTAATAAAAACAAATCAAGCAGGGATTTTTCACTATTCACAGGATAAATCACCTCATCCTTATACACATAATAGCGTACTCTCCTTTCAAAGGAATTGGCTACGGAAAGACCTTTCACGTCCGAATTTAACAGCTTCAATTCATGTTTCCATACCTGATATTTTTGATGATGCATCCGGACATAATACCCTTCCGGCAAGCGATCACCGCCCTTTATATCCGGCTTACCATAGACAATAAATAAAGAATCGATTTGTGCATAATCAAGTCTGTCGCGCGGCACAACCACGGAGAAACGTCTATCCGGTGATAACACAACCAATTCCTCCTGATGCAGATTCAGGCGCATCGGGACGTCCGGATATAAAATACCTTCGAACGACAGCAGGCCTGTCCTGTAATCATCCGTATCAAGGTACGGATGGTTCAGCAATCGTATCGTATAACCGGGTTCCATTTTTCCCGTATAAAGAGAGACCGCATGGGCCGCCGCTTTCAGATAGGAATCCGCCTGTTCACCGGATACAATGTGCTCCGGAACATCTGTTCCCTGGGCGGAAATACATCCGGCACATGCGATGTATGCCATGCAATAAAAACAGCAAGCAAACACAGAAAGTCTCATAC
>DOZP01000211.1:2380-3953 GCA_003517945.1 Porphyromonadaceae bacterium | reverse complement strand
CCCGCTTCGTATATGCCGGAACCGGCAATGAAACAGGCCCGTTACCGTCTACCCGCAACCGATAGTTTTTCATATCGTCGTTTACCGGAGCATAAGTCACATCAACCGGCGTATCCGAAAATTTGTACGTCCGGCCGTCAATCGTAACATCCCTGCATTCCCGTCCGTTAAAAGCGATCAGCGCTCCGCCGTCATCCGTCCGGAAAGCCATATTCATTTTCCCCGAATAGGTTACGTCGCGCCCGTTTATTTTCAAATTCCGGAACTCCAACCGGTCGGAAGGCATCGGATTTACCGCCAATGCTTGGGCATCCGCTTCCTCATTACGTGAAAATCCTCCCTGCCAGTTTTCACGGTGGGTACGGTAATGCTTGACGATGGCAGTCGTCCCGTTCGGAAACTTAGTTGCCAAAAAGTCGGTCGTACGCGATACATACGCCGGATTATCATTTACGGAAAATATACCGGTGGAAGGATACGCATTTGCAGTATGCAGGATTTCAAACAAGGTACGCGTTTCGTAACCCAGGCTGGCCGACTGATCGTCGCGCGGACGAAAACCGCAATAATAAGCTATCCCCTTCCCTTTTTTACGTTTAGTCCCGACAATCCGGTCTTCGACCTGTGCAACCACTTCCACAGACGAGGCGGCAGTCACCGGATAAATCCGGTCAACTAAAAAGTCCGTCAGGATAAGCTGTTCCGGTATGTCTGCAAAACTATTCTTGAAGGTAATTTTCTTTGCGGGCGCCATTTCGCCCATATACTCATCGAACGGATAACGGACACCGAAAAGCGATTCCCACTGTTGGGTACAATTTTTACCTTCGCTGTCGATCAGGGGCGGCGCGCTAAACCAGATCACGTTTCCTCCGTTTTCTACAAACTGCGCCAGCATATCCAGCAATCCTTTTTCCGGCAACGGTTCAAACATCGCCACAATCGTACCGTATTTCTTTTCCGCCACCTTCAACTGTCCGTCCGGCAACACTTCTCCCATTTCCAGCAATTTATCGGCCGTCAGGTAATTGGAATAACCGTATTGCGTCATCCAACTGCCGAAGCGCTCTTCCACAGCCACCAGGTTCATCGGATACAACACTAATACTTCAATATCACGGTGCACATAGTCCGTCATCAAACGCATCGGGTGCGAAGGTTGTGCGCCGTATGCCTCGTTAAGCGTATTCTTCCAGGCCAGCGCCTCCCCGGGAAAGCCCCAGGCGGCCGCATAAGCATTCGGATATTTGTTGACAACCCCGATAGAAGCGCCCAAAGCGGCTCCATAATAGTCACGATCCCCCCAACCGCATTCGGCAAAATCATTCCCCGTGGGTTGCAGGTATTCTCCCCATTTGAAATAATCGTAACAGGCGGAAGCGGCCTGATGTACCGTATTTCCCCATACAAAATTAGACGTATATTCGTATCTATATGCGTTTTCATGCAACTTTTCGACATCCCAGAAATCAATGGTCGGACTTTCTGCCCATGATGAATGAGCGCTGGTCCGCATCTCCCGTTTAAAGATACTCTCCGCATAATCTTTGGCGTTTTTAAATAAGTCTACCAC
>DOZP01000211.1:1389-2359 GCA_003517945.1 Porphyromonadaceae bacterium | reverse complement strand
TCCGGCGTCTCGCCCATGACGTATTGTACATTCCGCACGGCTTCGGCGGTCGCCTGATAATAAGGTGCGCCATACACAAAATAAAGCATGTATTTATCATCCAGCGCCTGTCCGTATTTTTGTTGATAGGTATCGGAAAAACCCGGACTCAGGTAACGGGTCACGAACTGCCCCCCTTCATGATGCGAAAAATAAGCCCAATCCTGCTGTATATGCATCTCATCGGAATAAAATGAAGTCAGGTTGACACCGTTCTTTTTATATTTGTCCATCAGCTCTTTCAGGAAACCCGGCGCCTGCGGGCTGAAATAATCCATTTCCGGCGTTTCGTATTCCAGTAACACCATCACACGGTCGTACCCTTCGAGTTGCTTTTCGCCGTTGTAGTAGACGCGCAGGTTGCGTACGGGATAAATCATGTCTTCCGGCGAATTGAGAATACCGCCGCCACTGACAGCGCCAAACACATCAACCGTATCGCCGGCTTCGTATTGAATCCCTTTTATTTCTATGATATCATCCGGATCAACTGCGATTAAATGAGACTTTTTCAACGGTTTTTCTTTAAATGCATAGGCTTTAACCCCTTTCAGATTGATACGGAATTTCCCCTTGTTGTTCGTCCAGAACAGTTGTTGCCAGATGGCAAGGCTGAACTTTCCGTCCGACGGATTACGCACACCCACTTTATAGCCCAACCAACGTCCGCTCTCTCCCGTCCGGTTTTTATAGGCCGGCCCCAGTTCCAGCGGGCTCAGCAAACTCAGACAGATACCCATTCCGTATTTTTTGGCAAAATCACTGATAAACTTAATCATCCCTGCATATTCATCCATATCCGGCGTGAGACGCCGTTCGGTACCTGCCTGGGGACGATACTGACGGAAAAACTCATCGAAAGCAACAGTCAGTTCGTTATGTCCGTGCTTCTTTCCATTTTCGCATACTTCGCGCAAACTGCGCATTGTGG
>DOZP01000211.1:0-1330 GCA_003517945.1 Porphyromonadaceae bacterium | reverse complement strand
CGAAGGATCTGAAAAACAGGCTACCAGCAGACAAAACAAAGGAAATAAAAATGTTTTTTTCATGTGTTATTTATATTACGATTTTTTTTCTGTGAAAGTATAAAAACAGCAATTTTTAAGCAAAAAGGGAGTGAACAGCTATCCACTCCCTTCTAAAAATACCTATTAAAATGAACCAATTCTATTTATTTACATATCATTGTTCACTTTCACGGAGTGGACGGAAATGAATATTTTTGATTTCAATGGCCACATCGGATTGTAAACCAAAATCAAAACGCATAAAATCACCAACATTTCCGGCCCAGTTATGAGTTTCCATAGCTTCCGCCAGGTTCACCTTAAACGTTTTCCATTCGCCGGAGCTATTTTCCGGCACATTAAATCCGGTTTCACGACCGCCTGCAGCGCCTCCTCCGGCATCACACCAATAGAACCTTCCTTCGAAAGCTGCTGACGCCTTGTAACGGAATACGAGCATCGGGCCCACTACTTTTCGCCCAAACCCATTAACCGCGGCAAATGCATCTCCACCTGTTGTAACAAGTGAATATTCATATTTATTTTCTTCACTTTGCGTAATTTCTATCTGCTGTATCGCCCCCTGGTTAAATGTAAAATACTCATACTCATCTTCAAAGATCTCATCCGTATCATCAGGATCCGGTTCCGCCGGCGTACGTTCGGTAGCCGCTTCGGCCGTATACTTATTCGCGCTGCCGTAATAAGCCAGGAATTCAGCCATATGCGTCCAGGCTTGACTGCCCGACAGACAAAGCACTTTGATATAGCGGGCATATACTTCTTTAAAATTAAACGTATGACCATACACATAGTCAATTTCAAAATCATATGTACCGAGATCCGTAAAGTTTTCACCATCCTGGCTATATTGTAATTGTATCTGAGTAGGGGCATACAAACCATTCCCATCTTCATACCGGCGACGAACCAGTTCCACCCAATCCACCATGTAGCTGCTACCCAGATCCACAATAAACCAATGCGGCCACAAACCGGCATCCGTTTTGGCATGCCAGTACGTATTCACGTCACCGTCCAGCATTTTTTCTCCTTCATACCCTGCTTGCCAAACCGTTGAAATATCGTATATACTCATCCGGCTCTGACTCAGTTCGCCTCTTATTTCAGCCGGCAATACCACGTATACTTTCTCTTCGGATTTATCCCCACTTCTGTTTTCTGTCGTTATGGTTACCGGCGTTTCTGCCATAATACCGCCTAAAGCAACACTACCGCTTTTCGAGGCGTCATACTGATCGGATATCTTTGTTCCCGCCGCGTCCGTATAAGAAATATTGATATAGGC
>DOZP01000256.1 GCA_003517945.1 Porphyromonadaceae bacterium | reverse complement strand
CACTGCCGGAAAATACGGCTACATTAACACGAAAGGCGAAGAAGTAATCCCATGCCAATATAAGGAAGCATTTTCTTTTCAGAAAAACTATGGTTTCGTAGAAAAAGAAGAAAAAGACAGCAAGGGCCGCTATGTTTTCTGCTTCATTGACCGCGAAAACAATATAGTAAAAACAATTCACTCCCCATATTATAGGGAAAGCGTCAGAGCAGAACTAAATGGTAACAATGCCCGCTATTATTTCAATGCCCCCGGAGGGGGAAGACAAGGTTTATAATGCCAATGGAGAATAGTTTTCCCCCATTCCATATGATAAGGTGAATGTATTTAATGAAGATCTTGCGGCTGTTAAAACAGATAGAAAGTGGGGATATATCAACCGGGAAAATGTAGAAGTGATACCGTCAACATATGCTTTAACAGGATTTTTTTTCGAAGGAAAAGCCGTGGTTTGCCCGGATGGAAAAAATNNTTTTATTTCGAACTCACGTTAAGTTAATAGATTACCTTTATTCCTGCAGTAGCGGGATTGAAACTGAGACAGGATTAAAGTTAAAATCTTTTTACTCATGATTACCTTTATTTCTGCGGTAGCAGGATTGAGACATGGGTTGGTTTGCCCGGATGGAAAAAATGAAAACAAATTGTTTTTTTATTTTTTTGTATTCCCCGCAGCTTGTATTATCTTTGTCTGTGATTTAATTATACAGAGGCATGCTATTTAAGTTCTTATCCGTATTATTTGTTATCATATTTGTGATTCCGTTTTTATTGCGTGCGATCCTGAGATTTATCTTCGGAAATCGCCCTGCGCAACAGAGCCGTTCATCGCAGCAAAGAAACAATTCTTCTTCATCATCTTCCCGCACACAAAAGGAAACGTCTGCAAAGCGAAAAGTGATCTCCGAAAATGAAGGGGAATATGTGGATTATGAAGAGATCAAAGATTAGTTTTGTATTTTTATCAACGGGAATGACTGACAGTCCGGTCCGGATTAACTCAGAAGTGTTTCAACATCTTTGCCATTCGTATTATTTTCGATATAAATTGTTTGGGAGGGGAAGGCGAAATTCAATCCCGCCTGTGTAAACGCATGAAGTATTTCGAAATTAACATTCGATCTTGTTTCGTTGATATCAGCCGATTTACGGATAAAGTAAATATAGGTTATTACCAAAGCGGAATCGGCAAAGTTGGTAAACGCCACTGTAAGATCCTTATCCCTTACATTCGGAACGCGGTTCGGCATATCTTTCAGAATAGTCATCGCTTCCTGCATTTTTTCCGGCGTCGTATCATAGGTAAGCCCCAGTTCCACGACGATACGGCGCGCCGGCTCCGATGATATATTGGTGATCACGGCATCCGTCAGTTTGTAGTTGGGAATCGTGACCAACCGTTTGTCGTAAGTACGTATACGCGTGCTCCTCAAGCCAATATCAACGACCGTACCCTCCGTCGAATCAAATTTTATGATGTCACCGATGTGAAAGGTATTATCCGTGAAAATGGTGACGCCTCCAAACATATTTTTGATCGTATCCTGAGCTGCCAGGGCAAACGCAATACCGCCGATACCCAGCGTCCCTATCAACGTGGTAACTGTTATGCCCACATTATGGAGCGCCGTTACAATACCGATGAACCAGATAAGAATCAGTACACCTCTCTTTATCAGCGGAAGCAACCTGGTATCAACATTAAAACGACCCTTCCGGGGCTTGTCATTGCTGTTTGCAAAAGTATCCCCTATCAGGGCGGTAGCAAGACGTGCAAAAAACCAGGTGATATTCAGTACGACCAATGCATCGTATGATTTCCCGATTATTTCATGAAATTTTACACCCAGATCAAGGCGGTCGAAAGCAATCCAGATTGCCAGTAATATAACGCCGGAAAAGACCGGTTTTTCAAGAGACGCCCAAAAGATATCATCCAGCCGCGTATTACTTTTAACAACAATTTTGTTAATCACCTTGCGGTCAAAAACTGCGATCAGTTTATTAATCAAAAGGGCGCAAATGATGATAAGAACTGATATGCCCCAGTCCTGAACGGAATTTCCGTAATATACTTTATCCAATATATTCATAAGTAAAAATATTTTGTTCTGCAGAATACAATATATTGATTTCAAAGATACATTTTCCCGCGCAGATATTAAAATATTATGCTGAAAAAGGGCTTTTCCGCACCGGAAAAATGTAACAACGGGCCATTTTATTTATTTCAGACAAAAATAACCCATACCCGCTTCATAATATTCCGGTATGTGGTTGGAATAATAATTGAAAAAGTGTTATCTTTACGCGTTAAAATATATATTTCAACGATTTTTTACGAACTAAAAAACAAAACTATGAAAACAAGTTATCCCGGAAAAATCTTTTTAACGGCACTGTTATGTGCGGTAAGTTGGCTTGCATACAGCCTGAATCCTCGTCTGACCGTCTGTACGGACGATATAGCCGCAAACCGGGCATTACCACGCTCCACGCCCGCGGCGGAAAACGTAAATGCCGCAGGCATTACAAACTTCCTGGATGCCGTGAAGAAAAGCGGGCAAGATCTGCACAGTCTGATGATTGTGCGGAACGGCAAAGTCGTATCGGAACAATGGCTCGGAGACAATGCCGCCGACAAGCCCCATGTCATGTTTTCCGTCAGTAAAACCTATACCGCCACGGCGATCGGTTTCGCCGTAGCCGAGGGCCGGCTGAAAGTGACGGACAAAGTAAC
>DOZP01000049.1:8991-9491 GCA_003517945.1 Porphyromonadaceae bacterium | reverse complement strand
AACTGATTGCCGACAGAACGCTGATAAATGCCTACCTCTTTGAGGCAAAATATGACCGTAGAATGAGTAATCCGGAGTTCACAGACCTCTTTACCCAATACTGGCCAATCCTTCAAATGCTCACGCTGAAACAGAGTGTATTTTTTATGTCTGTCATTCCGTTGCTTCACCGCATCAGGTCGCATTACCGGAATATGGAACAGGCGTTTTCGTGCATTTTGGATGTGCCGGTCAAAATCACTACGATAAAACTGCCTGCTAAAAAAGCAGACAGCCATTTTGAATCGCACATCGGCAAAAGCAGACTGGGTGTTGATTTTGTATTGGGCGACCGGTTCGATGACGGGATATATGATTTGAAACTGACCGTCGGTCCTGTTTCGGCAGCAACCATGACAAACTACCTTGAGACGGCAAAGGGCTATAAGGTATTGGAGCATTTATGTGAAATATTCCTGCCTGCCCATGCTTTTACTGTTAAGGATTTTATCATCGACCCC
>DOZP01000049.1:3220-8943 GCA_003517945.1 Porphyromonadaceae bacterium | reverse complement strand
CACTATGTTTACACACAGAAGTTTTTTGATGCTGGGGGCACCTGGCGCAGCAGATATTATCTCCCTTATAAAAGGAGGAAGTGAAGTTTCATCATTCGGCTTTTCATTCCAGCAGGGAATCAACACCAAGGGTAAAGCGACAACACGGGTATATAGCGGCACTCTACATGTAACGTTATCTCAACTCCCCGACAGGCAAATGACCGAGTGGGCATTAAATTCAAGAAAATATTCCGATGGGGTGATTATTATGCTGGATCAGGAAAACGTCCCGATGGAGAAAGTGATTTTCCAGAATGCAACCTGTGTCAGTTTTGAAATTAATTATACCGAGACAGGCCAAAGATATGTCAGCACAAAACTAATCATACAAGCAGAAAACCTGATTGTCGGAGATGGAATTTCTTTTTCAAATGAGTGGATCAAATAACATAAAAATCGAATTATCATGACACTATTCCCTTTAGCGCATCTGGAAGTTAAGTTTATTGTAGACGGAGTGACCTACACAGTATCAGACTTCAAAATTGGTTTTGCGCAACCAACCGATTATAAAGGACAGCCCCAGCATGAAATCAAGGGCGGGCAATTTGTCATTACCCTATCCCAAGCGGCTGACAATACTTTATACCTGTGGGCTAAAACCCCGACAGCGCTGAAAAGCGGCACTGTTCTATTTCAAACCGATTTGGGTATGACCGTCCTCCTGATTGAATTTGCGCAGGCTTATTGCGTCAGCCTGTCACGTAGTGTAGACGAAACTACCGGAACCAAAACGATTCTGGTCGTTTCTCCCGAAGAGGTATCTATTGATGGAGTTGAGCATAACAACTTTTGGCCGTAAGTAGTCATGGATGAAGATGAATTATTAAAGGCGGTAGGCTGGTTTCTTTCTTCTCTTGGGAAAAGCGTAGCCGACGGATTAGGTCGGGAATTGAAGGTAAGAGCTATTCCGAAAATAAAAGACGTCGTACAGGCAAGAGCCGTACCCAACTTCCCTTTCCAAAATGCTCCCAGTGTAACGAAAGGTACAACTTTCTTTACTCCTTCCTCTTTCGAGCAACATCCATTCGATGATATGAGGAGGTATATAGAACAGCAAATCATGAAAAAAGCAGGGCAATTAACCTATCTGTTAGCAATGAAAACGGTAGAGAGAACGCCTGAAATAGTCCGCTCCTATATCGAATATAGAAGAGAGCAGTTAAGTGAGCAGTTGGTAAATTCAAATTGCTCGGTAGTGACGTCCGCCGCTCTGACTTCCGAATTCATTTTCGGATACGGGCCGGAGATGCGCTACTTTAACGAAGACCATCCCTTTACACAATCATTGATGGATTCGAACATGACAACAATTGCCCTCGAAAAGTTTTATAAAGGATATGAAGATTACGTGGCGGGCGAAAGGTCTGATCCTCCATCCAGTTACAGAGTGGACTTTAGCCCATTTCCCTTTACCGGAGATACCGGGCCTTTTAGGGAATTTATAAAGGATGGATTCAGTGCTGCACAGTTTTTGGGAACGGCAACCTATACGTTCAAACTGGAAGGAGATACGCTGACTGTCGAAGTTTACGATACAAAGACAGAATATTCCTTTATGTATCATTTTCCGGGTACTGACCGGCATCAACGGAGCGAAGATCCAATTATGGGAGAAACTACACAATACTATGAGTTTTCACTATCTTTAGACGAGATCAGGGAAAGGCTTGGTAAAAACGAAGAATAACTATACAATCGTTAAATCATACGGCATATAAAGCATGGAAGTATTATTTCATTTCATATTTGAGTTGATAAAAATTTCAATTTTAGCTTCCATTTATACGACACTGTTATTATTGGTTTTAAGCGTCATCGGGCGCTTAAAACCGAATAGCCTGTGCAACAGCGTAAAACAAAACAAAACAAAATTCTGGCTACTCGGCGGATTTATTATTTCCGCAGGACTTCTCGTCTATATGTTCACATATTGGGGAAACCACGGGATGGGCGACAGCGCCAAAGTCCCGGTTGGGCACTTCAAAGAGGTGAGGCAGATAAACGGAACGGACAGTTATATACAAAATTCAGATGGGGAGCAGTTGGGAATTGAGAATTTTGTATTTGGCAACAGTTGGCTTTATGCTGAAACACAAAGAAAATTTAATGGTGGAAAAGGTGATTATGTGGTATGGGATTTACAGAATGACCATTGGACTTTTTACAAAACGAAAGCCGACTATTTAATGGCCGCCGGGCAAAATAATTATCCAATGCCTGACCGGTTTGAAGAATTTGGAGATCATTACAAGCGACATTGGCACGGGTGGAGGTTTTGGCTTTTACCCTGAATGAAATCGCAATAGAATGAAATGTATTATGACAGACGAGGAATTAAAAATCTATATGGAAGATAAAAAGAAACTCTTCACAAGCCCGAAAACATTTCCGGATATTGAAACGATAGTAAATAAACTTCTTGACATTTCAACATTTGCTTTTGAAGCAAGAGTATATGCCAGATGGACATTTGAATTTCTCTGCTTCACGATACATACGCCTCGCGGACGGGAGCTATACCTCAANNAACCCGTTATTGCCCTGATATTGCGCAAATGTATTGGGAGATTTTTGATAATCAGGAAAATATGAAGGAACGTTATCGAAATTGAATATGTATAAATATCCTTATCAAAACCGTTCGACAGAAGATATGGAAAGCGAAGTCTGGAAACCTATTGCCGGATACGACGGTAAAGTCCATATTTCCAGTTTGGGGCGGGTAAAATCTTTTTCCAAGTCCGCAAAAGGGGCGATCATTGCCGCGCGGGTTTACAGGCAAGGAGAAAAGCCGTTGCTTGCGTTCAAAGTCTCTATAAATGATGTGGAAAAAGAATACCGGACGGCGGCAATTGTCTATAATACTTTTATTGAAGAATTGGATTTCAAGGTATATAATATTGAGTATGTTGACGGCAACAGCCTGAATCTCCACCCTTCGAACCTGAAAGCATTCAAAAGGCGTAAGCAGGTAATGAAGGAAAAGAAATACCATAAACAGCAACTTATTGCCGCGACGGCATCCATGTACAAATATCCCTGTCAGAACCTCTCCCTTGTTGATATGGAAGGCGAGATATGGAAGCCGTTTCCCGAACTGCCGGATCATTATGCCGTATCCAACAAAGGACGTGTGAAAAGCCTTGAAAGAGAATATACCACCGTCGATGGGAAAAAGTATACGTTTGAATCGCAGATTTTGAAACAACGGGTTCAGGTCTGTATCAATCCTATAACGAAAGAGGAATATCAACATTTGAGCGTAAATTCATGTATTGATTACATAAAACGCGAGTTCACCATATCCCGTTTGGTCTATGAAGCCTTTATCGCTCCTATTGACAAAAATAACCAAAAACTCATTGTCAGGCATAAGGACAGCAACCACTTTAACAACACGCCTGAAAATCTTTACCTTACAGACCAACAGGAATTGCTGAATTATTTATTGAAAACAGGGAGGCGCAACCGGCTTGTCGGCAGTTCGGATATGTCGAGATTCACCCATGAAGACTGGAAAGCCCGTTATGACACAATACGGAAACCTGTAAGCCAATTTGATTTGGATGGCCGTTTTATCCGGACATTCGAAAGCCGTGAACAGGCTGCCCGAAGCATGGGACTTTCGGAAATAGGCTCTGTATCGTCGGCGATTTACGGCCGGGTTCGCACTTTGGGAGGATACCAGTGGAGAAGCGGCATTGACCAGACCCCGATGAAACCGGTGATTATTCCCAATCATTTGAGAAAAGCATTTCAGGCGAAAAAAATTGCTAAATATGATTTGGACGGCAATTTACTGGATGTGTATCCTTCGATAACAGTTGCGGCACGGGAAAATAATATTAAACTTGATCGTCTATACAGTTATGTCCGTAATCCTGATAGGGTTCCGAGGAAGGGAAAGATGTTTTTCTGGAAGTATGTTGAGGAGAAGGTAGAGTAAATAATGTAGAAAACGTTCAGTTGGCAAATGATGAGATGAATGTGGAAATAGTTGAAGAACAGTTGATAAATCTCTCCAAGGATTATACACAATAGGGAAAACAAGGGCAAGTTATAGAAAAAATCATAGACCACAAAGAAAGAAAAAGGTTACTTCCGCTATATAATAGTAAAAAAAATATTTTTTTCACTATTATTGGTCTACCGTAGTTTGAATTATAACAACTTATTGCTATCTTTGTGCGGTTACATGCTGCACTATAGCAATAAAAAAGATGATTGATCGTTTTTTGTATGTTCCGGGCAGTTGTTTACTTACTAACAAAAAAATACAAAGATGAAACGTGTTCTTATCTTATTATATATCGTTTTGTTTGCCACATCCGTATCCGGCCAGGAAAAAGAACCCAAGATTCAGATCGTAACGGATATGGGTAAGATTACCATAAAATTATACAATGAAACACCCCAACATCGCGACAACTTTATCAAACTGGTACAGGAAAATGCATATGACAGCGTCGTATTTCACCGTGTCATCAAACAATTTATGATACAGGCGGGCGAAAAATTATCGCCGGACGACTCCATTGCCAATAAATCCATGGCTAAAGATTTGGGGTACAAGGTGCCGGCGGAAATCGTATATCCTAAATATTTTCACAAAAGAGGCCAATTATGTGCCGCACGCACAGCAGATAACGTAAATCCGGAGCGGGCTTCATCGGCTAATCAGTTCTATATCGTAACCGGCAAACATTATACCGATCATGAACTGAACAAGATGGAAAAAGAAAAAAACATACAGCTAACTCCCGAACAACGGGAAGCCTATAAAACCGCCGGGGGAGCTCCGCATTTAGACGGAACCTATACCATATTCGGAGAAGTCGTAAAAGGCATGAAAATTGTAGATAAAATAGAACTGGTAAATACGGACCATACCGATCACCCGCTGAAGTATATTAAGATCAAGAAGATGAAAATCTTAAAAAAATGATCGTATGAAAAGCATATTTTACGGCATTCAACTACTTTCAACTCTAATAACCGTAAGATTATTTTCCGGAAAACAACGCATTATATTGGCAGCAACCATGTGCATCATGGCATGTTGTATGACGGTTCATGCACAAGACCCGCTGAAAACGGCTGTTCCGGGCATGAAGAAAGTCCTCCCCAAAGGCCAGCAGTTCGGAACCGTCGAAGGACAGGATACCGTTCCGTTTGTATACCTGAAAGAAGTACTTGTCTTTCCTCCGCTAAAATTCAAAAACGAAAAAGAACGGCGGGAATACAACAAACTGGTGCGTGATGTAAAAAGAACATTGCCTTATGCAAAAATGGTTTATGAAACACTCATCGAAACGTACGAATACATAGAAACATTACCGGACGACAAAACAAAAAATGCGCATTTGAAAAGAATGGAAAAAGAACTTTTCAAACAATATAAACCGGAACTGAAAAAACTCACTTTGTCACAGGGAAAACTATTGATAAAACTGATTGACCGCGAATGTAACCAGTCGAGCTACATGCTTGTCGGCGCATTTCTGGGAAAATTCAGGGCAGGTTTCTGGAACCTGTTTGCCGGCATGCTGGGCGCCAGCCTCAAAACCGAATACGATCCGAAAGGCACGGATGCAATGACAGAACGTGTCGTACAATTAGTGGAACGCGGAATGATCTGATTCGGAAGTATACACTCCCACAATAATTATCACACAAAA
>DOZP01000049.1:0-3175 GCA_003517945.1 Porphyromonadaceae bacterium | reverse complement strand
GTCCCGAACTGAGGTATCTCAATACACATATCACATGCGTCGACCACTTCCTGTTGTACTCCTTTTACCTCATGGCCGACAATTACGGCGTATTTCTTACACTTATCAAGCGACAACCGTTCCAACGAAATACTATCTTCCGCCTGTTCAAGTGCGCAGACAATAAAACCGCGACGTTTCAATTCACGGACAACTTCGATCGTATCTTTATAATAGTACCATTCAACCGTTTCTTCGGCGCCCAACGCCGTTTTATGAATCTCAGCGCCGGGAGGGGTTGCCGTAATACCACACAAATAGACGGCTTCCAACCTGAAAGCATCCGCCGTCCTGAACACGGAACCGACATTATTCAGGCTACGCACGTGATCCAGCACAACGACCAACGGAGTCTTTGCACTCACTTTATATTCATCTGCCGTCAGCCGGTTTAATTCCGTTATTTTTAATTTCCGCATCCGAATTATAATTCTTTCTCAAGTATTTTTTCACCTTCCGCATTCAGAACGGTAAGCGTCAATACAGCGCCTTTTCGCTGCAATACCATCACCATCGCCTTTTCAAGCTGCGGCCCGTTGCCTATTACTTCAGGAAACGGATTGTTGTTCACGGCTCCTTTCGGATAATAATGATAGGTATGCAAATGCCCGCTGAGTGACACGTTAAACGGAGCATTTGCCAGCACATCCGCCCAGAGTTCCATACTGGGATTGTATTTATTGCTGTTACCATAAATAGGAATATGCCCGACCAGTACACGCTTTGACGCTTTTTTAAATTCTTTTCCCGCCGTCTCTTTTTTCAAAAACTCGCGTTGGTCAAGCCGCAACTGTTCAAAATCATTCAACCCATAATATACATAGGTGGAATCCGGTTTGTCTTCACCGCAATCGAACATGACAAAACGTGTATCTCCCCAATTGAAAGCGCCGTACGTCTTATCTCCCACATAATCGAATAAATCACGCAAGCCAATGGAATAGGCATTCCGTATCTCATGATTTCCCCGCAGGAAAAAAACAGGCTTTTCCGACGCATTTATTTTTTCACAATAAAGAGACAGGTGCTCAAGCGCCTGATCTTCATTGACGGGATCATCAATACAATCTCCATTAAAAAAGACAAAATCGTATGGAATATCTTTCACCTGCTTCAGTAACGCATCATACGTCTCCTGACGCTTATGCAGGTCATTAAATAGTAATGCGGAAAAATCCTTCCGGTCCGGAGCCGGCAAACCAAACGAATAAAAACGAGATACAGCCGTAGGGCCAAATTCCTTATAATAAGCCTGATACAGAGTTATTTCACGCGAACATACCCGGTAGTAATATTGCTGTCCGGGTTGTAAATCCGTCAGACGGATCTTATGGTTCGTATTGTTGCATATGACCTGTCCGTCACGTAAAAGATGAACTTTCTTCAGGTTCAGGGTATCCGTTCCGTATTCGACCCAGCTATATGTGGGGACATAAGTCTGCCACATAACCGTAATCCCGTTATCCACAGGATTCTGCAAATACGGCAACGTACGAAAAACCTCCGACGGCTTTGCTTTGAAGCGTATAGTAACGACAACCGGACGATGATCCGAAGCAACACTTTCTGCTACTACCCGGTTTGACAAAACCGTAAAAGGTTTTTCCCGGGATTTTTTTTCTTCGGAATTGTCATTTTCACCCGTATAATAAGCAATATAATCAATACAACGGTTCGGATTATCTGCAGGAATCGTAAAGTTCCTGACATCATTAAGAAGTAAAAAATCTTTTTGTAACCGGGTCATCACATCAGAATCCGGTACCGCATTCAAATCGCCTGCCAGAAAAAACGGCTTCTTAACCTTAGCGGCTTCTTCTTTTATTATATCGACAGACGACATCCGGTCTTCTTCCGTAAGCGAAAAATGTGTACAACCGATAACATACCTTTCAAATTCAACAACCAACAATTGGCGTTGTTCTTCGCGTCCCGGCAATACCACCGAATAATGATTCAACGGACGCTCTTTCGATAAAACGCCCAATCCGTATTTTCCTCCGTCATAAGGAATAGAGGCGCCGTACACATGATACATCAGCACTCTGCCTGCTATTTCACCGAGTACATCAATGCCCTTACTCCTTCCGGTAACACTATCCAATTCCTGAACGGCAACCACATCCGGCGCCTCCCGCAATATAACGTCGGCTAAACGCCGGTAATCAGTCACCTCATCAAGTCCTTTGGCATTACGGATATTATAGCTCATGATAGATAGCGTATTTTTCTCCGCAACATCGCCCGCCCATGCAGAATGGAACAACAATAAACCCAAAAACAAAAACAAGATTCGTTTTTTCATAGTAATAGATCGTATGGATTTTATATTGACCGGTCAGTTACCGGCAAGGCTATCAATAACTTTAATCAGCTCGCCGCCAATCTCTTCCGCTTCCTGCATCGTAGGAGCTTCCGAATAAATACGGATGATCGGTTCGGTATTACTCTTACGCAAGTGTACCCATTTGTCCGGAAAATCAATTTTTACACCATCGATATCCGTAATATCATATTGTGCAAATCGCTCTTTTACTTTTGCCAATATGGCATCCACGTCAATGGCAGGCGTGAGCTCTACTTTTTGTTTCGAAATAAAGTACGAAGGATACGTAGCACGCAATTCGCTTACTTTCATTTTTTTCTTTGCAAGATTCGTCAGGAACAAAGCGATTCCGACCAATGCATCACGACCGTAATGGCTTGCCGGATAAATAACGCCTCCATTTCCTTCACCGCCTATCACGGCATTGGTCTCCTTCATCTTTGCCACCACATTCACCTCTCCCACTGCCGCAGCATTATATTGTCCGCCGTGCTGAAGCGTCACATCCCGTAATGCACGGCTCGAACTGAGATTGCTTACCGTATTACCGGGCGTATTGGAAAGTATATAATCACTCACGGAAACAAGCGTATACTCCTCGCCGAACATGTCTCCATTTTCACAAACGATGGCCAGGCGGTCCACATCCGGATCAACAACAAATCCGACATCTGCTTTGGCATATGTCATCAACTGCGAGATCTCCGTAAGATTTTCAGGTAACGGTTCCGGATTATGTGAAAATTTCCCGTGCGGATTACAATGGAGTTTAAATATTTCTTTAACCCCCAACGCATACAATAAATCAGG
>DOZP01000295.1:206-3209 GCA_003517945.1 Porphyromonadaceae bacterium | reverse complement strand
GCCTGGGCGGAATGGGAAATGGACCACGTGGAAATGGCCGTACCTATCAGTCCCGAAGAACTGCGCCACAAACGGAATGCCATTCTGAAGCACCAGTCGCAGGCCGAAAGCGCGCCATTCCTNNTCTGGCAACGCGCCGAAGACCGCAACCGCGCCACGGCCGAAACATACAAGCAGCTTGGGCTCGCTGCATACGAAGCGATAGAAGCTTTTGTACAGTATATTCCGATTCAATAAAATGCTGAAATTTATAAAAGATTGGATGCTTCCGATCGCAATGATAACCGGTGCGCTGACTCACAAATGGGTCAGCCACCTTTCTTTTCTGACACCTTACCTTCTTTTCGTCATGCTGCTTCTTACGTTCTGTAAGATCTCCTTTAAAGACATAAGATTTCACCCGGCACATGCGTGGTTGCTGCTTATCCAACTGGCCGGGAGTATCGGGCTTTATTATATAATACTTTCTTTCGACCCCGTAATCGCACAGGGCGCAATGCTATGTATACTTATACCTACCGCAACGGCGGCGGCCGTCATTACGGGAATGCTCGGAGGTAACGTCGGCTTCCTTACCACGTATGTACTGTTTTGCAATGTCGCCGTGGCAATAGCCGCCCCGGTATACTTTTCCCTTACAGGCATGCACAAAGAATTAACGTTTATACAATCCGTATGGTACATCTGCCAAAAAGTCTTCCCTATTCTGATCTTTCCCCTGTTTGTTGCCATCGCATTAAGATATTGGATACCCAAAATACACAAAACGTTGCTCAGTATACCTCAACTGGCCTTTTATCTATGGGTAGCAGCGCTGACTATCGTTACCGGAAATACGGTAAACTTTATGATTAATCAGCACAATCCGGATTACAGAACAGAAACCGGATTGTTAATCGTCTCACTCATCCTGTGCTGTCTGCAATTTATGACCGGCAGACGAATCGGCAGGCATTACGGAGATCCTGTCTCATCCGGTCAGGGACTCGGACAGAAAAATACAATCCTCGGGATATGGATGGCGCAGACCTATTTGCACCCCCTGACTGCTATCGCTCCGGCCGGATATATACTGTGGCAAAACATTATCAACTCCTGGCAGCTATATAAAAAGGGGAAAAAACGAAACGATTAATTTCATTGCGCCTATTTTCATTTCAACTTCCGTTGCAAAATCATTTCAGTAATTTTTCAGTTTTAATTTTTACTTTTGTAAAAACGAACCAGCGCTTATGAAAATACTGATCATAGAAGACGACCCGTCACTATCGGAAATCATGACCACCTTTCTCGAAAAGGAACGTTACATCGTAGAAGTTGCAGAAACGCTCCGGAACGCGTTATATAAAATTTACGACTATGACTACGATTGTATCCTGCTTGATATCATGCTTCCGGATGGGGATGGATTGACGCTACTTAAAAAGCTACGTGAAATGGATAAAAGCAAGAACGTAATCATCCTGTCGGCTAAAGATTCCGTCGATGACAAAGTAGCCGGGCTGGAACTGGGCGCCGACGATTACCTGGCAAAACCGTTCTATCTGGCGGAGCTTAACGCCAGAATCAAAAATGTGCTGAGAAGAAAAACGTTGAACGGAGACACTTTTGTAACCATTGAGAACGTCAGGATTAATACGGATTCTTTTGAAGCCTTCGTAAATGATAAAAAATTAGAACTGAACAGAAAAGAATACGATATCTTATTATATTTCATGACGCATCCGAACCACCTGATCGATAAAACCAGATTAGCCGAATCGGTATGGGGAGATTACATCGACCAGGTTGATAACTTTGACTTTATTTACGCCCAGATTAAAAATCTGCGCAAAAAAATGAACGAATCCGGAGCAGATATAGAAATTAAAGCCATCTATGGTCTGGGGTATAAACTGACAACAAAATGAACTTATTACACCGCATAAATATAAATATTTCCATTGCATTACTCATCCTGTTTGCAATCTGGGGTACCGTATTCTATTATTTAATCATCGATGAAATAAATGATGAAACAGACGATTCGCTCGAACATTATTCCGAATATATTATCATACAGGCACTGGCAGGAGAGAAACTTCCCGAAAATGAAAATGGAACCAATAACAGTTATTATTTAACAAAAGTAACTACCGAGTATGCGGAAAATAATCCTACGGTAAAATTTCTGGACGATGAAGTCTATATACAAGCAAGAAAAGAAACCGAACCTGCACGCATCTATAAAACCATATTTAAAGACCGGGAAGGACAATATTACGAACTTACGGTAATGATTCCCACCATTGAAAAAAAAGATCTGAAAGAAACAATGCTGTCCTGGATCATTATTCTTTACATTATACTATTACTGGTCATCATTCTGATCAATACCTTCGTACTGCGTCATAGCCTGCGGCCATTGTACACCATGGTAAACTGGCTGGACCGTCTCACGCTTCAGAAAGATACGCCTCCGCTCCATATTGATTCCGGAATTTCCGAGTTCCGGAAACTTTCCGAAGCTCTGCTTCGCAGCGCCCGCCGGAATGCCGAAATGTATGAACAACAAAGCCGTTTTATCGGTCACGCTTCACACGAATTCCAAACCCCTATTGCAGTGGCTCTGAATCGTCTTGAAATACTTGCCGACGAGCCGGATCTTACCCAATCCCAACTATCACAAATACTAAAAACGAAAAAATCACTGGAAAATATTTCAAAATTAAACAAAACACTGCTTTTACTGACAAAAATTGAAAACAATCAGTTTCCGGAAAATAAAGAAATAGACGTCAACCATCTTTTAAAATCGCTAGCCGACGACTTTAATGAAGCATATACGCACCTTAGTATACATTCCGTCATCGAAGAAAACGGCGGTTTAAAAATAATGATGAACGAAATGCTTGCATTCGTACTCTTCAGTAATCTCATTAAAAACGCATATATACACAATCAGCCCAAAGGACAAGTAACGATCTCTATTGCTTCCAACACCGTCATGTTCTCCAACACGGC
>DOZP01000295.1:0-199 GCA_003517945.1 Porphyromonadaceae bacterium | reverse complement strand
TCAAAAAAGCGGAGGATCGACAGGATTAGGGCTCTCTCTTGTAGAATCAATCTGCAAACTCTATAAAATAGAGATTGCATATCTCTTTGAAAATAAAATGCATCACTTCAAAATTAAAATACCCGACACCCTGATTCTGCGGTAACAACTCATTTCAGGAAAAACTTCTTGTCTTATATAAATGAAGATACCAATAAAC
>DOZP01000119.1:3325-6966 GCA_003517945.1 Porphyromonadaceae bacterium | reverse complement strand
ACATGGAAACGGACAAGCGCGAAAGGCGGTATGTGGGGGTTGATTGCAGGTATGGTGATCGGTTTGACGCGTTTGGGGGCTAAAGTATATTACAGTTCGGTGGTTTTGCCGGGTGAGAATTTATTCAAATACATATTCTATGATGTAAACTGGTTATTTTTCTGCGGATGGATGTTCCTGTTCTGTATACTTGTCGTCATCGTCGTAAGTTTATTCACAAAAGCGCCGTCAGAAGAAAAGATACAGGGGCTCGTATTCGGTACCTCAACAAAAGAACAGCTTGCCGAAACACGCTCCAGTTGGAATCACTGGGATATCATACATACATGTATAATTTTAGGAATAACAATCGCATTTTATATCTATTTCTGGTAAGCACAAACAGCTATGCCTAAACGTAATTTTTACCGGGAAAACCCCAGATTTTATGTCGCAGTCGACTGTATCATCTTTGGTTTTCACAAAGGAACCCTGAACCTTCTGTTGCTAAAGCGGAATTTTGAACCATCCAAAGGAAAATGGTCTTTGATGGGAGGGTTCGTGCAAAAGGATGAAAGCGTTGATAACGCCGCTAAACGCGTATTGAAAGAGCTTACCGGGTTAGACAATGTTTATATGGAGCAGGTCGGAGTATTCGGAGAAATTGAACGGGATCCCGGCGAAAGAGTGATATCAATCGCTTATTATGCCTTAATCAACGTAGACGATTACGACAGAGAACTGGTAGATCGCTACAATGCATCCTGGACGGACATTAATAACCTTCCCAAGCTCATCTTCGATCACATGGAAATGGTTGATAAGGCCCGGAGCCGGATGAAACAGAAAGCGAGTTATAAACCCATAGGGTTCAACCTTCTGCCGAAGCTCTTTACGCTGACACAATTACAAACTTTGTATGAAGCGATATACGGCGAATCTATGGACAAAAGAAACTTCCGTAAACGTGTGGCGGAAATGGAATTCATTGAAATGACGGACGAAATAGACAAAACCGGCTCTAAACGCGGCGCCCGCCTTTACAGGATGAACAATGATATATACCGGAAAACGAGAAAATTCAAAATCTGAATACACATTGTAAAAATTAATAACAAAAGAATGTTAGATGCTTTAAAAGAAGAGGTTTTCCGTGCAAACCTTGATTTGGTAAAACACGGATTAGTCGTATTTACATGGGGAAATGTATCGGCGGTAGACCGTTCCTCAGGACTTGTCGTGATTAAACCAAGCGGAGTTTCTTATGACAACATGAAAGCGGAAGATATGGTGGTGACCGATCTTGACGGTACGGTGGTGGAAGGTAAACTGAAACCATCATCCGACACTCCTACTCATATCGCACTGTACCGGGCATTTCCGGAAACAGGGGGTATTGTACATACACATTCCACATATGCAACGGCATGGGCGCAAGCCGGATGTGATATTCCGAATATCGGGACGACGCATGCCGATTATTTCCATCATGCCATACCTTGTACCGCAGATATGACCGAGGCGGAAGTAAAAGGCGCTTATGAGCTCGAAACGGGCCATGTTATCATAAAACGTTTCGAAGGACTCAATCCGGTGCATACGCCCGGCGTACTGGTTAAAAACCACGGGCCGTTTGCCTGGGGAAAAGATGCACATGATGCGGTTCACAACGCGGTCGTGATGGAACGGGTGGCAAAAATGGCATATATTGCCTTGGGAATCAATCCGGGCCTGACAATGAATCCGTTGCTTATTGAGAAACATTTCAGCAGGAAACATGGGCCGAACGCATATTATGGTCAGTAGCATAATGAATAACAGATTAAGAACTAAAATAAATAATTAAAAAGTTATGAAAGCATTTGAAAATTTTGAGGTATGGTTTATTACGGGAGCGCAGCTTCTGTATGGTGGTGACGCGGTAATAGCCGTCGACAGCCATTCGACTGAAATGGTAAAAGGCCTTAACGAATCCGGAAATCTCCCTGTGAAAGTTGTATACAAGGGAACTGTAAATTCTGCTAAAGAGGTGACCGATGCGTTTAAAAAAGCGAATAACGATGATAAATGTATCGGCGTTATTACCTGGATGCATACTTTCTCTCCCGCCAAAATGTGGATCCGCGGATTACAGGAATTCCGTAAACCGCTGTTGCATTTTCACACACAATTCAACAAGGAAATTCCGTGGGATACAATGGATATGGATTTCATGAATCTCAATCAATCGGCTCACGGAGACCGTGAATTCGGTCATATCACAGCACGCATGCGCAAACCGCGTAAAATTGTCGTAGGTTACTGGAATGACAAAAGTACACAGGAAAAAATATCCGTATGGATGCGTGTGGCGGCGGCATGGGCCGATTCGCAGGACATGCTCATCATACGTTTCGGCGACCAGATGAACAATGTGGCCGTAACAGACGGAGATAAGGTGGAAGCCGAGATGCGTCTGGGCTACCATGTTGATTATTGCCCGATAGCAGAGTTAGTGGCCATACAGGAAAAGGTTACCGGGGCGGAGATCTCAGAAATGATGAAAGAATATGAAAGTCAGTATGAATTCGCTCCCGCATGTAAGGCAGGCGGAGAAAAACGCGGACAGGTGGAAAAAGCGGCATGCATAGAAATCGCGTTACGCAAATTGCTAAAAGCCAAAGGAGCGAAAGCCTTCACAACGAATTTCGACGATCTGGAAAATGTAGACCAGATCCCGGGATTGGCTTCCCAACGATTGATGGCCGAAGGGTACGGATTCGGAGCAGAAGGCGACTGGAAAACGGCTGCATTATATCGCACAATGTGGTTCATGAGCCAGGGTATGCCGAAAGGATGTTCTTTCCTGGAAGATTATACATTGAATTTTGCAGAAGAAAGAAGTTCGATCCTGCAGGCACACATGCTGGAAGTTTGTCCGCTCATCGCCGCAGAAGAGAAACCGAAGATGGACGTTTTCGCACTGGGTATCGGCGGTAAGAATGATCCGGCACGCCTTATTTTCACGAGTAAAACCGGAACAGGTATCGCTGCAACGGTTGTCGATATGGGAAATCGTTTCCGTATGATTGTAAACAAAGTGGATTGTATCAAACCGAAACCGCTGCCTAAATTACCCGTCGCCTCCGCATTGTGGATTCCACGGCCGAACTTCGAAACCGGAGCAGGCGCATGGATACTTGCCGGAGGTACGCATCATACAAGTTTCTCCTACGACCTCACGGTAGAATATCTTGAAGACTATGCCGAAATCGCCGGTATCGAATTGCTGGTCATTGACGAAAACACGACTATGCAGGAGTTTAAAAAGGAAATGCGGATGAACGAAGTCTATTATATGTTAGGCAAAGCATTACAATAATTGATAATTACCGAAAAATAACCATTATGAAATTTGTAATTGGACTTGATTACGGAAGCGATTCCGCCCGTGCGTTGATTGTCAATGCGGAAAACGGCGAAATCATGGCTTCGTCGGTGAAGAATTATCCGCGCTGGTCGGAAGGAAAATACTGTAATCCTTCTATCAATCAATACCGTCAGCATCCCCAGGATTACATCGACGTACTGGAAGCGACGGTCAAAGATGCATTATCGCAATGTCCGGACGGAACGGCTGAACAGGTAATAGGCATTGCTTTCGACACAACAGGCAGCACGCC
>DOZP01000119.1:0-3302 GCA_003517945.1 Porphyromonadaceae bacterium | reverse complement strand
ATGTTTATTTTGTGGAAAGACCACACGGCTGTTAAAGAAGCGGCAGAAATAAATAAACTCTGTAAGGCATGGGACATTGATTATTCTGCCTACGAAGGTGGAATCTATTCATCGGAATGGTTTTGGGCAAAAGCCTTACACGCCCTGCGCGAAGACGATGCCGTTCGTGAAAAAGCATATACTATCGTCGAATATTGCGAATGGCTGCCGGCACTCATCACAGGTGTAAAATCGTCGAAAGATATTGTACGCAGCCGTTGCGCCAACGGGCATAAAGCGATGTGGCACGAAAGCTGGAACGGGTTGCCGGATGAAGCATTTCTTACCGCATTAGACCCGTTATTGAAAGGATTCCGCGACCGCCTGTTTGAAAAAACGGAAACCGCAGACAAACCGGTAGGGAAACTTTCGCCGGAATGGGCATCACGACTCGGACTTTCTACCGATGTCGTTGTTGCCGGAGGAGCTTTTGACTGTCACATGGGCGCTGTAGGCGCCGGTATAACTCCGCATACGCTTGTACGCATCATCGGTACATCCACATGTGATGTGATGGTCGCCGGCTACGAAGAGATCGGACAGAAACTCATTCCCGGTATATGCGGACAGGTAGACGGATCCGTCATACCCGGTATGATCGGACTTGAAGCCGGACAATCCGGTTTCGGGGATATCTACGCATGGTTTAAGCGCGTACTTGAATTTCCCCTGAAAAAGATTTTATCCGGAACCACGCTTGTAGACGCAACTACCAAAGCACGGCTTATCGAAGAAATAACCGGTAAAATGATCCCTGCTCTTGCGGAAGAAGCGGGAAAAATACCGATTAATGAAAGTACGATTATTGCTACCGACTGGATGAACGGACGCCGGACGCCGGACGCGAACCAGTTGCTTACGGGGACGATCGACGGAATTACGCTGGGCAGTACGGCTCCGCACATTTTCCGGGCGCTTGTGGAAGCCACGGCATTCGGATCGCGTGCAATCGTAGAACGTTTTATCAATGAAGGGATTCGCATTGACAACATCATTGGCATCGGAGGTATTGCTTTAAAATCGCCGTTCGTCATGCAAACATTAAGCGACGTATTAAATATGCCGATAAAAGTATGTAAGACGGATCAGGCATGCGCTCTCGGTGCGGCTATGTTCGCCGCTACCGCCGCCGGCGCCTATACTAAAGTAGAAGATGCACAAAAAGCGATGAGTTCCGGCTTTGACAAAGAATACATTCCTAACGAAGAAAACGCGAAAGTCTACCGGTCTATTTACGAAAAGTACGTAAAACTCGGAAAATTCACGGAAGAATTAACAATGGAATACAGTTCAACAGTTTGACACATTATTTTAACGATATATTTATATGAAAATCATTAGATTCAAATCCATATCCGCAGCGTTTTTCATGACCGCGACCCTGTTGTTTCCGGGAGGATCTCTGACGGCACAGAAAAGCGCAACAATAAAGATTTATCCCGATCATGCCAAGGACACGATTCCCAAAGAGATCTACGGTCAGTTTGCAGAACATCTCGGCACCTGCATTTACGGCGGATTATGGGTCGGCGAAAATTCGAAGATTCCAAATACAAACGGATATCGTACCGACGTACTGAATGCATTGAAAGAATTAAACGTCCCCGTCCTGCGCTGGCCGGGAGGTTGTTTTGCCGATGAATATCATTGGATGGACGGCATCGGCCCGAAAGACCAACGTCCCAAAATGGTAAACAATAATTGGGGAGGCACGATTGAAGACAATAGTTTCGGTACGCACGAGTTCCTCAATCTTTGCGAAATGCTCGGATGTGAACCCTATATCAGCGGAAACGTCGGTAGTGGTACTGTTGAGGAAATGGCTAAATGGGTCGAATATATGACTTCGGACGGTGATAGCCCTATGGCAAACCTGCGCCGCCGGAACGGACGTGATAAGGCATGGAAGGTGAAATACCTCGGAGTAGGAAATGAAAGCTGGGGATGCGGGGGCGATATGCGACCGGAATATTATGCCGACCTGTACCGCCGCTATGCCGTATATTGCCGCAATTACGACGATAACAGACTGTATAAAGTAGCAAGCGGCGCTTCCGATTATGATTATAACTGGACCGAAGTACTTATGGAAAATATCGGCAGGCGTATGCATGGCGTCTCTCTCCATTATTACACGGTGACAGGCTGGAGCGGCAGCAAAGGCGCGGCAACGGTATTTGACCAGAACGACTATTACTGGACAATTGGAAAATGTCTTGAAATCGAAAATGTTATAAAAAGACATTGCGATATCATGGACAAGTATGACAGGGAGAAACGCATAGGTTTGCTGGTTGACGAATGGGGAACCTGGTGGGATGAAGAACCCGAAACTGTCCGCGGACACCTTTATCAACAAAACGCCCTTCGGGACGCGTTTGTCGCCAGTCTGACGTTTGACGTATTCCACAAATACGTATCACGCGTAAAAATGGCCAATATCGCACAGATCGTAAATGTTTTACAATCGATGATTCTTACGAATGACAAGGGGGAAATGGCTTTGACACCCACCTATCATGTATTCAACATGTACAAAGTACATCAGGATGCATTAAATATCCCTCTCTCCGTAGCATGCGACATGATGAATGTACGTGATAACCGTACGATACCCATGTTAAGCGCTACCGCTTCGAGGGATAAAAACGGTTCGGTACATATCTCTTTATCTAATATCGATGCTCAGGAGACACAAACCGTATCTGTCGATATTTCCGGATTAAAAATCAGCAAAGTGATGAACGGTACCATCCTGACGTCTGCGAATCTTACCGATCACAATACATTCGAAAAACCTCAGACGATTATTCCGAAAGAATTTAAAGATGCTAAGATTACGAATGGTGTGATGCAAATAAAGATGCCGGCTAAATCAATCGTTACGCTGGAGTTGAAATAATTTGACGGATCTGCTTAGTATACTGATACAAGAAAATCCCGATACGCGAACTTGTTTCGGGATTTTTTATTATTTTTGTCCTCTGTATTTCAACACTATCATCATGAGAAAAGCATTCATTTTCGTATTGACAGCATTCCTGATCACAACTGCCTCCGCACAGAAAAAAGCGCCTAAATGGTTAGATAAAGCGTGCAGGGCTATCATAACAATAGAAACCACCACGAAAGAGGGTACTTCCAGAAACGGAAACGGCTTTTTTATCCGGGAAAACGGCGAAGCTGTTTCTTCCTATGATCTGTTCAGGAATGCGGAAAAAGCGGTTGTTACAACTGCGGATGGTGAAAAATTTCAGGTTTCC
>DOZP01000062.1:9506-11958 GCA_003517945.1 Porphyromonadaceae bacterium | reverse complement strand
TTTTATCGGACTCGCTTATAAATCGAGTATTTTTATCTAAGTTTGCAATAACTCAATTTTCTACCAGTATATAGGTCAAAATGAAGGCTTAGCCGCTTGTTTGTGGATAGAAACGAGTTAATAAAGACAGAGGTTATTGGCATTGGAGAACAAATGTTCAACCTTGATTTTAATGTTACGGAATTCGGTAACATTAAAAACGAAGTCGTTATTGAAACAATTTAAAACACAAGATAAATATTATGCAAAAGATAGTAATAAAAAATTTTGGGCCAATAAGCTGTGCCGAAATAGAAGTAAAAAAAACGGTTGTATTGATAGGTGAACAAGCGACAGGTAAAAGTACTATAGCCAAATTAATTTATTATTTCAAATCATTGAGAGAAGATTTATTTAATACAATTTATAAATCTTCTATAACAGATAGTGCTTTTGTGTTCAATTATATTAATCATTTAATAATACCCTCACGAGCAAAATTTTATGATTTTTTCGGTTCCACATTTCACATGAGAGATTTTAAAATTATTTTCTATTATGATGTTCATGAAGATAAATACTTGGAATTAACCTTAAATTCGGCAAAAAAATTAAAACCATTCTTTAGTAATTCATTTAAGTTACTGGAATTAGGTGCACAAATTACAGGAATAAGAAGATTTATGCCTGATACGATTGATGAAAACAACATTTCGGATGTTCTTGCTTTTAATCAAGAGAAACTAAAGTATGCAGAAGCATTATCAAACATTTTAAAAGAAGTATTTTGTTGTAGACAGGATGATAATTTATTTATTGTTGCAGGCAGGAATGCAACCGTTGGTTATTCAGAATCTTTCGAAAAACAGTTTTTAGTAGATGCACATACTCAATATGAAAGATCTTTTAAGAAAAGGCAACAAACTATAGATGAAACTTTAATGCTGGACTTTGTAAAAAGAGTTGTTGAAATGAAAGATTTATTCAAAAAGTTTGGTGGTTTTGAAGATCTCTTAAGATCTTTTAATCAGACAAAGAAAAATAAAATGAATGTGATTCTAACAAAAATAGAAAGTGTAATAAAAGGGAAATACAAGATAGATAATTTTGGAGAACATATTGTTTTCAATTCTGACACACAAGAGCGAATAGATTTGTCAAATTCATCCTCTGGGCAACAAGAAGTAATACGAATTCTGCAAGATATTTTCCTTACTATATCACAAAACAAGAATGTTTTACGAATAGTAGAAGAACCAGAAGTCCACTTATTCCCAATTGCACAAAAAAAAGTGATTGAGTTATTGGTACAAATGGCAAATAACAATGATAGCAATCAATTAGTTATAACAACACATAGCCCCTATGTTTTAACCATCCTCAACAACCTGCTTTTTGCCCAAAGAGTTATTGATAAGAATAGTAACGCAGAAGCCGAAGTTTCTGAAATAATAAATAAAGAGTCACGGATAAAATCTGACGATTTTTCGGCTTACGTTTTGGTTGAAACAAACGATGGTAGTGATTCAAAATCAATCATTGATGAAACAACAGGAATGATAGCTCAAAATTATTTGGATACTGTTTCAGAAATTTTGGGAAATGAATTTAATGTACTCTATAAAATTCATGCTAAAACATTCCAAAGGCAATGAGTAAGAAAGAAACAGTTAAAGGGAACCTTCATTCTCAGATAGATAATCTCGAACATTTTATAGAAAGTTTCTCGGCAGATAAAATTCATATTGCAGAATATAATGAGAACAGCACTTCCTATTTATTGAAGTCCATAAATTTTGAAAACAAAACCTGTAATATTGAAATCCGTAGAAGTCAAGGAAAAGATGTAGAAACAATACCATTTGATGATAGTAAAGTTTTTACAATTTATCATTCCGGCGAAATTTGTTTTATCCCAATTGATGGAAAAGGATTGTTGAAGACCGGACATTGTGATTTTGTATTCTTCAATGAGCAGTATTTTTGTTTTGTAGAGATGAAACTAAATGCGACTTCAATGAATGCTCAGACAATAGAAGATAATAGAAAAAAGGCAGTAAGGCAATTAAAACATACCATCAATTATTTCAATACTCAACTTTCAAATAATTATGCCGGCTTATTATTAGAGGCATACATAGCTACGCCTGATACCTATCCCAGGAAAGATACAGCTTTTCAAAGTATAGAAGTTCAATTTTTGGAAGAGATGGGACTGGGCTTGTTTGAGAGTAGAGAAATAAGGTATGATAACGGAGACCATATATAAGTATCCGAAACCGGATGAGTACGCGGTTTACGGTGATTAGGGGACATCATCATTCCGGCGAACCGGTATACTCCATTATGAATCCATACCTGTAAGCCCGATTCCCATCAATCGTGTACTTATCCATGGTGCGGGCGCCCCAGCCGTCGTTTCCACCCACTCCGTGAATATTCAAATCGATGTTCAGATTGATAAAATCCCGCC
>DOZP01000062.1:6449-9488 GCA_003517945.1 Porphyromonadaceae bacterium | reverse complement strand
AGGGGTTGAAGGCCGGTTATTTTTATTCCCCGATTACCCAAACTTCCCAACGAGAACCAACGCACATCACACCGGTTTGCATTATCCTGCGGCACGATATAATCCGTAATAAACTTATCCAGCGGCAGGTGATAAAGCCCCAGCAGGGCAGCCGTTTTACGGTCGGGATAGTTCTCGAATTCGCCGCGTCCATACCATTCTATCCGGTTCATTTCCGGCAAGAGACGCATCCGCATACCGAATTTGGGCATGAGCGGTATGTTCTCTTTTTCGGGTTGGTAAGAAGCCTCCACTTGTATGCGCCCGGCACCATTCACGGTGTAGCGGAGTTGATAGATGGCTCCGATAGCCGGCAAAGACATAGCGATGTCTACTGTTACCATTCCGTCTTTCGTACTTGTTTGGCAGGTGTTGACCACGCGCTCCTCTGCGGCGTCTTTCCACGCACCAAGGCGTTCGTTGTAGCCGTTGCGCAACTGGATGTCGTTGGCCGGTTTCCAGAAGTAAGGTTCCAGGGCGCCGCGCAACAGTTCGTTTCCATTCTCTTCCCAGCCGGTAAGGGCGCCTGTGTTCTTTTCGATACGGAAAATAGTGTTTCCGGCGGTTATTTCGATGACACCGGGCGTTTCTTTACAGGTGGCCTTTTCCCCGTCGTTCATTATGCCGGGCGCTTTGAAATCGCTGTACGCAAATTGCTCTTTGGCCACGGTGAAACCTTTCCCGGCCCACATCGTGGGTTCTTTCAGCGTTGCGTACACATTTAAGTAAAGCTCCCCATTATCGTTAGGTTTCGCCGGAACTTCCAACACATCACCCCGCAAGCTGAGGCGGCCACTGCTAACTTTCTTTCCGTTGCAAAGCCACTCGTAGCCGTAATCAAATTCATCCAAACCGGAAAAATCATATCCATTGGTCAGTTTGATCCGCGATTCTCCCTCCTTTTCGAACTTTATATATTGATATACCTTCTGCACTTCATAATAATGAGGATTAGGTACCCGGTCGGGCGATACCAGTCCGTTAATACCGGTAGGGCCGTCGTTGGGGTGGTCACCGAAATCACCCCCGTACGACCAGAACTCGCCGGGCATCAGTTTCAGCAACGAAGGATTATCAGGATAACGTAAGGGCGAACCGTCTAACTTCTTTGGGATCCCCTGATCCACCCAACACCAAATGGCGGCGCCTATAATGCTTTCGTCGGCTTCGATCACATCCCGGTATTCTTTGAAATTGCCGATCGAATTACCCATTGCATAGGCATATTCTCTCATAAATACGGGACGATCGGTTATCTTCTCGCCCAGCGCCTTCAGGGCGTCGGGATGTAAATAGGCTTCGTCGTAGACATCGGATACCGATCGGTCCGTATCGTCATATACCGGCCGGCCGGCATCTAAAGCCCGGACCGTATCCGCCATAGCCCGCAGGTTAAGGCCGCTTCCGCCTTCGTTGCCCAAAGACCAGAAGATAATAGCCGGGTGATTTTTATCTCTTTCTACCATAGACACCGCCCTGTCTACATGCGCCGACGTCCATCTCGGATTATCTCCCAAATCTTTGTTGCCTAAGCCGTATGCGTGGCTTTCATGATTGGCTTCGTCCATGACATAAATTCCATACTTATCGCATAGTTCGTACAACAACGGCAGATGTGGGTAGTGAGATGTACGTATCATGTTCATGTTTGCCTGTTTAATTAACCGGATATCTTTTTCCATTGTTTGAGGATCGACAAAGAATCCGGTACGCGGATGGTAGTCATGCCGGTTGACCCCTTTTAGCTTGATGGCTTTTCCGTTGATTTTGAATACATCTCCTACGATTTCTATTTTTCGCACGCCCCAGTGATAGTCAAAAGATTCGAGCACCTCATTTTTCTTCAGTAGCTTTATATTCACCTCATATAAACAGGGTTTCTCGGCCGACCATAATTGAGGTTCTTCGATCATTCCGGACAGTGCAACGCTCTTTTCCGAAAAGGCCTGAAGCGTGCTTACCGGAGCTGTCATTTTTTTATTGATCTTATTTCCTTTCTTATCCTGTCCGGTAAGATTTACTTCCAGTGTCAGGTCTTTCGCCTTCCGGCTGGTTTGGTTTCTTACCCGGACCTTTGCTTCAAATGTCGCCGAATGCATATCGTCCGACAAACCGGTGCCGAACATATAATCTCTGATGTGTGTCTGCGGGCGTACCCATAATTCTACCGGCCTGAATATTCCGCTTAGCCGCCACATATCCTGATCTTCCAGATAGCTTCCATCCGACCACCTGTATACTTCTACCGCCAAACGATTTGTCCCTGTTTGCACAAAATCGGTCACATAGAATTCGGCAGGCGACATAGAATTCTGGCTGTACCCGACCTTTTTCCCGTTCACCCAAACATACATAGCCGATTTTACACCCTCGAAGTGAAGATACAGGCGTTTATCTTTCATTTCAGGCCGAACCTCGAACGTTGTCACATACGAACCGACAGGATTCCTGTTCTCATAACTGTAATATTCAACGGGTGGTTCACTTGTGACTTTAGGCTCGTCTTTCTGAAAAGGATAGTTTATGTTTGAATAGATGGGTTTGCCATAACCCTGTAATTGCCACGATCCCGGCACTACGATCATATCCCATCCGCCGGTGTTGAACTCATTTTTATAAAAGTCTATCGGACGACTTTCAGGATTAGGAGACCATTTGAATCGCCAGTTGCCATTTAATGATACGATTTCCCTGCAATCGGCCTTTTTAGATGGCAACGTAAGGGTGGCATGGTAATGCTCTTTGTTGATACCGATCACAGCCGGGTTCTCCCAGTCGCGAACCACCTGTGCGCCGGCGCAGGTGGCACCCAAAAGCAGGAGGACTATTTTAAAAATTCGTTTCATGGGTTTATAATTTGTTGTACATGCTAAGCCGGTACAAATATAAACGAATAGAGTGAATGTTCTCTTTATCATAAACTTTATTTTTAGATTAAACGTGCAGTTCGTTTTGTAATATTATTTTGGGCTAAGTAATTGAAAGAAGTGGTGGATAACG
>DOZP01000062.1:0-6421 GCA_003517945.1 Porphyromonadaceae bacterium | reverse complement strand
CTAAATGTAAAGAGTATATTTGCTAATAAAATTGTAATTAATGGAAGATAACACAATCTATTTCAAGAGAAAAATGTACGACACCATGCTAAAATGGAAATCCGGGCGTAATGGTGATACAGCTTTACTGATACAAGGAGCACGTCGTATTGGAAAGTCTACAATAGCGGAGGAATTTGCCCGCAATGAGTATAAATCATACATTCTGATAGACTTTTCAAAAGTATCTAAGGAGGTAAGTGATTTGTTTAATGATATTTCGGATTTGAATTATCTGTTCCTTAGATTGCAATTTATCTATCAAGTGCAATTACATGAAAGAGAATCGGTTATTATATTTGACGAGGTGCAGTTACAACCTCTCGCAAGGCAAGCTATCAAGCATCTGGTGAAAGATCATCGATATGATTATATAGAGACGGGTTCATTAATATCTGTCCGCTCGAAGAGTCGCAATATCATTATCCCAAGCGAAGAGACAAAAGTAAATATGTACCCTATGGATTATGAGGAGTTCAGATGGGCACTCGGCGATACGGCGACTATTCCACTATTGCGTACTGCTTTTGAAAAGAAGATGTCATTAGGAGATGCTGTTCACCGTAAACTTATGCGAGATTTTCGTCTGTATATGCTCGTGGGAGGAATGCCACAAGCTGTAGCTGCATATATCAAAACGAATAATTTTTCGGCTGTCGATTTGGCAAAGCGAGACATCATTGCTTTATATGAAGAAGATTTTGGAAAGATTGATGATTCCGGAAGAGCAAAAGCGATGTATGACGCAATACCAGCCCAGTTAAGCAGGAATACATTACGCTACCAGGTAGGCAAAGCTATTCCGGATGAGAAAGTAGAAAGGGTAATAAACATCGTAAAAGATATGGAGGATTCGATGACAGCTAACATTGCGTTCCATGCGGATGACCCAAACGCAGGCTTAGCTCTGACAAAAAATGAAGAATACTTCAAAATGTACGCATCAGATACGGGTTTGTTTGTTACGCTTGCATTTATGGATAGCGATTATACGGAAAATAGTATATACAATAAGTTACTAAACGATAAACTTAGTACTAATTTAGGATATGTATACGAGAATGTTATCGCCCAAATGCTGAAGGCTGCAGGCAAGAATCTATTCTATCATACCATTCCATACGCCGAAGGTAAAAAGTATTATGAGATTGATTTTATCATTGCTGATAAGCATAAGGTGTCTCCTATCGAGGTAAAATCCTCGGGGTACAAGTCTCACAAATCATTAGACGAATTCTGTGTCAAATTCTCCGATCGTATAATGAATAAATATTTGATATATACAAAGGATTTTAAGAGAGAAAATGGCATTGATTATATTCCGGTCTATATGACTATGTTTTTGTAGTTGGCAGTAACTCAAAAAGGGTGATTTTCCCGGGAGGAGGACATACGGCAAACGATAAAAAAAGATGTCACATTTTTTTTCATACTTGTATACTATTAAGAATGATTTATAATGGTTTAAGCACGGCCACGTATCCTCCGCCGCTTGCCATTTGTATTTTTATCGGCTTTCCGGCTTGTACTACCATGCGCTTTTTCCGGAGCTTTGCAGGATTTTTCGCGGCGTCTTTCGCGTCTTCCCAGTATTCCAACTCATATTTGCCGGCAGACAGGAAACCGGTAGGGATGGTGACGGTACGCATGGCATCGTTGTTCATGGCTCCCAGGAACCACGCTTTACCCGAACGCTTGGCCAGCACGATAAACTCACCCGGATAACCGTCTACAAAGCGGGTATCGTCCCATGTGGTAGGCACGATACGGAGGAAATCGCTCCCGGGTTGGCCTAAAACATGCTTAGGGTGATCGCAGAAAACAGTAAGGGGACTTTCGTAAATAACAAACTTGGAGAGTTCGGCACACCGTGTATTCATGATCAGGGTGGGCGATTGTTGCTTAAACTGTCCGGGGGTAACATTCAGAAAACCGCCGGGGGTGTAGTCCATAGGCCCGGCCAACATGCGCGTAAAAGGAAGGGTAACATTGTGGGCAGGGATAATGCGGTCGGAAAACTTGGAATACTCCTCACCCAACAGGCCTTCCCGGGTGATCATGTTGGGATAGGTGCGTTCTATGCCGTCGGGTTTATAGGCGCCGTGGAAGTTTACCATCAGCTTGTGTTGCGCCGCTTTTTTGATGATTTTACGATACCAGTTCACCATTTCCTGATCGTCGCGGTCCATGAAATCTATTTTTACGCCGGCAATGCCCCATTGCTGATACAGGGCGAATGCCTCTTCGAAAGCGTTGTTGCGGTTGGCATCCGTGTTGTACAGCCATAACCAGATACGTACGTTGCGGGCGCGCGCGTAGGCCAGTATTTCGGGCATATCGAGTTGGGGCGCGGGTTGGGTAATGTCGGCCTCGGGCCGGTTGAATGGTCCATACCACTGCCAGTCAATGAGCATATAAGGCCATCCCTGCGTGGCGGCAAAATCAATGTATTCCTTGATAACGGGCATTTCCATTTTCACTTCTCCGCTCCACCAGTGATCCCATGCGCAAATGCCGGGTTGTATCCATGAAGGATTTTCAATGGCGCAAGGCGGATTGAGGGACTGAACGATTTCAGACTCGATGAAGCGTCCGGGATTATCACCGATCATCACCACCCGCCAGGGAGTGTATATTTTGTCGGAGAAACGGGCTTTGATACCCTCTTCGTTTTCGCCCGGAAGCGGGGATAGCTTGGTGGTAAGTAATACCTGCCCTTCGGCAGCGTCGGTCGTACGGCCGATGTAGAATCCCGGATAATCGTCTATATTCGCTTCGGTGATCGCGAGGTAGTTCTGCTTGTCCACTTCTACCAGTAGGGGAAGCCCTGCTACGGTCTGAGCCGTTAATCCGGTTACGGAACGTTTATTGAATTCGCTTTCCTGGCTGGATGTATACGGCGGTTTGTACTCGGCTACCCACGCCTGGGAATGAGAAGGCACAGAGAACCCGGTCACTTCGCGGCTGATGGACCTGTTGCCAATGGTCTTGCTGCCATACAGCCGGTAGCGGAAGGCCACACCCTCGTTGTAAGCCCTGAAAAAGAGATCCATCCGGCGTTTTTCGCCTTCTTTTTCGATCAGGTCGAAATGGATTTCGTTCCACTGCATGTCAATGCGGGCGTGTTTGTTCTTTATTACGGGCTCCCAAGAGTCGCGCTGCAAAACGAACCCGGGTGTATTTAGTAAGGTAAAGCCGCTACACATGGCGGGCTCGCCCCGGAACTCGAAGCCCAGGGGCGAGGTATTTATTACTTGATTACCTTTGTAGGAAACGTTATAAGAAAGCTCTCCGGACAGGTTGACCTCCAACGTGATTTGCCCGTCGGGCGATTGCAGGGTAAAAGTTTGGGTGTAACCGCCGAACGATATACAGAGTAAAACTGTGATTGCAAGAATTCTCATGATTCAAATTTTTTATGTCATTAATTAGTTTGTAACGGGTTATTTTTCTTCCATGATAAGTACATCCCACGGCTCCAGCTTCAGGTTATCTCCCTTTTTCACGGTCTTGCCGGATATCAGTTCCAGGGCCTCCGGATCAGTGTATGTCAGTTCCTGCGTTTCACTGCTGTAGTTGAACAGATAGCAAATGTTTTTGCCCTGTTTATTCACCCCTGAGCGTTGAATAATGGGAAACATCCGGTGTGCGGACGATATGACGCCCGCCTCTCCGGCTACTTTTTTCACAACGGCATCCAGCAGTTCCTGCGAAGGATATGTTCCGATATAGGTCAGTTTGCCTTTACCATACTTATTTTCAGTGATGACAGGCCATTTACCGAAAAAGGGATGTTCCGCATAAGCCAACGGCGTGGCTGTTTCGGGAATCAGGAACTCATACCAGTCGCTTATCTGATTGGTATCTTCCAACTGAAACGGATTATCTTTCAGCTTCATGTTGCTGATTGTTGAGTACTCCTGATAATAGAAACCGCAGGCGTTGCGTAACGGACCCGGCGCAAATGTCGCTCTGACCGCCGAATGTTCGTTGCAGTATCCGCTTTTATGCATCATCACCACATGTCCGCCGGATTTCACGAATTGGTCGATTGCCGCCAGCAGTTCGTCTGTCGCTACATAAAGGGGAGGTATTACCAGCATGGCGTAGGAACTGAAATCGGTCAGCTTATCGCAGGGAATAATATCGGTTTCTATGTTCTGGAAATACAACGCCTTGTGTACCATATCGATGGGATAATTGCTTTTGTAGGTATAAGGCATGAATCCGAGGGCATGGTAAGAATCGTGACTGTACAGAATAGCTACTTTGTTTTTCTTTTTCAGATCCACGATGCGGCTACCGATCTTCTTCAGCTCTTCGGCCGTCGTCTTGAATTCGTTGTATATGCGGTTGGGTTGAAGGTCGTGCCCCAGCACGCCCCGCCAATACGTTTCCTGTCCGTAGTGAAGGGTCGACCAATGCCAGTATTCTACCATATTGGCGCCGGAAGCATAATGCCCGTACACGTTTTGACGTAGTTGGTTGTCGTAAGGCGGATATTGGCCCCTGGCGTCCCAGCCAATGCCCTGGGCGTTGGTTTCCATAACAATATAGTTGTTGCGGGCTACGGTCCGAACGAAATCGCCGGCATAGGCGATGTACTGGCCGTCCTGCTTATCCTGTACATCGTGGTAAACATTAATGGCCGGGTATTGCATCTGCCGGAAACTTTCTACCTGGTCGATGTTGTGGAATGCGGGCATAAAACAGTGGGTTACAAACTGGTCTTTGCGTTTATACTCGTTTACAATATCGCATTGCCAGTTCAGAAAATCGGCTACCTGCTTTCTATTATACCGTTCCCACTCATTCTTGTAAGAAGGATTGGTCACCCCGTCGCGCGTATAGAACTCTTCCCAGGTATTGATGTTCATGCCCCAGTAATTCATACCCCATTCTTTGGTCAGCAGGTCGAGGTTATTGTTGAATTTGCCTTTGATATAATTCCTGAACCCGATGAAGTAATCGCGATTGTTCACGCCGCGCGATTCGGTTTCGTTATCTACCTGATAACCGATAACGCCAGGATGTTGGGCATACCTTTCCATCAGTTTCCGGATGATGCGCTCGCTGTAATATTTAAAGGTGGGGTTGGTAAAATCAATATTCTGACGAATCCCGTAATAGGCTTTATTGCCACGCTGATGTTCGGCCAGCACTTCGGGATGCTTGTAGGCAAGCCAAGCGGGGATTGAGTAGGTGGGTGTTCCCAATATGACCTGAATGCCCGCCTCGTGCATTTTATCAATAATACGGTCCATCCATTCAAATTCAAAAACGCCTTCCTGCGGTTCAAAAACGCCCCAGGTGGATTCGCCTACACGGACTACGGTGAGTCCGGCATTTTTCATCAGCCGGATATCTTCGTCCAACCGGTCGTTGGGCATATACTCATGGTAGTAGGCAGCGCCATAAAGCGGTTTTTCAAATGTATATTGTGCTTTCGCATGCAAGGCGGCAATCAGCGCCAGACAGAGCATAAAAATGTTTCTTGTTTTCATAGGCATCACTTTAATTATTTTTAATCATGAATAGAATCGGTATTGCAAAAATAGGGTTTTAAACGGAAATAACCTTATCCGAATGTTTCGTCCGGGAAACCCGGCAGCGTCTGTTATGTTTCGAAAGAAGGGAAGTTTTGTAAAATAAGAAAAACAGACTATGTAGTTGACGTAATAAAAAAATTAAATGAGCCGATTATCTTTCCTGATCCTTCCGGACAGGCTTCTTGTTTTTAACTTCCATTGATTCATTCAAATGTACAAGCTGATGCCGTAAACAGGGCATCAATATTATGCCGGCAACATCTTTTCTGCCCCAGAAGTCAATCAGCCAGTTTGCGGAATCTACGTTTTCAACCGCTTTTTCATCCAGAATCCGTTGCAGGTTTTCTTTACACACCTTACGTTTCATTTCTCCATTACTCAATTTGCGGATAATGTGTTCCGTATTTCGTCCTACGGCAATCCTATATGCTTTGAGTTCTTCTATATGTATAAGTGAAGACAAATGCAGAATTTCATTTGTATTCAGAGAATTACCGGTATGCCGGATTGGGGAGTTGATTTTCGAGAGCCAGTTATTTTTTTCAACTATCTGATCTGTTCCGGCAACCAGTAAATTCATTGTAATATCCTCAATTCGAGTTGAATGCCAGATTCCATAAAGAACCGTTCGCCCTTTCTTATTAACAGCCTTTCTCGCAGTTTCTTCATCCATGTCATTCCATAATTTATCTTCGAATGTAGTACTATCTATACCTGACATTTCAGAAACATAAACCATTTGATGAAGCTCAAAAATCAGTTTTTTTGCCTCTTCCCGATATTCATTCTTTTTTATGATTGAATGTAGTTGTTTTAACTTATCAGACCATTCG
>DOZP01000188.1 GCA_003517945.1 Porphyromonadaceae bacterium | reverse complement strand
CAAGAGGGAACTCAGGCTACGGGTATTATTGCCGGCGTTCTTCAAAATCCGGATATTACCTGGGAAACCCAGCAAATGACGGACATAGGACTGGATATGCGTTTCTTAAGGAGCCGCTTGGGACTTACCTTTAATTATTATCTACGTGAGACGAAAGACTGGTTGTTGCCGGCTCCCATCAGTTCGACCTGGGGGTTCGACGCTCCGAATATGAATGCGGGGGCGGTTCGAAATCAAGGAGTAGAATTGGCGTTGACCTGGAACGACCAGATTGGCGATTTTACGTATGGTATAAACCTGAACGGTTCTTATAACAAAAACGAAGTAACGAATATTGAGAATGGAGCCGACGAAGAAAGCGGACCTGCCTTTATAAACGGACCTTCCGATCTGTTGAGTCAGGGAACTACCTTTATTTACCGGTTGGAAGAAGGTCAACCTATGGGTTACTTCTATGCGTATAAAACAGACGGTATTCTGCAGAATCAAGCCGAAGCAGACGCATACAATGCAGCCACCGGTTCCACTGCGCAGCCGGGAGACGTTCGTTTCCAAGATTTATTTGGCCCCGTAGATGCGAATGGGAAAAAAACCGGACCGGATGGAAAGATCGACGACAACGACCGGACCAATATCGGCAACAGTATCGCGCCCACTACGCTTGGTTTCTCGCTCAACCTGGGATACAAAGGTTTTGACTTGGGTGTAACAGCCAATGGCTCTTTCGGTTATTTAATTGCCAAATCGTATCGCCGGTTCTCCGACAGTCAATTCGAAAACTATACGACCGATGTGTTTCAACGTTGGACGGGCGAAGGCACTTCCAATAAATGGCCCCGCCTGACAACCGGCAACCGCCCCAACTATATGTTGATTTCCGACCTTTATTTTGAAAAAGGAGATCATGTAAGAATCCAAAACATCACATTGGGTTACGACTTCAAACGATTGATACCCCGGTTGCCGTTGGGACAAGCGCGTATTTATGTTTCCGCTCAGAATCTGTTCACTTTCACCGGTTATTCGGGTGTAGATCCTGAAAACGGTTATTCGGGTGACGATAATATCAGATGGGCTTCCCATATTGACCTGGGTATGTATCCGGCAGCAAAAACATTTCTGATAGGATGTGATTTAACCTTTTAATTTGTAAGATCTATGAAAAAAATAGTTTATTTAATAGCAATCACAGCTTTACTTCCCTCTTTATTCGGTTGTGAAGATTTTTTAGATACGCAAAGTTATACGACTAAAAATTCGGAAACGTTTCCGCGGACGGAAGAAGACGCCGATCAGATGCTTACCGGCGTATATGGCGTGATGAATCTGATTATGGATGCGAACCCCAGCGTCTCTTATTTTCTGAATGCCGAGATTGCCTCGGATGACCGGTTTGGCGGTGGTGGAACCAATGACAGAGGTATGCAGGCCGTCAACCATCTGTTATATACGGATCGCAATCAGTTCCTTTCCTTTTGGAGGGATCATTACCTGGGAGTGTCTCGCTCTACAGCGGCTATTACCGCATTGGAAACGATGGAAGACGGAGACGTAAAAAATCAGAAATTAGGCGAAGCCAAAGTGTTGCGTTCCTATTTTTATTTTGAACTGGTTCAATTTTTAGGCGACGTGCCTTTGATGACAGCGGCGCCGGCTAATGTAGAAGAAGCCATGGAGTCGCCTGCACAATCGTCGCAGGAAGAAATCTTTAAACAAATCGGCACAGACTTGTGGGAAGCCTACAATGCGATGCCCTCCGTACAATGGAATACGCATCCGAGCGGTACCGTTACCAAATGGGTTGCTGCCGGTATGTTGGCTCGCGTATGGCTGTTCTACACCGGATTTTACGGAAAGACCGCTCTGCCTACCAACGAAGGGGAAGTAACCGCCGAACAAGTTGCCGCAGCGCTGAAAGACTGCATAGACCATTCGGGACATCAATTAGCGGCTGACTACCGTTCGCTGTGGCCCTATACCAACAGTGTAACAAAACCCGATTACCCATTTGCCGCAGACGCGCCGACCTGGATCTTAGACGGACACAATCCGGAACACATGTTTGTGGTTAAACATTTCGGTTTGAGTTCCTGGAATGGAGATCTGTTACGTTTTACCAACCAAATAGCGCTATACTTCGGCATCCGCAATAACGGACAGGCTAATCGCTATGAAACCGTCTTCCCGATAGGTCAAGGCTGGGGTATGGGAACCGTTAGTACCGTATTGTGGGATCAATGGGTCGCCGATGAGCCGGATGATATACGGCGCAAAGCGTCTATCTACAACGTAGCGGAAGAAGGAGAAGGATATGAGTACGGGGGCGATAATCAAATGGAAGAAACCGGATTGTGGCAAAAGAAAATTTCGCCGGTCGTAGCTTATGGTAAAGGAGGTGATCCTGCGGCGCTTTTCAATTCGTTTTTCAGTTCAACGGCATACGAAGGCTATCCGGGCGATGATTTTCAATGTGGTAATGCAAGCGATGTGGCATTGCTTCGTTATGCCGATATTCTTTTGATGCATTCGGAAATAACCAAAACGGCAGACGGAATGAATGCCGTGCGTCAACGGGTCGGACTGCCTGCGGTGGCATACAGCGAAGAGGCTTTGCGCAAAGAACGACGCTATGAGTTGGCTTTCGAAGGATTACGCTGGGGCGATATACGCCGCTGGGGCATTGCGGAACAAGCGTTAAGCAGTATGTATAATACACCTATTTACAACGGAGGTATCCGGACTACCATCAAACCGCAGGGAGGCGCCGGCGATGTGGCTGCCCGCTATCAGGCTACCAAAGGCTTCTTTATGATTCCTCAGGGAGAGATTGAGTTGGCTGATGGAGCATTAAAGCAAAACGCAGGTTGGGAAGGTAGTGAAGCAGTATTCTCTTCTTATGCGAATTAAATCTATATGAATTATCAAATTAAAACGAAAGAGAGATGAAAAAAATCTTAGGAATAGTTGTTATTGCTATAATGGGCTTAATTTCTTTCGGTTCATGCGAACCGGTCGAAAACCGGGACGTGATGAAAGGGGCCGTTACGGAAGCCGACGTAAGAGCAAAGGTAACGGTCGAAGCTGTCGTACGCGACGGAAAGAAAAGCAATTATATTCAGGTGAGCAGCGAAGGCTTAGCGCCTTGTGTAACATCTTTCAAGCACGGCTTGGGAACATTTGTGGGTACAAACGGTATGTTTCAGGGATTTGTCGTGCCCGGCGACTTTACGGTAGAAGTCAATGTGTTGAATGCCGACGGCACCATGTTGCCTCCGGTATCCTTCCCGGTTACCGTAGAAGCCTGTTATGACGTAGCACCCGAATGGGAACTTTTCTGCGGAACAGGCGAGAAAGTCTGGACGTGGGACGGCAGCAAGAATTGGGTCTGGGGTAACGGCGGTTATCTGGCCGACAAACAGCCGGCCTGGTATGGAGAACCTATCGGCAGAATGGAAGAAATAGCTCCCGGAGAAGGCGAAGGGGCCACGTTGACATTTTCGGCAAGCGGAGCGACCCTTGTGAAGCATAGAAGCGACGGCTCTATACAGTCCGGTACATTCAGTTTCGACATGAGCAAAACGAAAACAAGCGCCGCTGACGGAACGACTTGGGCTATCGGTAAATTAAATACCTCATCAGCAACAGTTCTATGCGGTAGAGCGCAGAATCAGGGCGAAGGGCCTGTGTACAGTTATGACATTATCAGTTTGACGGACACAGAGATGGTGCTTGCCTGGTCGGAAGGTGGTGACGGCGCCGGCGCATGGGGCGGATGTTGGTATTGGGT
>DOZP01000040.1 GCA_003517945.1 Porphyromonadaceae bacterium | reverse complement strand
GACACAACAATTGCTGGATTTGACAATCAATGATATCAGGAAGCGTGTAAATCTTCCGTCAATCCAGCTTTCCGAAGTAGCTTCCCAGGAGCAGTTAAGGATTGCCGTCCGTAAAGAAAGGCGTGTTGAACTTGCTTTCGAGGGATTCCGTTATTTTGATGTGCTTCGTTGGAATATAGCTATGGAAGAATTAAATCATACGTTTACGGGGGTTAAGCTCTCCGACGATCCCGACGCTCCTAATTACAGAGGTAGCGGATCTTCCGCTTCGCCTGTTGACGAAAATATGTATTATCAGTTTGAGAAACGTACATGGGCGTCTCATAACCGGTATTTCCCGATTCCACAAAGCGAATTGAATATTAATAAGAATCTGAAACCCCAGGAAGGATATAATTAATAATAATGAAAGATAGATGGAACAAAAGATGAAAAAATTAAGTGTAGTATTGATCGTAGTGGTTTGCTGTGTGTGTACGGCATGTACTCCAAAGCATGAAACCATGATGGAAGGGCCGTATCAGCCGACATGGGAATCTCTTTCGCAATATGAACAGGCTCCGGACTGGTTCAGGGATTCCAAATTCGGAATATGGGCGCATTGGGGGCCACAGTGTCAGCCGGAACAGGGAGACTGGTATGCACGTGGTATGTATGATGAAGGCAGCCATCAATATAAATGGCATGTGGAGAACTACGGGCATCCGTCTGAGTTCGGATTCAAGGATGTAATAAATAGCTGGAAGGCGGATAAGTGGGATCCGGATCGATTGATGGCATTGTATAAGCGGGTCGGTGCGAAATATTTCTTCACATTGGGAAATCATCACGATAATTTTGATTTGTGGAATAGTAAGTATCACAAATGGAATTCCGTAAATATTGGNNCAAGCGGCCAGGGCTAATAATCTGTATTTTGGCGTTAGCATACATTCCGCTCATGCATGGACATGGTATGAAACTTCTCAGCGTTCGGACAAAGAAGGTCCGAAGGCGGGTGTTCCTTATGACGGAAAACTGACTAAAGCGGACGGAAAAGGTTTGTGGTGGGAAAAATACGATCCGCAGGAATTGTACGCTCAGCATCATCCGTTGAGCGAGGAGAGTGAAAAAACGAGTCGTATACATAGCCAATGGGGATGGGAAAACGGAGCGTCTGTCCCGACCGAAGATTATTGCATGAACTTTTTTGACCGCAACGTTGACATGATAAACAAGTACAACCCGGATCTGATCTACTATGACGATACCGGCATGCCTCTGTGGCCGGTCAGTGACGCGGGACTGCGTGTTTCGGCGCATTTTTATAATAAAAGCGTAAAAGAAAATAACGGAACGAACGAAGCGGTTATGTTTGCAAAAATACTGACCGATGAACAAAAGGAATGTCTGGTATGGGATGTGGAAAAAGGTGTCCCTGATGAAATACAGGAAAAGCCGTGGCAGACCTGTACCTGTCTTGGGCATTGGCATTATGAAAGGTCTGTTTACGACAATGACAGGTATAAGTCCGCCCAAACGGTTGTTCACATGCTGATTGACATCATCAGTAAGAACGGAAATATGTTACTAAGCGTACCTATGCGCGGAGACGGTACGATCGATGACAAAGAAGAAGCTATATTGGAAGATATTGCCGCATGGATGGATATAAACAAAGAAAGTGTTTTCGGCACCAGGCCCTGGAAGATTTTCGGGGAAGGACCCGTTGCCGAAGCCTCAAACCCTTTGCAAGCGCAGGGTTTTAATGAAGGAAAGCATAAACCGTATACTTCGGAAGACATACGTTTTGTCGTGAAAGATAATACTTTATATGCTCATATCCTGGCCTGGCCGGAGGATGGAAAAGTAAATATCAAATCCCTGTCCGATAAAAGTTCGTTGTTTGACGGCGAAATTAGCTCGGTGGAGATGATAGGAAGTAACAGTGAGATTCGTTACCGGAGAAGTGAAGACGGGTTGCTTGTGGAGTTGCCGGAAAATGAAAGACCTGATACTATTTCGTTTGTACTAAAAATTAATTGATAAAATATGATATACAGGGAAATCGGAAAAACAGGCATGAAAGTGTCGAATATAAGTTTCGGAGCATCTTCGTTAGGAGGCGTTTTTCATTCATTAAAAGAAGAGACCGGTATTGAAGCGGTTCATACCGCAGTTGATCATGGAATTAATTTTATTGATGTTTCTCCTTATTACGGGCATCTGAAAGCGGAAATCGTTTTGGGCAAGGCGTTGAAAACGATCGACAGGAACCGATACTATCTTTCTACCAAAGTCGGGCGCTATGGCAAAGACGGGAAGAACTACTGGGATTATTCTGCGGGGAAGGCGACAGAAAGCGTATATGAAAGTATGGAGCGGTTGAATGTCGGTTATATTGATTTGATCAATATTCATGATATTGAGTTTGCCGATCTGGAACAGGTCTGTCAAGAGACGCTTCCCGCCTTGGCGGAATTGCGGCAGAAAGGAATTGTAAAACATGTCGGCATTACCAATCTCAACCTGCGTCATTTTAAGTATGTGATTGATCGCGTGCCGGCAGGTACGGTCGAGAGCATTTTGTCTTTTTGCCATTATACGCTGAATGATGATGCATTGG
>DOZP01000315.1:13969-14246 GCA_003517945.1 Porphyromonadaceae bacterium | reverse complement strand
CTTTTTCGGAATGAGGTTCCGGTAATCTTGAGATGGATAATACAATGAATGCGAAAGCGAATACGCCCATAGCAATATAAAGTACAGGATAAACATCGGCAATACTTGTTGACTTAGTGATTTCACCTACAAGAACACCCACAAACATCGGAGTTAACGTTCCCATTACGGAGTTGAAAGAGCCACCAACCTGAATCAACTGGTTGCCTTTATTACCACCTCCGCCGAGCGTATTCAGCATAGGATTAACCACCATGTTTAGTAAGCACATTGAGAA
>DOZP01000315.1:13146-13928 GCA_003517945.1 Porphyromonadaceae bacterium | reverse complement strand
CGATACCGATAATGATCGCGGTCAAAGCCGTTTTCTTATATCCTAATCTTTCAAGCATGATTCCGCCCGGGATACCCATCACAGCGTAAGCGATAAAATTAGCCAGGTTACCCAGCAATCCCATCGCCGGAGAAACATCAAATTGGGTCGTTAATATTTTCCCCATAGGGGCTGCCAGGTTGGTAACGAACGAGATCATACCAAACAAGAATACCATAATAATTATTGGTAGCAGATAGTTTTGTTTTTTTTCTTGTGTCATGGTTAATAAGTTTAAATAATTTTTTTAGTTTATATTTCCTTTTATACTATTCTTCGATTGAAAACGAATATACGGTCTGACTTTCAAAAACTTCTCCGGGGCGGAGGGTGGTCGAGGGATATTCCGGTTTATTCGGGCTATCGGGAAAATGTTGTGTTTCCAGACATAGCGCGGCCTTTTCGGGATAACGTTGTCCGTTTTTTCCCTTTAAATTACCGGTCATCCAGTTGCCCGTATAGAGTTGAACTCCGGGTTCTGTGGTATATGTATCCATTATGATCCCTGTTTTTGGAGATATGCAGCGTGCGCAGAACGAAAGTTCATTTTCCGTTTTGTTTAATATATATGTATGGTCATAACCTTTACCGAATAGAAGCGGCTCGAAATCGTCGTTTATGCGTTCGCCGACTTCGTGAGGCTGGCGGAAATCCATCGGCGTTCCGTCTACATGTTCTTTCGGGCCGTAGGGGATAGCCGTATTGTCTGTCGGAAGATAATAATCCGCATTGATTGTGAGTAA
>DOZP01000315.1:10061-13085 GCA_003517945.1 Porphyromonadaceae bacterium | reverse complement strand
ATCACAACTTCATTATCATCCGTGAGGCGGTATGTTATCGTCGTATCCAATTTGCCGGGAAAACCTTCCTCGCCGTCTGCCGAAGAGTAGGTTAACGCTACGGTTTGATTATCCGTTTGTTTCATATCCCAGACTACGGCATTAAAACCTTTGATTCCGCCATGCAAACTGTTGGGGCCGTTGTTTATCGCCAGTTTATCATATACAATGCCATCCAGCGAAAATCTCCCTTTGGCGATTCTGTTTCCGTAGCGTCCGCATACGGCGCCAAAATACGGTTCTTCGGATGTCAGATAGTCGTCGATGGATTGGTGTCCGGTTACGACATCCGTTAATTTTCCGTTTTTGTCGGGAACCATGATGGATACGATTTTAGCTCCGTAATTCAGAACCGTTATTTCGGAGCCGTTTTTATTCGTGAGCACACAAAGATTCGTTTCTTTTCCGTCAACTACTTTTTGGAAATCTGCCAAAAGCAGGCCGGAAAGTGTCTGTTCATTCTTCATAGAGACTGTTTTAAATTTAAATTGAGTGTAAAATTAGTGTTATTATTTAATATGATACGACCCGAAAAGATGTTTTAAAACATCTCTTTGGGTGTTTTTGATTTAATTTTCTGACAATAAGACATGATCATAAATTATTTTTTTTTAAGTTTGTAGCCTTTTTCATGTTATTGATGACATTCGCCATCATGTTATTGATCATGTTGACTGATAAGATAGAGTGTGGGAAGTGAGAATACGCTTATTTAATATATGTCTGATCTGTTTCGCCGTGTGTTTTTTATCCGGCAGAAAAGAGTTGTGTGCGCAAATGACGGACCAATTGTATATGTCCGATAGCCGTATAGATACTTTGCGCAAGGGTCAACTGTCACTGGAAGCAGATAATGTTTCCTTTTTCAAAAACAATGAATTTTCTTCAACCGTTCAAAAAGGATATACGTTACCCGGATTTTGGTTGCACTTAAAGGCATCCTATTATCCTCTTGCGAATTTAAAATTAGAAGGCGGGATTCATTCCATTTGGTTTTGGGGAAGCACCCGGTATCCGGCATTTGCTTATAAAGGAATATCTACATGGAACGGACAGGATTATGCGTATAATGTGCATGTATTACCTTATTTCAGGGCCCATATTGCTCTTTCGAAAAATGTTGATATTGTTTTAGGTGATATTTACGGAGGCTCCAACCATCGTTTGATAGAGCCGTTATATAATCCGGAACTGAATCTGACATCTGATCCGGAAACCGGTTTGCAACTTTTATATAATTCGGAATGGGTTACTTTTGACGCGTGGGTGGATTGGATGACATATATTTATAACTTGGATACCAAACAGGAGGCGTTTGTTGCCGGAGTATCCGCCCGTTTTATGGCCAATTCTCCGAAGTCTCCTTTGCATGCCTATTTTCAATTACAGGGTTTGACACAGCATAGAGGAGGGGAAATCGATGTGACAAACGAAGATGTGCAAACAAATATGAACGGTGCGATAGGGGCGGGAGTCACATGGAATATCAACCGTAAAGCGCTTAAGTATATAAATGCGGAGTTTGATCTGGCGGGTTATAGTTTTCCCAAAGGACGCGTATCTGCATTAGATAAAGGGACCGGTTACTATACTAAACTGGCTGCACAACTATCGAATTTCAATATCAGGGCTTCCTATTGGTCTTGTGGGAATTTTATGCCGATTTTCGGTAGTGCGTTTTATGGTTCCGTGTCGACAAAGGAAGAAAATATGTTTTATGAAAATCCTAAAATGCTATACGTTGGCGCCGATTATATACGTCCTTTAAGCAAAGGTTTTTCATTTGGAATTAAGGCTGAGTCTTATTATTATTTATCGGGAAAGATGTATGATCAGCGAACGGGCGTTTATGCGCCTTCCGCTTTTGGCAACAACACGAATTATTCCATCGGCGTATGTTTGCGGATCAATCCCTCGTTTTTACTGAGACAGTATTAGCATGTACCGAAACGAGAAATAATTCCAGACTGTCATCGGAGCCTAATCCGAACTTTTTTTTCAGGCGGTGACGAAGCCCGTGTACAGATGCCGGTTCTATCAAAAAGCAGGCTGAAACTTCTGCAATTTCCATGCCGATTGTAAAGCATATGCAGTATTTAATATATTGTATGGATATGTTGCCCTCGTATTTGTTTTTGATATGGTTTATATAGGTTTCGTTTAAATTGCGAAGTTTTTCAATGTGTTTTTTTTTGTTTTTTAGATGTTTGCTTATTAATTGTTCCAAGTCTTCCTTGATTACTGCGTATACCGGAAGTCCTTTTAAACTATCATACTGAGCATGTATCAGGTTTTCATATTCTGTCGTTTTTTGTGCAAAAAGCTCGACTTGTTCATCAAGGATTCTTTTTTCCGCTTCCAATTCCTCCAATTCTTTACTTTTTCCAATAAGTTCCATTTCCTTAAAATGAAAATCGGATAGTACCTCAAATTTTTCAAATAATGCTTTTTCCGCTTGTTCGTTTTTTAATTTTAGTTTTAACTCGGCATCGTCTTTTGCTTTTTTTTCGAGCGCCGTACGCTGTTCCATGTTTTTACGTTTTACGTAGAAATACGCTAACAGCAGGACGATGGTAATGAATAGGAGTATACAAATAGTTGCAATAAGTTCGGAACGTTTTTTGTGAAATTCATTTTGTGTTTTAAGATCCAGCACTTCGGCATCTTTCCCTTCTGTTATGATTTGCAGTTCGATTGTCTTAATTTCATTGTTGTGTATTTCAAGTTCATAGTTGCTTTTAAACGTTTCGTACTTTAATGCGTTTTTATAATCTCCTTTCGCCTCATTTATTTTACACAGAAGGGCATAATTGTCTGCATATAATTGTTGGTATCCGAACTTTCGGTATTTATCAATCAGATCGTTTGTTATACCGGCCTGTGATTCGGCCTGTTGCATGTTTAGCGTGGCACAATAGACCAATGATTGCACATAGGATATACGGATGTACAAAAGTAGGTTCTTTTCGACGTCGGCAAGCTCTT
>DOZP01000315.1:5294-10048 GCA_003517945.1 Porphyromonadaceae bacterium | reverse complement strand
TATTCGACTATTTGCGTATAAACAAGGCCGATAGAGGCATCCATGTCCATATTGTTTAATTTTCCCGACTCGTATGATTTTACGGATCTGTTATTATACAGCAGCATAGAGTCTATTAATATTTCATGCCGGATCTCGTCATATTTTACCTTATAAAAAAAGGAATAAAGCGTGTTTATGACAAAATTTAACTTGTGATCTTCCGGTGATTGTTGTTGCAGTTTCTCGGCTTTCGCTAATAATTGTTTGATAGATAATGTATCTTCGCGTATAGACGCTTCTTCCGTAAGAGTTATGATTATATCGGTTACCAGATCCGGATGGTTTCCGAGTTGTTCGTAATAGTAAAGCGACCTGTATAAGTAATCATATATTTCTTTACTGTTATGTTCGGTATCCGGCCTTGTTTTTTGGTTTATCAGAAAGTAAACAGAATCAGGATTCGGTTTGTCGGATATTTTTTCAGGTCGGGCGGAGTTTATCGGTACGTAAGGAAACAGGTATATGAAGAAACAAACAATCAGATATATTTTTTCATATTTCATACTTAATATCTGCTGACGGATCCGGGTTCGTTTACCATTTTCGCGGATGATAATGTGTTATTCATCTTACGAAGAAAGACATCCAGATCGTCATTGTTATCTAATCCGAATTTTTTCTTTAATCTGTATCTTACCATATGTACAGATGCCTGCTCTATGGAAAAACATTCCGAGACTTCACCGATTTCCATACCTATGGCAAAGCATACACAATATTTTATATAAGGTACGGAGAGGTTTCCGTTATAAGCATTTTTAAGTACGGAAATATATTGTTCGTCAATGCGCCCCAGCGATTCGATATAGTCTTTTTTATCCGGTAGTTTTTTGGTAATCAACCGGGCAATATCTTCTGTGACTAATTTATTCAGCGGTTCATTCGTCTTGTCGGACTCCTGTCTTTTATCGTTTATACGTTCATATTCATTTATTTTTTGCGTATAAGCTTCTATTTGCCTGTCAAGGATTTCTTTATCTTTCAATAGTTGCTCCATCGCTTTGTTTTTACCGTCCAGTTCCATCTCTTTGATGTGGTAGTCCGATAGCACTTCATATTTTTCCAATTGTGCTTTAACCGCTTGCTCTTCTTTGATTTTAAGATTGAGTTCCGCTTCCTCCTTTTCGGCTTTTATTAAAGCCGAGCGGCGTTTTATACTTTTCTTCGCAGTATAAAACCATAGCCAAAGCAAAACAATTGCAGTGACAAGCAGGAGGGCAATCAGTATCAGCATACTGGTTGATTTTAGCTGGTTGGCGTTTATGATTTTTAATTGTTCGATTTTATGTTCTTCTTTTTCCGTATTGTATAAATACTCAAGTTCGTGCGTTTCTATATTACGTATTTTTAGCTTCAGGTCATTCTTGATCCGGTTGTATTTTAAAGCCATTTTGTAATCTTCTTTCGAGTATAAGATTTTACTGTGGAGATCGGCATATACGGATTCGTCGGAATAGAATGATTCCCGGGGATACATTGCGCCGCCTTCTTTTATCTGCTGCAATAAATAGTTTTCCGCTTCCATAAGTTGTATTTCGGCTTCGTCGTATTTTTTTTGCTCAAACAAAGAAATGGCCTCTGTATATTTTATCCGGCTCATGATGTAAGAATCATCCGTATAGCCCATTGATTTGGCTTTTTCTATGCAATCATGTATGTAATCCCAGTTCGGCTCTTTTTTTGAAGAACAGTATTCGGCGATGAGCAGATAGGATTGTAAAATATCGTTTTCCAATTCATCGGGTATATCGTTTCCATTTGAATAAAAAAGTCCGATACGTTTTTTTTCATAAAAAATGGCCGAATCAAGCATATATTCCTGCTGGGTTATATCAAAATACGTGTCGTATAAATCCGATTTCATGGCGCTTAATGAAAAATCAAGAAAAGGGGAGTATTCTTTCTGCAGGAGATTCTTTACTTTTTCGATTAATCGCTTTGCAAATATGGTATCCGGTTGGTTGGCCGTATATACGGAGATATTATATATGTAGTAACTTATAGTTTGTGTTTCCTGGGATGTCTGATCATAATAATCAATCGCTTTTTCAAACTGTTTGTATCCTTCTTTTCTTCCGTACGGTACATTGATGGCCTGCGTCCCTTTCGTGTAATGATATCGTGCCAAAGCTAAAGGATTCGCGGCATCTTCCGCATAAATATCAGCCGAATCTATATATATGTTGAATAACGCCTCGTTATTCCATTCGTTATAAAGATCTGCGAGATAAATATAATTATACAGGAGTCCGTTACTGTCTTTTTTTCTTTTACTTTCGGATATTAATTTGTTTATGATCTGTGTTTGTTTTTCCTGCTGTGAATCCCTCTTGTAGTTACACTTGTAAAAGACATCCATTTTTTCTTTATATGATATTTTAGGGTCAGTTACGATCATTTCAAGAGAGTCAAGTGTCATCCCCTCGTTATTTAAATATACGACAGTTGTGTCTTCCTGTGCGTGTAAGAAAGAGCAGAAAAACAGAAGTATGATGGATAATATCTCTTTGTTCATGTTACAATAATGCTTGTATTGCGAGGGCAAAAATAGAAAAAAAATGATAAACTTCAAATTATATTACTTTATATAATTAAAAAAAATACGGCATAGTTGAATGGCTTTAAGATAAATATTTTTTTGATGTATTTTAAAAATGTCCATAGCAGAATTTTATGTTAATATCGGAAACATATGCAATAAGGATTTTCGTCGTTGGCTTTTTCGGAGATTGCTTATTTAGATACAGGTTTGATGCATATTATTACAACCTTGTAGTGATTTGTATAGAATGTATGTGTGTATCTGTCTACATTTGTAATGCTCGGTATACACTTGAATTTATCATGTTGAATGATAGCATTCTTTAAAATGTAGAGAAATATATAGTGTGTCTTTCGGAGAAGTAAAATACTTTTGTCAGTCGAAATGGTATGATACTATTTTATGTGTAATACATTAAAGGAATGATAAACACAATGAGATTGATAGGTAATTATTCTTTTATTTTTAATAAAAAAATAACATGCGCGGTCATCGCTGTTTTTTCTATATTATTAATGATAACCTGGATGGTTTTATGGCAGGAAGGTGATAAGGTAGGCATCTTTTGTTCCGATCCGGATGCCGGATCGGATTGGTAAAGCCAAGGATAAGGTTGTATCACGGTTGTTTAAATAGAAGAATAAAAAACAAAATAGCCGCGGGTGTATAGATTTTGATTTTTGAAATAAAAAATCTTAGAGAAGAGAGGGATGTCATTCTGATGATGTTCCTTTTTTCTGTTTACGGATGATAATGCCGTAATAAAAATGTACGACTTTTTTGTTTTACAGGCTGTTTGCATTATCTTTGTGGAAATTTACTTTAGTAATTCGTTGTTATATAAACAAATCATAATACATGAAAACAAATCGAAGGAATTTTATTAAGACGATGGGAGGGTTTGCCTTGTTTACCATTGTACCTCGTCAGGTGTTGGGTAAAGGTTTTGTGGCTCCGAGTGATCAGTTAACAAAAGGCATTATCGGCGTCGGTGGTATGGGACGCGGGCATTTGAATTATGGAGGTACCCGTCTTGTAGCTATTTGCGATGTGGATAAAAATCATCTGGCTTTGGGGCGGGCGCTTGTCCGCGAGAAAATTGCGGAATATCATGATTTCAGGGATCTGATACGGGATCCGAATGTTGATATTGTGCATATTGCGACGCCTCCGCATTGGCATGGTATCATGTCGGTAGAAGCGGCCAAAGCGGGAAAGGATATCTGGTGTGAAAAACCGATGACCCGTACGATCGGCGAAGGTAAACGGGTGATGGAGGCTGTAAAACGATATGGGAATATATTCCGTCTGAATACCTGGTTTCGTTTCGCGGATCCGTTTTATGGGCTCGGTACGCCGGTACAACCATTGAAGAAACTGGTGCAGAGCGGAATGCTTGGCTGGCCGCTCAAAGTGACGATAAGCGGATATACCGGTTTTAACTGGAAATTCTTTTGGGTAGGGAAAGAATCTTTGCATCCCGAACCGGTACCGTCGGAACTTGATTATGATATGTGGCTCGGGCCTGCACCCTATAAACCCTATAATCACCACCGCGTACATCAAACTTTTCGTGGATACTGGGATTATGACGGCGGAGGACTGGGTGATATGGGACAACATTACATCGATCCCGTTCAGTATATTTTAGGAAAGGATGAAACAAGCCCGGTAAAAGTAGAAATAGATGCGCCCCAACAACATCCTGATGCGGTCGGTACCTGGAGATCCATCACCTATACCTATGAAGACGGTTGCCGGATCGTGTTGTGGGGGGGTGATTACGGAAATCCGGATACTCCTTACATAGCAGGTCCGAAAGGTAATGTCTATAAAAATTTTGTTTGTGATATACCCGGATGGGAAAAGAAACTGGCCGATTATCCCGAGCCGGTGCAACAGCAGGTTGATTTTATAGAATGTGTAAAAACGCGTCAGCCGTTTGCACTGAACGAACGAAACGGTTTCCGTTCGGCAACAATTGTCAATATGGGTACGGTTGCCCTCCGGTTGAATCGTACGCTTGCGTTTGACCCGGTGAAATTGCAGTTTATCAACGACGAAGCGGCAAACAGTCTGATAGATCAACCGATGCGGGCGCCGTGGAACATATAAAATGTATAATTAAACGCTTAAACGAATGAACAATATGAAAAAAAATAGTTTTACT
>DOZP01000315.1:5059-5276 GCA_003517945.1 Porphyromonadaceae bacterium | reverse complement strand
CCAATCGTACGACCTCTACTATTGTGGCCGATGTGTTGGCGCAACTTCCGGCCGAAAAGCAGTCCGGATATAATCGTTTGATGAAAGAACTTTGCGCTACAGGTGCGGAAGGCGTTAAAAGCCTGGTGAATATGATGTATCCGCCGGGGCAAGGTGATAATGCTGCGGTCGAGTATGCGTTGAGCGGATTGGCGCATTACGCTTCCGGAGATGAGGT
>DOZP01000315.1:4076-4990 GCA_003517945.1 Porphyromonadaceae bacterium | reverse complement strand
TTATCCGGATACCTGACGGATGATGTATTGAGTGGCCCTGCGGCATGTACAATTGCTTCGATTGGCGGAGAGGCTGCCGCTAAAGCCTTGCAAATGGCATTGATGAGGCGTAATGCCCGCTCCGCAGAGGCGCAGCGCAATATTATCCAGGCATTGGGAGACGTTACGTCGATAGCGGGAACGGAAGAATTGCTTAAAACAATGCTGAATACTGACGACGTGACGACAAAAAGTGTTATTTTGAAAACGTTGGGTAAAACCGGAACCAAGTCATCGCTTCCGAACCTGGCAGCCGCCGCGGCCGCGGCCGGCTACAAGGATGACTTAACAGGTGCAACGGATGCATATATACAATTGATAGGAAGGGTCTATGAACAGGGCGATACGAAAGAAGCCTCCCTTGCTGCGCAGAATCTTTTTAAAAATGCAACGAAAACAGGCGCCGCACAAATGCGTATCGCTGCGCTTGAAATAATGTTAGCTGCTCAGGCGGACAAACTGAAAGCGCTTAAAACAGCCTTGAAAGACCCTGACATATCTTATCGGAATGCCGCATTGCGGTATGCGTCCGGTTATGCGGATAAGACAATGTATACCGAACTGTTTAAGATGTTGCCCAAGGCGGGAAAAGAAGAAAAGATCAATCTGTTGAACTGGATTGGAAATGAAGCGCAATGTCCTGCTAAAAGAGATATGCTGAAAACGGTTGAAACCGGAGTTGAAAAAACCGGCACTCAGACATTGGTGCAACAAATGGATCTTTCTGACGGAGATATCAAGCAGGCGGCCGCTATTGCACTCGCTCAGATCGGGAATAAAGATGCCGTTCCGGCACTGTCCGGATTGCTGCAAAGCGAGGATACCCGGATCATAGCATTGGCAAAAAGTGTCCTTTCTTCTTTTGACGGCGAAAT
>DOZP01000315.1:2785-3981 GCA_003517945.1 Porphyromonadaceae bacterium | reverse complement strand
AAATGACGGCATATAACGTATTGAAAGATGTTGTTTCGGAAAAAGACCTTGTGATCTTGTGCGGATTGCTGGAAACCTCCGAAGCGGCTGTTGTGAAACCGTTACAGCAGGCTGTCATCTCGGCCATGTCATCCATGTCGCCCGCAGAGCAGACTGAAATGATTACCCGCCGGATGTTACAGGCCGGTGATTCGAAGAAATATTTATATTATCCGGTATTGTCATCGACAGGAGAAGATAATGCGCTGAATATGATTGTGAAAGGGTTTACGACGGAAAGCGGACCTGCCAAAGAAGCCGCTTTTGACGCATTGCTTGCATGGAAAGGCTTTGAAGTGGAAGAACCGTTGTACGATATTTGCGAAAATTCAGCCAACTCGTCTTATTTTGACCGCGCTTTAGATGCTTATGTAACGCTTGCATCCGATGCGAAAATGACGGGTGACAACCGCCTGATATTTTTGCGTAAAGCAATGGAAGTAGCAAAAACGGACGGGCAGAAAAATAAAATATTGAAACATATCGGACAAACGGGAACTTTCCCGGCAATGATCTATGCCGGTGAATTTTTGGATAATAATGCGCTGAAGGAAAATGCGGCGCAGGCGGTGATGAATATTGCTTTGGCTGACAAAACGTTTACCGGAAAAGAGGTGAAAGATCTATTGGGTAAAGCCGCCTTATCCCTGAATAATCCGGATGCGGACTACCAGCGGCAGGCAATCCGCAAACATTTGGACGAAATGCCGGAAGAGGCGGGATTTGTTTCTATTTTTAACGGAAAAGACCTGGCAGGTTGGAAGGGGTTGGTATCCAATCCGATCCAACGGCAGAAGATGAAGCCGGCCGCGTTGAAAAGCGCACAGGCAAAAGCGGACGAAGTGATGCGTTCGGGATGGTCGGCCGTAAACGGAGAACTGGTGTTTAACGGCAAGGGAGATAATATCTGTACGGAAAAGCAATATGGCGATTTTGAAATGTATGTCGACTGGAAACTTGATCCGGCGGGGCCTGAAGCGGATGCCGGTATTTACCTTCGCGGAACGCCCCAGGTGCAGATATGGGATACATCACGTGTGAATGTCGGAGCGCAGGTTGGTTCCGGAGGGCTATATAATAATACGATTTATCCGCGCAACCCCCTTAAGGTAGCCGATAATAAACTGGGCGAATGGAATACCTTTTATATAAAAATG
>DOZP01000315.1:1387-2765 GCA_003517945.1 Porphyromonadaceae bacterium | reverse complement strand
TACTGGGATCGTTCGCAACCTGTTCCTCCCATAGAGCAAATCGAACTACAGGCGCACGGGAGTAAAGTGTATTATCGTAATATCTATGTAAAGGAACTGGATCGCCCGGAACCTTATCAACTTTCGGAAGCGGAACAGAAGGAAGGGTTTAAAATTCTTTTTGACGGAACGAATATGCATGAGTGGACAGGCAATCTGGTTGACTACAAACCGGAAGGCGGATGCATCTCCCTTTCCGCAGATGCAAAATCCGGAGGAAACCTGTATACTAAAAAAGAATATGCCAATTTTATTTATCGTTTTGAATTTCAGTTGACTCCCGCGGCCAATAACGGGGTAGGCATACGGACGCCGCTTGAAGGAGATGCCGCCTATGTGGGTATGGAAATTCAGGTACTTGACAGCGAGCATCCGGTTTATAAAAACCTGCAGGAATATCAGTATCATGGCTCCGTTTATGGTATTATTCCGGCTAAACGCGGTTATCTTAAACCGGTTGGCGAATGGAATACCCAGGAGATTGTGGCGGATGGAAATCATATAAAAATTACGTTGAACGGTACTGTCATTCTTGACGGTGATATCGGGGAAGCGACAAAAAACGGGACTATGGACAAAAAAGAACATCCCGGTCTGTTTAATAAATCGGGCCATATTGGTTTTTTAGGTCATGGATCGGCTGTGAAATTCCGTAATATACGTATCAAAGAATTGAAATAATCTTCAAAGTATTTGTTTTATAAAAATAAAAATATTTATCTTTGTGACTGATTTATATTAAATAGATCAAAATGAAACGAGTATGATACAATAATCGCCGCAAGCGATGAATAAATATCGCGAGTTCCATATTACTTTAATGTTAAAAATTAATTTGTGTACGTATGAAAAAGATTTTATTATTCGGAGCAGCAATATGCTGTGTATTTATACTGGGCTCCTGCAAATCAAAGAGCAGCGCTTATAAGACAGCTTATGAACAGGCTCAATCAAACAATAGTGAATGGGAGGAAGAAGATGACACGGAGGTGTTGACATCGGAAGAGATTTCATATGAGTCTGTCAGACAGGAGAAAGTGAAGCCTGTACAAGGCGAAGATGCGTCGGATCTTAAAAAATATTCTGTTGTTATCGGTAGTTTTAAGAACAGGACGAATGCTTATTCATTGAAAGAACGTATGACGGACGAAGGGTATATGCCTGTCATTGCGGAAAATGATTTTGGTATGTTACGTGTTATTGTCACCAGTTTTGACAGTAAAGCCGATGCGGCCAGAAGCCGCGACGTCATCAAATCCAAGTATGCTCCTAATTTCCAGGATGCGTGGCTGTTGGAACGTCAGTATTGATTTTCATCAAGTGATCATAACAGAGGATG
>DOZP01000315.1:770-1321 GCA_003517945.1 Porphyromonadaceae bacterium | reverse complement strand
ACGTTTCATATTCCGGCTAAAACCCGCTGGTTTATGGAATATGAAAATGAAGAAGAATTGAACCGGATATTGAGGGATGAGTATTTTCAGGAATCCCTTTCCCTGCATATTGGCGAGGGGAGTAACCTGTTGTTTATAAATGATTTTAATGGGATCGTCCTTCATTCGGCCATAAAAGGTCTTTCGTTGGCGGAAGATTCCGAAACATCTGTTTTGTTGCGTGTGGGAGCGGCGGAACATTGGGATGATGTGGTTGCTTATGCCGTTTCGAACGGGTGGGGCGGGATAGAGAACCTTTCCCATATACCGGGTGAAACAGGCGCTGCCGCGGTGCAAAATATCGGCGCTTACGGTGTGGAAATAAAAGATGCGATTGAGACCGTAGAAGCCTGCAATCAGTTTACGTTGGAAAAACGTATTTTTACAAATGAAGAATGTTGCTACAGCTACCGGCATAGTTTTTTTAAGGAGAGTGGCCGCGATCCTTATATCGTGACGTATGTAAACCTCCGTTTACGGAAAGATCCCGTGTATAGGCTTGATTATGGAAA
>DOZP01000315.1:0-730 GCA_003517945.1 Porphyromonadaceae bacterium | reverse complement strand
TTGCCGGAACCCGGAGCATTAGGTAATGCAGGTAGTTTTTTTATGAATCCGGTAGTCTCCGGGATGCATTTTAATGAATTAAAAGAAAAATATCCGCTGATCCCCTCATATCCGCTGGCGGACGGTCGTGTAAAAGTTCCGGCCGGTTGGTTGATCGAACAATGCGGATTCAAGGGTAAACGGGATGGGCATACCGGTATTTATGAAAAACAGGCGCTGATCATTGTGAATCATGGAGGCGCAACCGGAGATGAAATCGCAACATTTGCCGAAACCATACGCCGGGCCGTACATGAAAAATTCGGTATCTTGCTTGTTCCGGAAGTAAGATATGTGCAATAATCGTTTATCGAATCGCGCATCAACCGTCAATGGTTGCATAGTGCTTGCACCATGGAGCGAGCCCGCATTGTTTGCATTGGGGGTTGCGGGCCGTACAAACGTATCTGCCGTGCAGGATCAGCCAGTGATGCGCTTTGGCAATAAGCCTTTCGGGGATATATCCGACTAACTCTTTTTCCGTAGCTAATGGAGTTTTACTGTTTGTGGTCAGGCCGATCCGGTTGGCAACACGAAACACGTGGGTATCAACGGCCATGGCCGGCTTATTAAACACGACGGAAGCAATCACGTTTGCAGTCTTGCGCCCTACGCCGGGTAATTTTTGCAACTCGTCAATATCCGGCGGGACTTTACCTCCGAAATCTTCGGTAAGCATTTGGGCCATTCC
>DOZP01000341.1 GCA_003517945.1 Porphyromonadaceae bacterium | reverse complement strand
TGGTACAGAATTTTTTTATTGATATATTACCACTGTTCGCCGGTTCGATCATTGCATTAGTCCTGATGTTTAATGCAAACTTTTATGTCGGACTGACCGCACTATGTATTGTTCCCGTATATTTTTATATAACATACAGGCAGGCAGGCAGGTTAAAAGGATGGCGCATACAGAGACGCAAATATCGTGAAACAAAAAGTCAGGGTATAATGAGCATTATTGAATCGATAAATGTGATCAAATCATTTAACCGTGAAAATATAGAAGCTGATAAACAATCTCTTTTGCAGGAACAACTTACTGATAATCAAATGCAAACGCGCAAGGTTAGTTTTCTGTTTGACGGACTGAAAAGTTTTGTAGAACAGGTCGGGGTCGTATTTATCATTATTCTTACGGCATACCTTGTGCTGAGCGGACAGATGACCATAGGCGCAATCATGTTTCATATTATGTTATTTGGTAACGTATCCGCTCCTATTCGTCAGTTGCATCGTATTTATGATGAGATGAATGACGCACTGATTTATTCGGAAGGATTTTTTGACATTCTGAATGCGGACGGAGAAACGGAACAGAGCGGAGGCTTCCGGCCGGAAACCATACATGGCACATTTGAACTGCGTAATGTTGATTTTACTTATCCGAATGGGGTTAAAGCATTGCACAATGTGAACATGATGATCGAGAGTGATAAAATTACAGCGTTGGTGGGATTATCGGGCGCCGGGAAAAGTACCATAGTGAACCTGCTTGACAAATTTTATCAGCCTGATAGTGGCATAATTTTACTGGATGGTGTCGATCTGCGCGAATATGATACAAAGTATTTGCGTGATCATATTGGTCTTGTATTGCAGAAAAATCATATATTTAATGGTACGATCGAAGAAAACATACGATATGGGTGCCCTGAAGCAACGTTTGAAGACGTTGCGGAGGCCGCGCGCAAAGCATATATCTACGATCAGGTAATGGCGTTGCCGGAACAATTCGAATCAAAAGCATCAATGTTATCCGGAGGTCAGCAGCAACGTATTGCCATTGCCCGGATGTTCCTTAAAAATCCGCCGATCATATTTCTTGACGAACCGACAGCCAGCCTGGATGCGATAGCAACTGAACAGATAAAAAACAGCCTGGATGCGATAAAGCGCAACCGGACTGTGATCATGATCTCGCATAGTATTTCACAGATCATCGATTCGGATAGTATATATACATTAAAAGAAGGATATGTGGTCGAGCATGGAACACACGAGGAAATATATCATCAGAATGGCGTTTATCACGATATATTTGATGCTTCCGCACGCAGCCTGAATATTGATAAGATAGCGAAAACAATGGATGAAAGCGGATCGTAGGACGTAAGCAGATCTTGCAATTCCCGTCTTTATAGATTGATGATCTTACTCACCGCGCGCGACCGGTCTATAATACGCCTTTTGTACTGGGCAGATCGTATTTATACACATCCCGCCTTACCGCCATTTTAATCGCCCGGGCAAGCGCTTTGAATATTCCCTCCGCTTTATGATGTTCATTTTCGCCTTCCGCTTTGATATTCAGATTCATTTTGGCGGCATCACTCAGGGATTTGAAGAAATGCAGGAACATTTCCGTCGGCATCTCTCCAATCTTTTCCCGCCTGAATTCCGCATCCCAGACGAGCCATGCCCGCCCTCCAAAGTCAAGCGCCACGCTGCAAAGGCAATCGTCCATCGGCAAAGAATAACCGTAGCGCTCCATACCGCGTTTATCTCCCAACGCCGTTAATAACGCTTCTCCGAGAGCAATTGCCGTATCTTCGATTGTATGATGTTCGTCGACATGCAGGTCTCCTTCGACCTTTATGGTCAGATCCAGTCCTCCGTGCTTTCCTATCTGTTCAAGCATGTGGTCAAAGAATCCTATGCCTGTCGAGATATCACACGCACCGTTTCCGTCCAGGTTCAGGCTGACGTAAATATCGGTTTCTTTTGTCGTTCGTTGTACTGTTGCAGTGCGTTCGCCGGCAAAAAGAAAGTCTTTGATCTTATCCCACGAATTAAATGTATAACATCTTTCATTGCATGGCGTATGTTCTTCGGCTTTATGCGATTCCGGCACGGGTTCCGTTGCGACTTCACCGGCTGCTATTAATATGCCTTTACATCCGAGATTTGCCGCCAGTTCCATATCGGTCTTCCGGTCACCGATGACATACGAATTCGCAAGATCATAATCGCCTGTCATATATGCTTTCAGCATCCCCGTCCGCGGTTTACGGTTGGGTGAGTTATCTTCCGGAAAAGAAGAGTCAATAAGAATATTGTCAAACATAACACCTTCGCCGGCAAAGACCTCAAGCATTTTCTCCTGTACGCGATCAAAATTTTCCTGTGGATAGGAAGATGTGCCGAGCCCATCCTGATTGGTTACTATCACCAATTCAAAATCAAGATTTTTGCGTATAAAAAACAAATTGCGTATAACTCCCGGAAGAAACACAAGCTGCTCAAGCGTATCAACCTGAAAAGTTACCGGGGGCTCCATAATAAGCGTACCGTCCCGGTCAATAAAAAGAGCTCTTTTTTTCATTCCTGTCCTTGTAATCAAATCAGAACGGAAGATCGGAAGTATCATCCGAAGGAGTTATTTCCGGAGTCAACGGCGGTTGGGCTTGTGTAAAACCGGCGTCCGCAGGCATTCCATCGTCCGCATCTACCTTCCAAGCGCGTATATCGTTATACCAGCGGCCATTATATTCACGGCAGTCAATGTCAAAACTGACTCGCAGGGATTGCCCCTCCTGTATGGTATACTGATCGATCTTGTCACCCCAGAGATTAAACATCATTTTGCGCGGATATTGTGAATTTTGCTCATATTCAATTACATAATCCTGTTTTTTCCATGTTCCGTTTTTGCCTTCGCCGGACTGAACAGGTAGTACGGC
>DOZP01000347.1 GCA_003517945.1 Porphyromonadaceae bacterium | reverse complement strand
TTGTTTTATGAGAGGTTGCATGAATTTAAACAATTTACTTCATGATAGTCATTATTCCATCCGGCATCTAATCTTTTACCTTTGACGCTTCTTTTTCAGACTGTTCATTTTTAAATAGATTGAGCGCAATTCGGTTTATAATAGAGAAGTTTTGAGCGGAGTATCCTTCCCGTTTACGGCTTTTATCTTCACCAAAAGAGACATCCGGTTGCCAATGCAATGAGTTTTCAATACCCCAGTGCATAATGTGTACCAAGTTATTTTTTAAGCATTACTATAAGATCATTGGATATTTATTTTTTCAGGAATTAATGTTTGTGGTTTGCTATTGTTTCGTACTATCCATGCGGTATTGCGTAGGGGTCTTTGCGAAATCTTCCTTGAAATATTTATTAAAATATTTTAGGGAATTGAAGCCGGTCATCCATGCAATTTCGGCAACGGTATGTTGGGTGGTCTGTAATAATTGCGCTGCGCGTTTCAGCCGGATTGAACGAATGAAATTGTTGGGTGTCAGGCCTGTGATGGACTGAATTTTAGGATAAAGGCCGCTTCGGCTCATACCTATATCTTTACTCAGATCGTCGACCGAATAATCCGGATTGCTGATATTTTTTTCAATCAACTGAAGCGTTTTTTTAATAAATTGTTCATCTAAGGAAGTAGTCGTAAAACTGCCCGGCTGTACATCAATCGTTTTATGGAAAAGTTTTTTCCGTTTTTCCTGCTGTTCTATCAGCATATCAATCCGCGTCTGAAGAACTTCGAAATTAAACGGTTTCGCAATGTATGAATCGGCGCCGGCCTTATAACTGTCTATTTTGGCATCGTCGGATATGCGCGCCGTCAGCAATATAAAAGGTATATGCGAAGAATTGATATTGTTTTTCAACCGCCGGCATAGCTCCAGTCCGTCCATTTTGGGCATCATTAAATCCGAAATAATCAGATCCGGGTATTTTTTTCGTACCATATCCTCACCTTCTTCTCCGTCGGATGCTTGTATCACATGGAATTCCCGCTCCAATTGTTCGGCCAGAAACGTGCGAAACTCCCTGTTGTCTTCTACAATCAGCAACACTTTTTTTCCGGATGTCTTTTGTTGGCTATCGCTTTCTAATGGCAGCGAAAGTGATGTCTCGCTTTTATTTCCTTTCAGCTCAGTCGGAATAAAAATGCTAAAGACGCTTCCTTCATTTACTTCACTGCTAACCGTAATCCGTCCTTCGTGTAACTCAACATATTCTTTTACCAAATGCAGGCCTATACCTGAGCCCACCTTGTCCGGAGTATGGTTATTTCCTTGATAGAAACGTTCGAACAGGGTCGGCAGTTCATTTTTGGCTATACCACAACCGGTATCGGCAATGGTTATTTTAACGAAATTACGATGATAATCTTCCGTCAATGCTATTTCGGTTCTGACATATCCGCCGGCAGGCGTAAATTTCAATGCGTTGGAATATAGATTATTAAGTATTCGCTGTATTTTTTCTTTATCGAACCAGATAGACAACAGCTCTGTATCGCTCTCAAACGTAAATTCAATGGATTTACCGGCGGCGGCATCTTTGAAGGAAGCGTATACATAATTTGAAAAGCGGATGAAGTCATCGTATGAGAGTTTCAGTTTTTCCCCTCCCATTTCAAGTTTACGGAAATCCAGTAATTGATTGATCAGGCTTAACATGTTTTCGGCATTCCGGTAGATGGGGACTAATTTTTGTTTTTCCTGTTCATTTCTGGCTTGCCGGATTAGCGTGCTCAACGGCGTCATGATCAAGGTCAAAGGGGTGCGAAATTCATGACTGATATTGGTAAAAAAGCGAAATTTCATTTGGTTCAGTTCTTCTTTTCTTTGCCACTCTTCTTTGGCCTGTCTTTCAATCAGCCGCTTTTTATGGTTTTTGTTCCAAAATAAAAACAGACCCCAAAAACTCACGGCCGTCAGCAGTATATACAGTACATAAGCATAGACCGTCGCCCAGAAAGGAGGCGTTATGACGATGGCGATCTCGGCCGCTTCATCTCCCCACACTTTGTCATTGTTGGCGGTATAGACAACTAATTTATATTTTCCGGGCCGTAAACCCGTGTAAGAAGCGGAACCTAAGCCCGAAATCAACAGTTCGTTCCAGTCGTAATCGTAATTTTCCAGCTTATATTTATAATATGTATGCGAAGGATTCACATAATTGAGGCCGGAAAATTCAAATGTGACAAAGTTTTCCTTATAACTTAATTTAATTTCTTTCGTGTTGTTGATGGGGTTTTCAAGAATGATGCGGTCGTTGTAAACCGTATTTTCTTTGACAGGTTGGTTGAACAGCCTGAACCCGGTGAAGACCGGTTTGTTTTTACTTGTGTTGTAATGGATATGATTCGGATTAAATGTGTTCGTTCCGTGATGACCGCCAAAATAAATATCTCCGTGTTGAGATTTCAATGAGGAACGGTCATAAAATTTACCGGTTTGCAATCCGTCCTGAGCGCCGAAACCAACTAAAGAGAACTCATAGCCACCCTGTTCTTCTTTCAGTTCTATCCGTATGATGCCATTTAAGGAAGAAGCCCAGTAAACGCCGTTATTATCCTCTACAATAGCAGATACGGAGTTGTTGGGCAATCCGTTTTCCGTATGGATCGAATACGCTTTTTTATTTTTCTCATCCCATATCCGCAGCCCCATTTCCGTACCGAACCATTCCAAAGAACGACTGTCTTTGAGTACACAATAATACTTAATATTGGGACCCATGAATTTGGGATTATCCGGATCGTGGATTTCCGGAATAAAAACCTTGTCTTTCTGCTTATCATAGTAATAGATGCCGCTTTCGCCGAATACGGCAAAACAATTATCGTCTACCGGATAGAATCCGAAATCTACTTTATGAAAGGCGATTTCAGGGTGTTGATCGCGCAACATGGTTATTTTTCCCGTCTGCAAATCCAACTCTCCCACACCTTCGTTTGCCACGCTGACCCAGAACCGCCCCTCCGCATCTTCATAAATCGCCCGGGAAATATTCTGATTAGGATAGAGTTCCAGGTTTTCAACAGATCTGTTGTATGTCTTTATGTTTTTACCATCTATACAATAGAAGCCATTCAGATAGGTTCCTATCCATAACCGGTTTTTCCTGTCTCTGTACAGCGACAGGCAGAGGTCGTTGGAGTGAATTTCATCGAAAGCTTTTCCCATTTTTTCTGTTTCGGGTTCGTACCGCCACAATCCGTGGTAGGTCGTGCCGATCAGTATGCTGCCGTCCTTGTCTTCCAGCAGGCAACGTACGGACTCATTGGTCGTAAAGGTTTCGTTATGTCCCGTCTGAATCAGTTTGAACTTGTGCAAACTGGGATGATAATAACAAACACCCTGCCATAACGTTCCGATCCATAGCCCGTTGTTTCGATCCACGTACACGCACTGAATGTCATTATCTAACTTTCCGCCATTCGTTAAATTCAGATTTTCTATGACTTCGACATCATGATTCCGGTGGTTTATTTTCCATAGCCCCGACCACGAAGTGCCGACCCATACATTTCCATCCATATCCAGATCCATGGATGTGAAAAAGTTAGAAGGCCCCTTGATGGTTGCGACCTCTTTCCACGACTTGTCGGTTCTGTTATAAAACGCAACAGCATTAGTATACATCAGCCACAGATCGCCGCCGGATGTAGGGTGGATATACAGGCGGTCTGTAATAGCAGAGATCTTCCCCATAAACTGCGTCTCCTGCGTGATAAATTCTTGTGAAGTGCTGTCCCAGCAACGAAGCAGACCGCTCGAATATACAATCCAATACAGGTTTTTATATTGAGATATTTCGTATGGGATGCCATATTGCTGTGTAAATGAATTGTCGCCCGCGTCAATAACTTTTAATTCTTTTCGAACAATATCATAAAATGAGAATGTATTATCTTCGGTCAAAAACCAATAATTACGGCTTTCATCAATAAACATATTTTTCAATTTCCGATGGATTCCTAAGGAATCCAAAACTCCTTCTATATCATAAATGAACTGATTGGTTTTCAGGTCGAGCAGTGATAAATAACCCGGCGCTTTCATCCAGAGGCGTCCTTCGGAATCGTGGTAATCTTTAAAGATCTGGTACCGGTTAAAATCCCATTTGTAATCTTTTCGCCGGTCCTGATAAAAATGATCAAAGGTAGCGCCGTTGTAAATATTAAGAATGGAAACGGTTCTGATGGCCAGTCTTCCGTCCGGCGTTTCCGTAAAGTGCCGTATCTGATTGTCTGACAATCCGTTTGCAACATCCAAATGACGAAATACATAGCGAGCATACGCTTCCGCATGAAAGAACGGCAGCATAAAAAGAAGAAGGGCTGTAAATCGGTATAATTTAAGCATACATATGTATTACAGAAATATAAATGTAGTCAAAATCCCGCAGAAATTAGAAGAACGCGGATGAACAAACAGGGCAAACGCAATATGTATACCACTGAACCCGCGGTCGTGCCGCCGCCGTTGTTG
>DOZP01000096.1:2356-5628 GCA_003517945.1 Porphyromonadaceae bacterium | reverse complement strand
TTAATCGGTCGCCCGGATCTTTTCCGTAAGAAGTGTTATCCGTATCGGCGACCTTTGGTTTAATATTAATTGTAAATCCGATTCGATTTTGATGCAAATATATGGCGGAAACTTCCGGATTTTTGTAACAATTGTTACACATTTCCGTATAAGGTTATATATTTGTATCATTAATAAGTTATTTTTGAAACAGACGGTTGTCAGATAAAAGATTAATGCTATGAACATCAATGATTTGTTTTTGTGTCCGATTTGTCGCAATATTCCTTTGAGCGAGAGGGAGAGTTTTCTGAACGGATTGAATTATCACCTGAAAACCTATAAAAAAGGTGCATTTATAGCCCGGCAGGAAGATCCTGTGGAGGCGCTTTATTTATTATTATCCGGAAGCGTGAAGACGGAAATGATCTCCGATGCGGGGACGGTTCTGAACATTGAGATCATTAAAGCTCCCAAGCCGTTGGCACCGGCGTTTCTTTTTGCTGAAAATAACCGTTTTCCGGTAGATGTGATTGCGTTGGAGGCTTGTGAAGTGGTTTTTTTGCCCAAAAAGTCGGTTATGTTACAACTATCTTCAAATGAGGCTTTTCTGAGAGGATATATGGCATTTAATTCGAATCGCACCAATTTTCTTTCCGAACGTATCAAACTGCTTTCAATAAAAACAATCAAAGGTAAACTGGCGCAATATATTCTCAGTCGTGCCAGAGGTAATTATTTTACTTTTGAAATAAATCAGACCCAACTGGCTGAATATTTCGGAATTGCCCGTCCGTCGTTAGCCAGAAGTTTGTCCGAAATGCTCGAAGACAAAATAATAACGTTCAAAAAAAATGAGGGAGAGATTCTGAATATGAATGCGTTAAAGGAACTGGTTGTAAGTTAGCGTCCGAATAGAAGTAAAAAAAAGACGGATTTGCCGCTACCGGGTTATATAGGTTATCTCTTTGAACGCATAGCGCGAGCGTGAGCCGTCTGTTCGTTCGAGGGTCAGGTGTCCGGTAGGTTCAATGTCTTCTATTTTTGCTTCGAAAATACCGTTTTTATCGGCGTATGTATGATATCCTTCTTTGCGATAAACAGCCCGGAGGTAATCTCTGTGGATCGAATCGAAACATGAGTGATTGACACGGGCGCTTTGTGCGGCGAATACTTGCCGGAAATCGTCCATGATACGCATCAGATCGTATGATTCGCCCGTTACCTGCGCCATGGATACCGGATTGGGTATATTACTGCTGAATACCGTCTGATTGACATTTATTCCGATTCCGATTACAGATCGCGATATTTTACTTTGCATGATGGTGTTTTCGATAAGTATTCCCGTTATTTTCAGGTCTTTATAGTAGATGTCGTTCGGCCACTTTACGGTAATGTCGGATAGGTATTTGTCAAGTGTGTACTTCACGCTTAGGGAGACCATTTCGGAAATCACAAAAGGCATATTGGCCGGAACCTCCACGGGGCGGAAAAGTATGCTGAAAGTGAGATTTTTTCCGGCTTCCGATTCCCAGGAGTTACCGGTCTGTCCGCGTCCGGCTGTTTGAAAATCTGCCAGCGCAATACTTTCCGAAGGAAGTTTTTCCGCTTCACTTACTGCCTGCAGGAACTCGTTCGTAGACTTCGTTTCCGGCAGATGGATGAAGCGGGGTTCTTTTTCATTATTATCCATGTACTTACCTTTATTCATCGGCGTATTGTTCGCGTATCTTTTTAGGTAGTTTGCGTATGACTTCGTGGTATGAGTGATCGATCCAACGCTTTATCTCATCGTCCGGCATATCCCTGTCCATATAAATATTATTCCAGTATTTTTTATTGAAATGGTAGGCGGGTTCTACGGCCGAATACCGGTCGCGCAACATTTCCGCCTGTTCCGGATCACATTTTACGGCAATGTTAGCTTCTGCGGCATCCAGCGAGATCAGGAGATACATTTTGTTTTCTACTTTAAAGACTAACGAAACGTCATCAAAGGGGAATGATTCCGTTGTATTTTTTAAGTTTAAACAGTAATTACGTACTTCTTCCGCATTCATATTGGGTTCTTATTTTCGGGTTTATGTGTTTTGCCGGAATCATCTTACCGGGGCAAAGAACGCGTCTTCGAAATGATTTTCGACAGCATAAGAGGCGCCTTTCCGGATCAGGCATATAATATCAAAACGAATGGGCAGGTCGATGCCTTTCATTCTGGCATACGCGTCCGATGCTGTAACGATGCGGCGTATCTTACCCTTGTCGACAGCCAGTTCCGGCGCTACGAGATAGTTGCCGGCACGTGTTTTCACTTCGACAATGATAAGATCTTCTCCGTCTGTAGCTATAATATCCAGTTCATAATGATGGAAACGCCAGTTGGCTTCCAACACCTTGTAGCCTTTTTCTTCCAGGTATCTTTGTGCTGTTATTTCGCCTTGTTTGCCTGTTTCGTTTTTTTCAGCCATTGTTCGCTTCGCCTGCTGCTATACTACCTTCGTCACCATCGTCACGAATATCTGTTGCCGTAATTATTATCTGACGGCGAGTAAAATTTCTCTGGCTGTATCTCCCGTCACATTCCGGTTCTCACCATATGCAACTCCTGTCTTGTTGAATTTTTCCGCAATGATTTCAATTGTCTCTTCACCGATACCGGCTTCGGAAAGCCGCGTTGCCAAGCCTAATGAACGAAAGAATTCTTCTGTTTTTTCAAGCGCTTTGTCGATCCGTTCATTTTCGTCTCCTTGTGTGATACCGAAGATCCGTTCTGCGTATTGCAGGAGTTTTCCGTATTTCTGTTCCCTGAGCACTTTCAATGTGCCGTTTAAAACGATGGCGAGTGATGCTCCATGATCAATGCCATGCAAGGCAGTCAGTTCGTGGCCGATCATGTGGGTGGCCCAATCCTGTGTGATGCCCATGCGGATGAAATCGTTCAGGGCCATCGTCGCAGAGAGCATGAAATCGGCCATTGTGTCGTAATCGTGTTGATTTTCTTTTATTTTAGGCGCTATTTCCAAAACAGTAAGCAGCAATCCTTCCGCCCACCTGTCCATGACGCGTGATTGCCCGGGGGTGGTCATGTATTGTTCCATAACATGTACATAGACATCTGCCAATCCGTTTGCAACTTGTTTCGGCGGAAGGGAATAGGTCGCTTCCGGATCAAGTATGGAAAATTCGGGATACGCTACATTGAAACCATACTTTTCCTGTGTTTCCGCACGTGAGATAACACCGGTTGTGTTCATTTCCGATCCGGTAGCGGGCAGTGTCATTACGGAGGC
>DOZP01000096.1:0-2339 GCA_003517945.1 Porphyromonadaceae bacterium | reverse complement strand
TAACAGAGTCCGGCGGCGACAAGTTTGGTGCCGTCGAGCACGGAGCCTCCGCCAACCGCCAGCAGAAAATCAATATTTTTCTCTTTTCCTTCGGCAATCGCTTTGCGCAGTGTTTCTACTGTCGGGTTGGGTTCGATACCCCAGAATTCGATAAAGTTATGTTCTTTCAGGGCGGTTATTACCTGATTATAGATGCCGTTACGTTTTACGCTTCCTCCACCGAAAGTGAGCATGATTTTTTTATCTTTCGGGATCAGTGTGCTTAGTTGTGCTATCTGGCCTTTCCCGAAAACTAATTTAGTCGTGTTTTGAAAAATAAAATTATTCATTGTTTTATGTATTTAGATTTTTCACAAATGTAGTAATTTAATTGGTTTATTGGTTACCTTATAAAATATCTATCATTTTCTGAGATGTTTTTTTTAGATTACCATTGAGTCTTTTCAATAATTTATTGAGCTTTGTTTCTTCCGCAGATCTGACATTCGGAACTCGTACTTTGGAGAGAACGATTCTCGCATGCACTTCAGATGTCGATAATCTTGGTCCGATCACCAAAGATTCTATGGTTGTATAAATTTGAGATAATGCTTTTGTATAATTTCCTCCTTTCAATTCAATAAAATAGAGGATATTTGGATCACACAAACATAATGTATAATCACATCTTTCTCCGGATTTGATGATACCGTCATCAACGAGATATACAATTATTTGTTTTCTGTCAATATTCTCTCCAATGTATTCGCGCCGCTCTTTCTTATCTTTCAATACAACTATGGAACGATTATCGTCTGAAATAGTATATGACGGATCGGCATATGTTTCGTCAAATGTCATATTAATTGTCTATTTCTAACAGGTCTTCATATTCTTTATTCAGGATATTGGACACCTCATCTATTGTTTCGGCTTTTATTTGCTTGATTTCATCATCTAATATTGAAGTAACCATCCCATCGCTAACAAAATAGGCTCTAACCTCGTCGTAGTTTATCCAGTTTTGCTCTGAAATAATAGTACAAACTTTTTGTTTGTCTTTCTTTCCCGCCTGATAAGCATACATGAGGTTATTGATAGATGACAGTATATATGGACTATGCGTCGTAATTGTAAGAGAATGGTTTTCATTTAAATTATTGAAATGTATTAATTCGCCGACCAGGTCGCGCTGGGCCTCCGGAAACAGATTCTGTTCCGGTTCTTCGAGATAGGCACTGGTGTGGTGTATCTCTTTGAAGTTTCTCTTTAAAATATCCAGCTTTGCTTCCTGGATGTTAGCGTGTTCCGCAGAGTTCAATACTGCTTGTTCCAGTTCTCTGTCTGTTGTATTCTTATCTTTTATATCTTTCACGCTTTCCGGATTTTCATTATGATATATCCAATCATAAAGGTAATCAAAAAGAACAAGTAATGGGATCAGTGATTGCAATCCGCTTGACGTATTTGTCAATTCCAATTCTTTATTCAACCGATTGACGATAACCCGATCATTTTCTCCGTCAAAAAAATATTTTGCACCAACGTTTAATATGTTCAAGGGACTTTCCTCTTTATAAGCATTACGTGCTTCATCCCAATCCGACATAAAACTGCGGGTGCTATTGTCAATAAATTTTATATTTATCCAGTTCGGAATTGTTGCAACAATATTGCGTTCGGAAGGAATGTATGATATTTTCCCTTTTTTATATTTAAAACGTTTTTTCCATGTAAAAACAGGGCTCTTTTCTGAATGATGATATTCTATTTTCAGGATATCACTTTCATAATAAATATAGCTGTCATCTTGCAAATACCCTGTCAATTTATGAAAACGGACAAGTTCTTCTGCAAAAGCACCTTCTTTACTCAATAACTCCTGATTGACATTGAGTAATGTTATTTTTTTTTCGACCCAGGAACAAAAACATGCAATTTTGGTAATTGTACTTTTTCCACTACTTTGAGGGCCGATAAAAATATTTAATTTATTTAATTCAATGTCTATATCTATAATGGGACCTATGTTTTTAATTTTCAGATACTTCATATAATCATTAAATAAGTCAAGTTGATTCGCAAAGATAAGCAAAAATAGCAATGATAACGCAAAAAAATGTCTGAAACAACTGCCTTAAATCTGTAAGTACACTCGTAATCGTTCCTATGGGATGTCTGAAAGTAAAATATTTTTATTGTCACTTTCTTTTTAACGATTTTGTTGCAGAATGGTAATAAACTACTTGTAGTTTTGTCGAAAACAAATGTGAAGGTGATAAATAACAGAGAACTTAGTTGGTTGGCATTTAATGAGCGGGTGCTACTGTTTGTGGTAAACGATGTCCCATTTTCCTTCA
>DOZP01000023.1:9140-9525 GCA_003517945.1 Porphyromonadaceae bacterium | reverse complement strand
AACTGCGTGCTTTGGAGCGCAGGAATTTATTTTTCCGGTTAAGCCGGTATGCTGCCCTGCTAATTGTTCCTGTTATGATCATTAGTTCCCTGTTGTATTTCCGTTCTTCCCATGATGAAGCTGAAACAGTTACGGTAAGCCATGTGCAGGGAATGGCGATACGGCCCGGTGAGAAGAAGGCTACCCTCACATTGGGAAGCGGCGAAACGATTGACCTGAAAGCGATCCCGGAAAAAACATTGGAGGAAGAAGACGGTACGGCGATCGTTGTTGATGCGGATGTACTGAATTATCAGGCGGCACAGGCGAATGCCATCCGGGAAAAAGAGATCTATAATAAAATAGATGTCCCGTTAGGCGGCGAATATGCGCTCACCTTGAGCGA
>DOZP01000023.1:8750-9070 GCA_003517945.1 Porphyromonadaceae bacterium | reverse complement strand
GCTAAAAATGACCGGCCTTTTATTGTAAAGGCAAAAGGTGTTGATGTGGAAGTACTGGGTACGGTTTTCAACGTTTCGGCTTACGAGGGAGATCGTCAGTATACCACATTGGTTGAAGGATCGGTGAAGGTGAGTACCGTTTCGGGCGCCAACCGGATACTGAAACCTTCCGAACAGGCTTATATGGAATATGATTCGGATGAATTAAATGTACGTGTGGTGGATGTAGCGGAATACACCTCTTGGGTGAACGGGAAAATATCCTTTAAGGATCAGCGCCTTGAAGATATCATGAAAAATCTTTCGCGATGGTATGAAAT
>DOZP01000023.1:0-8706 GCA_003517945.1 Porphyromonadaceae bacterium | reverse complement strand
AATTGTTGGAAAAAACCGGTAAGGTTAACATAACGGTTGATGCAAATAAAATAATTTTTAATCATCATAAATAATTTAAAAATCACTTGTATGGAAAAAACAAAATGTAGTGCAGGATGGTGGAAGTATAAACGGATTTTCGTGGTATGTCTGGCCTTTCAGCTATTTTTTTCCGGCTTGTTGCATGCGACTATTGATCTTCATGCACAGACGGTAACTGCAACTTTTAAGAACACAACATTGAGTAATGTGATCTGGGAATTACAGCGACAAACGGATTTTACCTTTATTTACAGTACTGCCGATGTGCAGGAAGTGAAAGTCGATGAGGTGAAGGCAAACAACGAAAATGTAACGAATGTGCTGAATAAATGTCTGGAAAACACGAATTTAACTTATGATCTTCATGATGGGGTGGTAACTATCAGAAAGGCGGGGTCAGAAACGGTTGCCGTCACGGCTCCGCAGCAAAAAGTGGATATTACCGGCCAGGTCCTGGATGAGACGGGCGAACCGTTTCCGGGAGTGAATGTACTGATCAAAGGAACTCAGATTGGTAGTATGACGGATATGGAAGGCAAATTTACAATTAGTATAAATCAGGATCAGGATGTTGTATTGCTGGTGTCTTATGTCGGATACATTACCCGGGAAGTAAAAGTGACGCCCGGCAGTCCGGTAAAAATCGCAATGAAAGAAGATACGGCCGTGCTGGACGAAGTGGTTGTAACCGGTTACGCGACGATCCGGAAATCGGCGTTTGCCGGATCGGCTTCGGTTGTGAAAATGGCGGAAAAAGCGGATGTTCCGACAAGCGATTTCAAGACTTTATTGCAGGGTAGCGCTCCGGGTGTTCAGCTAAGTTCCGCTTCCGGAGCATTGGGAGCCGAAACAAAAGTGACAATTCGCGGATTGGGTTCTTTCAATGCATCTACCAGTCCGTTGTATGTGATTGATGGTGTTCCTGTTATGACAAGCGTAACAAGCGAACAGGATGAATACGGGACAGATATCATGGCGACCCTGAATACATCCGATATAGAAAATATTACCGTTATCAAGGATGCGGCGGCAGCGTCATTGTATGGTTCGCGCGCGGCAAACGGAGTAATTGTTATTACTACTAAATCGGGGAAAGAGGGAAAGGCCTCGTTTAATTTAAAGGCTGACTGGGGTTTCTCTAAATACGCAACCGATTACCGTCCGGTGATGGGAGGGCAGGAAAGACGTGAAACATTCTGGGAAGGGCTTTATAATCAGGCTTATTACCTGAACAAAAAAACAGCGGCCGAAGCGACCGAATATGCCGATGCCAATATCGACGCATGGGCTCCGCAACCAAAGGCGGGAACAGCTTTGTATGAATGGGCCGACTGGGAAAAAGAATTGTTCAACAATAACGCTCCTTATAAAAATTATGAATTTTCGGCTTCGGGAGGTGATAAAAGAGCCTCTTATTATGCATCGCTGGCCTATAATAATCAGGATGGGATTGTTCGCCAACAGGGGCTTGAGCGCGTAACCGGACGTGTGAATATGAAATACAAATTGACCGAAAGATTGCAATTGGGTGCAAATATTCTTTATTCGCAAATGAAACAATTGGGTAGTAATGAGGGCGGAACATATACCTCTCCGATCTATTCTACGCGTCATAAAGTATCCGCATCGGATTATATCTATGAATTGGACGGCTCTTATAATGTGAACTTATTGGAAAACGGTAAACGTAATCCGAAATCGGCGCTTGATTATAATTACAAAAAACAGACGATTGACCGTTCGTTTAATACGATTTTTGCAAACTATACCTTTATGGATGGTCTGATTTTTAATACGACCTTGAGTATGGATCATACCAACAGCGAATACAAATCCTGGACGGATCCGCGTTCGACGGACGGTTCCAGTGATAATGGCTCTTTGGGTGATTATATGTTTCAATATGATCAGCTTGTCTGGAAAAACAATCTTAGCTATTACACAACCATCAGCAAAAAACATCATATTGATGCCTTGATCGGATATGAAACGCATGAATATAAACGTAAATATTTATCCGGTTCTGTAAAAGATTTTCCGAGTGTAGATAAACATCAGATATCCAACGGTGCCAGTATAACCGGTTTATCCGGTTCCGGAGATATCGGATGGCGTTTGATCTCTTATCTGGGAAATGCGAATTATAATTATGACAATAAATATTATCTCGGTGCAAGTGCACGTATTGACGGTTCGTCAAAATTATACAGAGATAGCCGTTGGGGTACGTTCTGGTCTGCTTCGGGAGCATGGCGGATTTCTTCGGAAGATTTTATGGAAAGTGTTCGGGATATCTTATCGGATCTGAGGCTGCGTGTATCTTATGGTAGTAACGGAACTTTGCCTTCCAGTAATAGTGAAAATCTATATCTGGAATATTACGGATATATGGATCTTGTCGGTTTTGGTTATGCTTATAATTCCAAACCGGGTTTGATAGAAATTCAACTGGGCAACAAAGGCCTGAAATGGGAAAAGAATTATAATCTGAATCTGGGTCTTGATTTCAGGTTGTTTGACCGTGTGGGAGTGACCGCGGAATATTACAAACGTCAGACATCCGACCTGTTGATGGATATGGACCTGTCGATGGTGACCGGTTTCAGTTCAATCCTTATGAATGTGGGAGAGGTTGAAAATCAGGGAATAGAAATAGATATTAATGCAGATCTTGTTCGTGCTGAAGAATTTACGTGGAACTCTTCACTGAACTTCGGCCATAACAAAAATAAAATTGTAGACCTGGGAGGCCAGGAACAGATTACAGGTTCTTATTATATCCGCAAAGTCGGGCATTCGTATTATCAGTATTATTTGAAAGAATTTGCCGGCATTAATCCGGAGACAGGTTATCCGCAGTATTACATCAACGATCCGGATAATTTGGGCGACAGAAGTGTTACGGAAGATTCTAACAAAGCGAATTATATCATCTATAAAAGTCCGGATCCGAAGTTGAGCGGAGGATGGTCTAATTCTTTGAGATATAAATGGTTCGATTTGAATTTTCTGTTTACATATACATTGGGGGGATATTCGTATGATTCCGGAGCAAGTAAACTGGAACATGCCGGAAAATCCGAAAAGGGAGCGATTCAGACGCTTTACCGGGATCGCTGGAAACAGCCGGGCGATGTGACGGATATCGAAATGTTTATGGTGGGTAACCCCTATAGTATGGCGAGTATCTATAATACAAGACGCATACATTCGACCGATCACCTTCGCCTGAAGAGTCTTACTTTCGGTTTTTCTTTACCGAAACAAATCGTGAAAAAAGCGTACTTAGATAATGTCCGTTTGTTTTTCTCCGGTTCGAACCTGCTGACATGGGCGGCCTACGGCGGTTACGATCCGGAAATTAACAGCAATGGTTATGTTTATTTTGAATCGCCTAAAATGAAAACGTTTACTTTTGGCGTGGATGTTAAATTCTAATTTTAAAACGAACAACAATGAAACGAATATATTTATTTTCAATAATTGCGGGTTTCCTGTTTCTGTTTTCCGCCTGCGGCAACGACTGGTTAGATGAAATGAAACCCCAGACTTCTGCCGAAACGGAAACAAGTCTGACAACACTTACCGAGGCCGAGTATGCGCTGAACGGCATTTATGATTTGTATCGTGAATATCAGTATTATGGCGCTCGTTTCACTTTCTATGCGGATGCCAAGAGTGAAGATATGCAAGCCAGAGGTGACTCCAAGCGCGTGGCAAAATATTATCTGTTTACATTTAATGCGGTCGACGCCCCGTCAAACTTCTGGTCATTCCCGTATAAAGCGATCCGTAATGCCAATAATGTGATTATGTTTACAGATTCGTATTCGCCGGCGGATTCGGAAAAAACGCGGTTTAATCATATCCGCGGTCAGGCTTTGACCATGCGTGCGATGTCGCACTTCGATCTGGTCAAAATCTATGGTATGCCGTATACAAAAAACAACGGCGCATCGCCGGGCGTACCGGTTGTAACAAAGCGGCTGGATAATAATGATAAACAGGCGCGTAATACGGTAGCCGAAGTGTATGCGCGGATCATCGAAGATCTGGAAGAGGCTTCCGGATTGATGTCGAAAGCAAGAAACGACGGACAATTAAACTGGTTTGCCACCCGTTTGCTCCTGGCGCGCGCCTATCTGTATAAAGGTGATAATGCAAAAGCATACGAAGTCTCTGCCGGTCTGCTGAACCAGGCCGAAGGAACCTCGTTTAAATTATTTACAAATGCGGAGTATGCGTCTGCATGGAAGCAGTCAACCGGATCGGAATATTTTTATATCATTTATAGCTCCTCCGACGAAATATCGGATGCCAACGAATTTATTAATTATTTGATGCACCGTTCCGGGTATGATGATCTCAGCCTGAGCTCGGATTATATGAACCTGTTGCTCGAAGATGAAAACGATGTACGCTTGAATATTATTGAACGATATGCGACAAACCGTGACTATCTTCAGAAATATGTTTCTCCGGATTACCGGGTATCTAATATACCCGTATTGCGTATTTCCGAAGCCTATCTGATTGCTGCCGAAGCGGCTGTAAAGTTGGGTGATAAAGAGAATGCGGCGATATATTTGAATGCAATCGTAAGCCGTGCCAATCCGGAAAAATCCGTTGCGATTGAGGATGTGACGCTCGACAGAGTGTTGATTGAGCGTCGTAAGGAGTTGGTCGGAGAAGGGCACCGTCTGTATGACGCGATGCGTAACAACCGGACGATTGAACGTAAAGGCGCATCACACACATCGGCGTTGCTGACCGACGAAACAAGGACCTTCAACTGGGACTTTTATCGTATTCTGATGCCGATTCCACGCGGAGAAATGAATGTTAACCCGAATATGATACAGAATGAGGGCTACGGAAATTAAAATTTCATAGTAGTCCGGTTTGTTTTTGTCCGCCGGTCTGTTTCGGGCCGGCGGATAATTTTTTCAAAAAATGATTTCAGTAAATAAATAGTATGATGACATTTTCGAAATATTTTTTTTCATTCTTCCTGCTGCTATTTTTTGCATTGCCTCTGTTGAATGCACAGGAAAAAGAAAGCGTTGCGGTTGAACGGCATTTTGCCGACGGGCCTTATATTTTTCATCTTCCCGATGGTGGAATGAAAGTTCTTTCCGTTGATACGGCCGGAAATCTGACGGATACGTTGTATCAGAACGCATTGCATAGCCTTTCGTTTCAGGTTGTTTCTCATTCGGGAAGGCATCAGTTTAACGTAAAGTTGCATCCGGCATCACGTCCGGATTGGAAATATGAAAAACCGGAAAAACTGTTTGCTGTTTCCGATCCGCATGGAAATTTAGACTATTTTGCCAGTGTGTTGCGTGGAAATAATGTGATAAACGAAAACTACGAATGGATATTTGGGAAAAGCCATTTGGTGATCAATGGAGACGTCTTTGATCGCGGTAAAGATGTCCTGCCTATTTTATGGCTGATATATAAACTTGAAAAGGAGGCGGAAGAGGCAGGCGGGAGCGTGTCGTTTCTGCTTGGTAATCACGAATCAATGATTTTGGCCGGCGATTTGAGGTATATGGATAAAATGTATCATGATTTGTCCGAACGGTCGGGGATAAAATATGAAGATTTTTTTGCTGTTACAACCGAACTGGGACGTTGGCTAAGTTTGCGTAATACGATCGTCGTTATTGGAGACGACTTGTTTGTCCATGCCGGTTTGGGCGAAGAGTTCCTGCATGAGAACTTAGATATCCCACAGGTAAACGAAGAAATGAGTAAAGCATTATTTATGACAAAACAGCAACGTAACGACCTTTCGGGGTTGACAAAGTTTCTTTATGGCAGCCAGGGGCCTGTCTGGTATCGCGGGATGGTTTTGAATGATGAAAAATACAATCCGTTACATATTGATGTTTTGGACGGGATATTGAAAAAATATCAGGTAAAGCGGATCATTGTGGGTCATACGGTTTTTCCGAATGTACCCTCGTTTTACGGCGGAAAAGTGATTGCCGTCAATGTCAACAATAAAGAGAATTTTGAAAAAGTACTGGGACGTGGTATCCTGATAGAAGGGAATGAAACTTTTGTGGTTGGTGATAAGGGTATTATGGATCGTAGGTTCTAATTTCTTCGAATATGGTTTGATAGTAAAAAACTAATAAAACGGGCAATGTCGGAAACATTGCCGGAGAAGATAGATTGTTTGAGTTGAATCTGCCATATTGATCAACTGAGTTTGTAATTTGCCTTTTGCCCCGTTATCTTCCAACATACGGCGCTTACAATTCCTTTCAACGCGGCGGAAATCGTAATGGATAGCCAGACCCCCGTAATACCCATAACCGGAGCCAGCCATAAGGCTAAAGGTATCCGTGCGAAATTAAATAGTATGCTGATGATCGCGGGTGGTAATGTTTTTCCATACCCGTTCCACATACCCAGTGTAGTGATCTCAAACATCATAAAAACCTGACAAAACGCCATGACATACAGGTATTCTCCACCCGCAGCTTTAGCCGCCGGTTCCGGTACGAACAGGCCGAATATTTCCGTTCCCCAATTCATAAATGCAATCGTAATAATGATGCCGAAAGACAGAAGTGTGGTAAGGATATACCGGTAGGCTTTTTGGCTTCGGTCTGATTTTCCCGATGCATAGTTCTGGGCGACAAAAGTTCCCAGCGCTACGGAAAAACCTTGCGACGCAATAAAGGTAATGCCCTCTATCTGACTTCCGGTCGTTTGACTCATCACTCCAAGATATCCTCCGTATTCGGAAGCTATACGTGCAATGGAGAAATTGATGATTGCGAAAAAACCGTTCATTAAAGCGATAGGGGCTCCTAATTTGCAGATTTTCAGTACATACTCTCTTTTCAGTTTTACAAAATACGAAAACCTGTCCAGTATGCCATCCGGGCGTTTCATCTTCCAGACGAACAACGCGAATACGGATACCTGCGAAGATAATGTGGCAAGAGCGGCTCCCTGTGTGCCGAGCCCTTCAAATCCGCCTATACCGAATATCAGGACAGGGTCTAATAGGATGTTGCATACAAGCCCGGCGCTCATCAGGTAAAAGGGGATGGTGGTGCGGCCGGTTCCGTTATAAACACCGGAGAAAGTATACGATAGATAGTAAAAAGGAATACCTAATCCCACTATTTGCAAGTAATCGGTTGCTGTTGCGGCTATATCCGGTTCGAGCTTATAAAATGAAACGATTACAGGTGCGCTGCCTATCAGTAAAACGGCAACTGCGGCGCCCAGAAATGTTGAAATAGTAACCGTATGAGAGGCATATTTTTTTGCTCTGTCAAGGTCTTTGCTGCCGATAGACTGGGCGATTGTAATTTCTGCCGCCGTTTTGGCAATGAGAGCCAGAGAAGACGTGATCCATATAATAATGCCTACCGCGCCGATCGCAGCCAGTTCACGGCTTCCCAACCTGCCTATCCAAGCCATATCCGTAAGGGTATAAGCCATTTGAATAAAACCGGTCGCCATAATCGGCAAAGCCAGTTGTATCAATTGCTTATAGATTTTTCCTTCGGTAAGATTCTTAACTCCTGATTGCAACATAAACGTTCAATTGGCCGGATAACATTGTAATTTCTGAAGCCGCTCTATGACCTTTTCCGCCTGTCTGCTTTTTTTATCAATATGCCCGAGAATCTCCGTCACTGCAGGATGGTTTGTAAACTCGCCGCGTACGTTCTCAAAATCCGAAATTCTTGTTTTGTCTTTTCCGTCTATTCCGAAACCGGTCTGGGATTTAAGCGTAAACTCCTTTTTTGCATCATCGTATATCATTTTATCCAGTTTGATTACTGCATTTTTCCATTTTTCGATAAATTCTATAAGTTGTTTGACGGAAACGTTTCCGACATCAATCCCTTCTTCCGTCTTTAGCTTCGAAACAATCCAGTTCCACGACCATTGGAAATAGTGATCTTTCCATCTGCGGTAAGTCTTGTTTAACTCGTCAAGAGAAAGGATGATACCGTTTTCTATATCTTTGATGAGTTTTGATACTTTTTCTTTCGGAACAAGTAAACCTGCCAGATCGATCCATTCGCCTGTTCCTTCATAATCCGGCGAAGGCGCTATTGCTTCCCGCATTTCATCCTCATTGGAATAACCGGATGTTTCTAGTTTTTTTACCAGGCCGCTTCCCAGGTATTTGGTGAGTCCCAATTTATAGAACAAAAGCCCTTTTTCAAGGGCTCTGTTTGTCATTTTAACACTGTTGTACATGTAATAATCCGAAGCGGGGCCTGATATTTTCCGGAGATTTTCCAACACCTCCGTTCCCTTGATGATTTTCTGGACGGAGTAGGGGCTAAGCAGATTGAAAACAATACAATCCAGCAATTCTTTGTCTTTACGCCGGTCGCGTTTGGGCCATTTCTGAGCATCACGGATGGTTCCGATACTTCTGAGGTTAACCCCCGGAGCCAGAAAACTCTCGTTGGAATTTTCGATCAGATAGGAAAATGGTAAATCCGATGTATCCGTATTGCGATAGTGGCGTCCCATAACTAACGAAAAGGCGCCTATCTTTGCGGGCCATAGAATATAAGAGTCACTGGCTGTTTTACTGCCCCGTTCTATAATCCCTTGATGAATAGGCCCCAGTTTGTACATGTGGTTACTTTGATTGGAGCCGCTTCCTGC
>DOZP01000200.1:1661-4900 GCA_003517945.1 Porphyromonadaceae bacterium | reverse complement strand
AATCTGATACTGACATACAATACAGATACAATCATAGCTCAGCAATCATGCACAGACCTGCGTACGGAGTGCAATACGGACGTAATTGCATTGCAAGCCGACAGTTCCGACAAAAAGGCGATTGACACCATCGCTCATCACATCCTGAACAGAGCGATTAAACTGGATGTTCTTATTTTTAACGCCGGACTTACATGCCGCGATCATTTTGAAAGCATGAAATACGATGATTGGGAGCGTGTGTTTTTTGCCAATGTACACTTTCCGGTATTTCTGCTTCAACGTCTCCTGAGTGAAATAAATAAAGGAGGAAGTGTAGTCTTCACCGGCTCTCTGATGGGTATCCTGCCGCATGCCATGTCATTATCCTATGGAGTAACAAAAGCATCCGTACATGCACTGGTTAAAAATCTGGTCAAATTCCTTGCTCCCTACGAGATACGTGTCAATGCCGTAGCGCCCGGATTCGTAGATACCGAGTGGCAAAAAAATAAACCGGCCGAGATCCGTCACAGTATAGAAAATAAAATCGCCCTGAAACGTTTTTGCGATCCGGATGAGCTTTCGGAAATATACAAATTATTAGTTGAAAATTCATATCTGAACGGAGAAATAATTGTCGCCGACGGGGGATATGCTTATAAATAACAATAAATGGCTAAAACATTAGATAAAGAATACGAGGCCTCGCTTAAATCCATCGAAACAGAAAACTATCCGGATCAATGGTTTTACCGCCCTATTGGTTTTCGTATTGCAAAGTTACTGCGTAATACGGGTATTACACCCAATATGATCACCATCCTATCCATCTTTGTCGGCGCTGCCGCAGGCCCTTTGTTTTACCAGCACAACCACCTGCTTATCTTATCCGGCATTATCTGCCTGATCATTGCCAACATTCTGGATTGTGTAGACGGCCAACTGGCACGCCTTACCGGCATTAAATCCGAAATAGGACGTATACTCGACGGTATTGCCGGCGATATCTGGTTCACGCTCATCTATGTTTTCCTGGCATTAAAACTGAAAAATGAATACGGGACATGGCTCTTTTTCATTCCCGCAGTCTTATCCGGATTATCGCACCTGGTACAAGCCAATATAACGGATTATTACAAAACACTCCATCTTTATTTTATCGGTAAGGAAAAAGGAATGGAATTCCAATATCTGGATGAAATCCGCCGCCAATACCGGGAAATGAAAAGCGGCCCGGGAAAAGTGTTGTTTTTTTTATATATGGGCTACACCTCATTCCAGGAAACCGTAACTCCTAAACTCCAGCAAATGCTGAAATACCTCCGCCTGAAATACGGCAATGACATCCCGGAAAATATACGATCGGCATTCAGGCAAAAAAGTATGCGCCTGATGAAAAGATATATCGATCTGATGACTTTCAACGGACGGACATTCGTATTATTCATTGTTGTATTAGCAGGCCCCGTATGGATCTACTTCCTTTATGAAATAATCATACTGAATATTATTTTAGGCATATCCGTTCATAAGCACGAAAAAATCTGCACATCATTTATCAACAAATGAAACAGACTGTATTAGACATAGAAGAAGTTCAACAGAAAATACCCTTTTTTAAAACGCGTCCGGGAACCTGGCTGTTGAAAAAAATATTTCGATGGACAGATATGGACAAAGTAAACCGGATTCATGCAAACCATTACCAACTGAGGGGTTCGGCCTTTACATCCGCCATGCTGAGCGACCCGTTGATGAATGTCGGCTATGAAGTTCATAACCGTGAAATCCTGCAACAGTTACCGGAAGGAGCGTTTATAACGGTATCCAATCATCCGATAGGCTCGCTTGACGGTATTATTCTGATTGATATTTTCGCCTCCATACGTCCTGATTTTCGCGTGATGGTCAATGAGATCCTGGCACACATCTCGGCCATGGAAGATAATTTTATTTCAGTCGTACCCAAAACAAGTGAAAACCGGGGAAGCAATCACCAAAACGTAAACGGCATACGCCTTTCGCTTTTCCAGCTAAAAAACGGACACCCCATGGGATTCTTCCCTGCCGGTGCGATGTCTTTCTACGACAAAAAACAAAAAAGCGTCCGTGATCTGCCCTGGACACATAGCGTCATACGCCTGATACGCAAAGCCAAAGTTCCCGTATATCCGGTCTATTTTGACTGTCTTAATTCCGGATTTTTCTACCGTTTAGGCCGTATCAGTTGGAAACTACGTGTACTACGTGTCGCAAAAGAAGCATTCAATAAAAAAGGCCGGACTATCCATGTATATATTGGTAACCCAATTCCTCCCGAAAAAATCAAAATGTTTTCAAATGATACCAAATTAGCAAATTTCTTATATAAATCCACATACGATATTAAACAAAAAAGCAAATAATAAAATAATTTTGTCATTTCCCTGAAATTTTAATCAGACAACTACCCTATTTTTATTACATAAATAGTTCTACATTTTTGTTTTTCTTACAACAAAACTATATCTTTGTTGCATAAGAAGTTTATTTTGAAATAATATCTAATATTTTAACAATCTTAATTCGCACTTAAAGTTTTATTATTTAATTAAAAAATGCATGTCTATGAGAAAACTAATTTACTTTTTCTTTTGCTTTTTTATAAGCATTGGCTTTGCCGCCGCTCAGACATTTAAGGTGACCGGAACGGTCATATACGAAGATGACAACGAGCCGGTCATGGGAGCAACTGTTATCGTGAAAGGGCAGACATCTATCGGTACAATTACGGACATAGATGGTAATTTCAGCCTGGACGTTCCTGACAACAGTACGATACTGATTTCTTATGTAGGTATGACACCGAAAGAAGTAAAAGCAGACCCTCAACGTCACATGACAATACGACTGTCATCCAATCTGCAACTTGACGAAGTAGTCATTACCGCATTGGGTATTACGCGTGAAAAGAAAGCGTTGGGATTTGCCGCTACGGCTATCAGCGGATCGGACATTACTGCCTCCCAACGCGCCAATCCGATGTCGGCATTGCAGGGTAAAGTCGCCGGACTGGAAGTTTCATCTTCCCCGGGCCCCGGAACGACGCAAAACGTAATCATCCGCGGGGCTTCGACTTTTGGGAAAAACCAACCTCTGTATATTGTGGACGGTGTACCCCTTACGAACGAACAAAACCGGGCAAATGAGGATAATGATAATCTAAATAATCAGGTAGATTTCGGATCCGGCATCAATGCGCTTAACCCCGATGACAT
>DOZP01000200.1:0-1649 GCA_003517945.1 Porphyromonadaceae bacterium | reverse complement strand
CGCGCCGCAAACGGAGTCATAATGATCAAAACCAAATCCGGCAGCAACACCAATAACCGTATACAATTGGAATATGACGGAGGCATCTCACTTTCGCGCGTAGGCTTCCTGCCGAAAGAGCAAAAGCAATTCGGCCAGGGTTGGAGCGGAGACCGGTACCTTGAGGAAAACGGCAACTGGGGGCCGGCTTTCGACGGAAAAGACCGCGTATGGGGTAATGTGGTTGACAACAGTCAGATGATCAAGCCCTACAAATACCTTGAAAACCGTATACGCGATTTTTACACCACAGGTGTGGGCTACAAAAATTCGCTGTCACTACTCGGCGGAAATGATAAGACAAATTATTTCTTTTCATTCTCCCAGAATCATCAGGACGGCCCGATCCCGACCGACAATGATTCGTACGACCGCTATACACTGTCTACAAGAGGACAGCACAAAGCAGGAAAACTGACGATCAGTTCTTCCGTCAATTTCAGTACGGAAAAAAATAAAACCGTAGGATCCGGACAGGGTACTTCCGTATTCCGTTCATTACAGGAAATACCGACAGACATCTCGATTGTAGATATGAAAAACTACAAAGAGAAATTCTACGACCTGGACACTTACTTTACTCCCTACGGACTAAATCCTTATTTTGCTTTGCACGAAAACGGGGCCTCACAAAACAAACAGAAATTATTCGGGAAAGCCGAATTAAATCTGGATGTTACCGAAGGATTGGCGCTGACATACCGGTTCGGGGGCGACTATGAAACATCACGTTTGGAAATGTACCAATCTATTGTTTCTTTTTCAGAAGATTCTCCCAATGCAGCCGGGCCGGCAAATGCGGGAAGTTACGAAGAACGCCGCAGGGAACGCGTGCAACTGAATCATGACATATTCGCTACGTACAACAGCCGCATCGCCGACGTTTTCTCTATAAACGCCATCCTGGGCTATAATATAAACGAGCGTACCTATACCTGGCTCATGGGGAAAGTCAATTCAATCGACATACCGGAATTTTACAACCTGGTCAACTCGCTTTCGCCGTCGGTTTCGGATCAACATACCGAAAAGCACCGGATTATCGGCGCTTACGCAAACGTAGACCTCGGATACAGTGACTTCGCTTATCTTACTTTAACAGCGAGAAATGACTGGTCATCTACCTTACCGAAACAAGAACGTTCGTATTTCTATCCCGGAGCGACCTTCAGCTTCCTGCTGACGGACTTCATGCGTCAACGAGATATCAACACCGGTATGTTGGACTTTGCCAAACTAAGAGTTGCGTATGGTATGACCGGTAATGATTACATTCCGTATTATATATACAATCGTTATGTATCCGGAGTATCAAATAATCCGAGATATCCTAACATCGACCATCTTACTTTCCCGCTCGGAGGCGTAAACTCCTATACACTATCGAACCGTTTGGGTAACGAAAACCTGAAACCGGAGCTTACCCGGGAGTTTGAAGTGGGAGCCGAGTTGCGAATGCTGGATAATCGTGTGGGTGTAGACTTTTCTTTTTACAATAAATTCACGAAAGACCTGATTGAGGTGCTGCCGCGCGATCCGTCAAGCGGTTTCTCCGAAATGGTCAGTAATCTCGGGGATGTCCGCAACAAAGGTTTCGAATTGAGCCTAAA
>DOZP01000111.1:3316-5998 GCA_003517945.1 Porphyromonadaceae bacterium | reverse complement strand
GGATATACGGTATCGGACGTGCTGATGAATATTGTAGTAACCGGAGTTACCAACGTTATTTTCACCTTTGTCGCAATCTTTACGGTTGACAGATGGGGACGCAAAGCGCTGATGTATGTCGGTTCGGCAGGCCTTGCCGTCATCTATATAATCATGGGATCCTGTTATTATATGCAGGTAAGCGGATGGCCGATGCTGTTGCTGGTGGTATTGGCGATTGCGTGCTACGCCATGTCGCTCGCTCCGGTCGTATGGGTGGTATTGGCGGAGATCTTCCCGGTAAAGATACGCGGCGCGGCCATGGCCGTATCTACGTTTTTCCTCTGGGCTGCCTGTTTTATTCTCACATACACATTTCCCCTATTAAACGAATACCTGGGAGCTTCCGGTACGTTCTGGGTATATGGCGGCATCTGCGTCGCCGGATTTCTGTTTATCCGTAGTCAGCTTCCCGAAACAAAAGGAAAGTCACTGGAAGAAATTGAAAAAGAGCTTATTGAACATACATAACGAACCATACGAAATAACGAAAATAAACATGGAAAAGATTACCGACTATCTTATTCAACCGACAGTAAATGAAAAAGGTATTGTACGCGCCTGGGAAGAAACCGTAATGCTTCCTACTTACGAAACAGGAGAAGAAGAAAAAAATCCGATATTCCTGGAAAAGCGCGTTTATCAGGGTAGTTCGGGCGTTGTGTATCCCTATCCTGTTGTTGAGAAAGTCTCCGACGAGAAAAAGGACAAACCGTATCGCGCCCTTTTTATAGAGAATGAATACATCAAAATCATGATACTTCCCGAACTCGGCGGACGTATCCAGATGGCTTACGACAAAGTAAAAAAACGTCATTTTGTATATTACAACCAAGTCATAAAACCCGCACTGGTAGGACTTACCGGCCCCTGGATATCTGGCGGTATCGAATTCAACTGGCCGCAACATCACCGTCCGAGCACGTACCTGCCCACGGCACATTTTATAGAAAAAAATGCCGACGGCAGTATGACTGTCTGGTGCAATGAAGTGGAACGTATGTTCCGCACCAAAGGGATGCAGGGATTTACGCTCTACCCCGGAAAAGCATACATCGAAATCAACGTAAAAATTTACAATCGCACCTGTTTTCCGCAGACATTCCTGTGGTGGGCCAATCCGGCAGTAGTCGTAAACGATCATTATCATTCGGTCTTCCCGCCCGATGTGCATGCCGTATTTGATCACGGAAAACGGGATGTATCGAACTTTCCGATAGCCACGGGTATATATTATAAACAAGATTATTCCGCAGGAGTAGATATATCCAAATACAAAAATATTCCCGTACCGACATCTTACATGGCCGTAAAATCAAAATTCGACTTTGTCGGCGGATACGAAGAAAGCGTAAAAGCCGGATTACTCCATGTTGCCGACCATCATGTTTCGCCGGGCAAAAAGCAATGGACATGGGGGAACGGCGATTTCGGACAGGCATGGGACCGGAACCTGACGGACGAAGACGGCCCGTATATCGAACTGATGACGGGCGTCTATACCGACAATCAACCTGATTTTTCATGGTTGCAACCGGGCGAAGAAAAATCATGGACACAATATTTTATGCCTTATGCGGAAGTCGGATATGTAAAAAACGCCACAAAAGACGCAATCGTTAATATCGAAATACGAAACGGACATACGGAGATTATCCTCTATACGACATCCGAATTCAAAGACATACGTATTGTTCTGAAAAATACGGAGGGAAAGGTTTATCTGGACGAAAAAGCCGATGTTTCTCCCGAAAAAACATATATCAGAACCATTCCCGATCCGGCACAGGCCGGTACAAAAAAAGTTTACCCCGAAGATTTGATTCTGACGGTTTATGCCGCCGACGGCCGCCAGCTACTCCGTTATCAGGCGGACAAACCGGAAATAAAACCAACCCCCGCCCCGGCACAGGCCGCGGACATGCCGGAACATATATCCTCCATAGAACAATTATACCTGACCGGACTACACCTCGAACAATACCGGCACGCCACGTACGACCCCGCCGCATACTACCGCGAAGCGCTTCGCCGGGAACCGGGAGATATCCGGTGCAACAATGCCATGGGCCTTCTGCTGATGCGCAAAGGACAATTTGCCAAAGCGGAACCCTATTTCCGACAGGCAATAAAAACGCAGACACAACGCAATCCGAACCCCTATGACGGCGAGCCCTGTTACAACCTGGGCTGGAGCCTGAAAATGCAGGACAAAGAAGATGACGCTTACGACGCATTTTTCAAATCGGTCTGGAATGCCGCATGGCAGGATGCGGGATACTTTGCACTGGCGCAGATAGACGCATCTAAAGAACGTTGGGACAGCGCGCTCGACAAAGCAGACCGCAGCCTGATAAAAAACTGGCATAATCACAAAGCGCGCCACCTGAAAACAGCGATTCTGAGAAACCTCGGAAGAAAAGACGAAGCGTTTTCACTTATCAACGAATCGCTTACCTTCGACCGGTTCAATATGGGATGCCGCTTCGAAAAATACCTGCTTTCCGGAAACGACAACGACCTCCGTGAATTTACATCGTTAATGGGAGGAGCCGTACATACCTATCTGGAATATGCGCTTGATTATGCTTCCGCAGGCATGTATAAAGAGGCCGCACAACTTTTGTCCGGTAGCATAACGGA
>DOZP01000111.1:0-3250 GCA_003517945.1 Porphyromonadaceae bacterium | reverse complement strand
CAGATGTCGCCGGACAAATGTTTTCCTAACCGCATTGAAGAAGTCAACATCCTGCAAGATGCGATCCGTCTGAACCCGGACGATGCACATGCTTACTATTATCTGGGTAATTTCTGGTACGCCGCACGCCAATACGACGACGCCGCAGCGTGTTGGGAAAAGTCGATGCATATAAACGCCCGTTTCCCTTCCGTATTAAGAAACCTGGCATTGGCCTATTACAATAAATTCGACCGGAAACAGGAAGCCCGCAAACTGCTGGAAGAAGCATTCCGGTTAGACAATACGAACGCCCGTATGCTGATGGAGCTTGATCAGCTTTACAAAAAAACGGGAACGGAACCGGCTGTTCGCCTGGAACTGCTCGAAAAACACCTGTCTCTGGCAGAACAACGGGATGATTTATGTATCGAAAGAATAACGTTATATAACCAGATCGGCGAATACGGTAAAGCTATGACGCTGATCGGTTCACGCCAATTTCATCCGTGGGAAGGCGGCGAAGGAAAAATCACCAAACAATATGTGTTATGCAGGGTAGAACCGGCCAGACAAGCCATTAAAAATGGCGATTTTGAAAGAGCGCTTACACTGCTTCACGAGACGGATCATTACCCGCATAATCTCGGCGAAGGAAAACTAACCAATGCCGAAGAAAATGACATCGACTATTTCAAAGGATTGGCATACCGCGGCCTGGGTGACGAAGCAAACGCCGTACTTCATTTCCGTAAGGCAACCACAGGCTCCTCCGAACCGCAACAGGCCTTTTACTACAACGACCAACAACCCGGCAACATATTCTATCAGGGACTGGCATGGGAAGCATTGGGAGAAAGCGACAAAGCGAAAAGCCGCTTTAACAAGCTCATCGATCACGGCAAAAAACACCTGTTCGACGATTGCAAAATAGATTATTTTGCCGTATCACTGCCCGATCTTGCCATCTGGGACGACGACCTGAACATACGTAATCAGATTCATTGCAACTATGTCATCGGACTCGGAATGCTCGGCCTCGGAAACCGCACGGAAGCACAAAAATATCTTTCGAAAGTAAAAGAATTGGATGTCAATCATCTTGACAACCAACTGATGCTGAATATAATTTGACTTTAAATAAATCCATTGTAAGTAACCGTATATATTCGCCTTCATTCCCTCTCTTTTCTTTTTTACGAACAATTATATAAACAAAAAATAAAAATTCCCATCTTTGTACGGCTAAAATGCGGTTATTACGAAAATAATGGAAAATAAGAAACACATAACTATTTGCGCCTGTGCTTCGCGATCGTTTATTGATAAGGAAAAAGTGGCCGTTATTGCTGCTTCATTGAGGAAAAAGGGATACCCTGTTTCGGTAGAGCCGGATTTATGCAAGAAAGTCATTCAAAAATCGTCCGATATGGAAGAGATTGCGTCGGGAATCATTTTGGCTTGTTATCCGAGAGCCATACGTGCGCATCTTGACTGGCTGAACCTGAAAACGAACAAAAGTCTGGATATCCGGAACACTTCCGTCGAAGATATTCTCGGAGAATTTCAGATATCCTTCACGGAGGAAGCGGATTGTGCGGCAGGCAAGGGCGACGGTTCCGCTTCGGAAGGAGATACCGCCACACACACATACATGCATGCCGCCGATATTGCGATGGAAAAAAATGCAATCTTCGCGGAGATAAAAGCATTTCCCGTCGAAGAAGGAACAGACGCATGGAATCCGGTGCTTGATAAGGAAAAATGTACGGAATGCGGAAAATGCCATGATTTCTGCTTGTTTGGCGTTTACACGATAGAAAATAAAAAGGTACGGGTAGCGCAACCGCAGAAGTGTAAAAACAACTGTCCCGCTTGTGCACGCATGTGTCCGGGTAAAGCAATCATCTTTCCCAAATACGAAAAATCGCCTATCAACGGAGGAATGTCACAGGAAGAAACTTTCGACCCGGAAGAAATGGACAAAATGTATCGGGAAAGATTGCGTATGCGGCTGCAACAACGCAGGGCGAACGTATCACTCTTAAAAAAATAAGGGACTGAAATCCCGGATTTCGGACAAGGTATGACGAACTTTAACTATTGAATATTGAACTTAAAAGACTATACGGCAACGGCAAAAGCGGCCTTTCGCGTCCCGCGCGAATGTGCTCCGCGGCTTGTTTGGAAATTTATGTATACTTTCGGATGGAAAAGTATGCGGAACATCAGCCGTTTTGAAAAAAGACAAGCGAAAGGGAAACCGTTTTTTCCCGCTTTTGTGATGATCTCCGTAACGGAAAGTTGCAATCTGGCGTGCAGCGGATGCTGGGTTTCCGGCGGCGGAAAAAAATCACTGACGGTAAGTCAGTTGGATGGCGTCATCCGCAGTTGCAAACAAAAAGGCTCTTATTTCTTTGGCATCCTTGGAGGCGAACCCCTGATGTATAACGGATTGCTTGACATCATGGAAAAACATAAAGATTGTTATTTCCAATTGTTCACAAACGGGATTTTGCTGACGGACAAGGTTGCGATGCGGTTACGGAAGATGGGAAATGTAACCCCGCTGATCAGTATTGAAGGGCTTGAGGAAGAAAGCGACGCCCGCCGCGGCAGGCATGAGGTGTACCAACGAACGCTGGCCGGAATACGCGCCTGCCGTAAGGCCAAACTGATAATCGGCGCGGCGGCAAGCATCTGTAAAAGCAATTATAACGAACTGGTAAACAGAAAATACATTGAACTGATCGCAAAAGAAGGCGTTCATTACCTGTGGTATTACATCTACCGTCCCGTAGGAGCGGAACCCAATCCGGAAAATGCGTTAGAGAAAGAACAGGTGCTCGATTTCCGGCGCTTTATCGTGGAACAGCGCAAAAATGCGCCCTTATTTATCATCGAAACTTATTGGGATGATAAGGGAAAGGCGCTTTGCCCGGGTGCAACCGGCATGAGCCATCATATCTCGCCTTCGGGAGCGGTTGAATTTTGTCCGCCGTTGCAACTGGCAACGGATTTCATCAACGAAGACGGTTCTAACCTTGCCGGGATATTTGAAAATTCCGATTTTCTGACGTCATTTCGTAAAATGACGGCGGAGAGTTCGCGAGGATGCATCCTGTTGGAAGATCCTCATAAATTAGTTGAGTTTCTGGTACGGCACAAGGCGGTCGATACGACAAGCCGAAAAACCGTGCTTGAGGAGTATAAACAAATGAGACCCGTTGCCGGACATAACCTTGCGGGAGAAGAAATACCCGAGAAAAAT
>DOZP01000013.1:13691-14684 GCA_003517945.1 Porphyromonadaceae bacterium | reverse complement strand
CGGTTGATGGAAGTGGCCGGCTCGCCAAGCGCATGGGGATATTTTTCGTTGCTTCCCCAGCCATCCATATTCAGTTGCATCGGTGTGAAGGTTTTCCATTGGAAATCGCGCGTGTTGATTACCGGATTTTTACCGCCGAAAATGCCATCCATATCGGATGAGATGTTCGGGTTACCGGATAATCCGGAGCCTAAATAAGTCGGGATATGAAAACGGATGTATTCCCATACGCCGCCTGTCTGGTCACCCGACCATATACCGGCGTAACGTTGTGTGCCGGCCCACCCGTCGAGCGAGATGATAAACGGACGGGCGTTATTTCCATAGTAGGTCATGATCCGGGAGACATCCGTAATGCCGTTCAGGCCAAATGAATATCCTGCGCCGACCCACGCCACGTCTGTTTTCAGCACACGCACGCCTGCGTCCCTGACTTCTTTTACGATATCGCGTTGCAACAGCGCCTCGACGTTTTCTTTCGGATGAAGATCGGATTGTGTCCAGAGGCCTATTTCGACACCATTCCGATGCGCGTATCCGGTCAGTTCTTTCAGGTTGCGGATGTTTCCGTCCAGCGTTTCCGCTTGTCCGTATCCGGCTCCGTATCCGTCGTTTGGCAGGAGCCATCCCAAAGGCATATCGAAATGGCGGTAACGGTCGATGACGGCGCGTGCGGAAAATGGATAATTATCCTTTTCTCCATTCAACGATTCTTTTATACCGCCGTTATCCTTTTGACTTTCTTTGTATCGTTTACCGTCTTCGAACAGGATACCGTTTTCATCTTCTGTCCAGTAATCACGGTTATAGGCGTTCAGGTGTCCCTGATAAAAGGCGAATTTAGGCAATAAGACGGGATGGCCCGTCAACTGATAAAAATCGTTCAGTAGCGGAACGGCGCCGTTGCTTACCATAAAAAAGACATCTAAATAGTCTGTTTCATGATAGAGTTTGACGACGCCTTTTTCTTCGGCGCCGAAATCATATTTTCCT
>DOZP01000013.1:12068-13674 GCA_003517945.1 Porphyromonadaceae bacterium | reverse complement strand
GGGGAGGCTACCCCTCCGTCTGTCCAACTGTTCTGGTTCTCTATTGAGATCGCTCTTCCCTTGTGTGAGAACCGTCCGTTCTGCACGCCTCCGCCGTAGAAATATTCATCGGGATATTCTTTTAACGTCAGGGTTACTTTGTCTTTTTCGAATGAGGCCGGTTGGAGTTCTTCAAAAACGGTTTGGCCGTTTTCTTTGTCGACGACTCGCCACAGTCCCGTTTTCTTATCCAACCGGATTTCTATTTTGTCTGTAGAAATGGAAATGACGCCGTTTTCCGTTGTTACAATGAGTTCTGCAACCGGTTTTCGCGGGCTGTCCGCCAGTATGCAGGCTTCCGGTTTGGCTTCGGGATCGCGGATGATTTTTCCCGAGTTATCCTGAAACAAACGAACTATATTTTCCCCGTAAAAATCGAATGTCATGCGGTTATTGTCTGAAAATACGACTTCGACTGCGGTTGGGTTGATTTGTTTTGCTTCGGTAATTGTGCGCGTGTTTTCTTTTGTCTGTGCAAAAGAGATAGACGAGATCAACAGGAAAAAAGTTGCGGCCCAGAGGGATACCGTTTTTCTGTTGTTTCCGGTAGTTGTTTTTTTTATCATGTCGACTTTGAATAAATGATTGCTTTTACATATTTCCTGAATTTGCAGAACGATGTCTGAGGCTTTGGAGATCAGTTTGTTTTTATACGGATGACGGTAAAGGAATAGGGGGGCATTTCGCAGTTAAAGTTGTCGGATACGGTTATGCCGGATGTGTACGGATAGATGTTTTTATCACTCAGGTCATTCTTTTCACTGGATAGTATTGTTTTTTTTGCCGCCGGCACGATGCCGCCTGTTCCTTTCAGCCGGATATCCGTATGCACTGTCACGGGTAGCAAATTAGCCAGTTTGACGATTATATCGCCGCTTTTACTGTCGCGAACAACCGACGATGCGATACGTTTGGTAACGTCTTCTTCCGTATTTGAGAGTGTCAGTTTGTTGGAAAGATAAAGGTCTCCGCTGTTCTGTCCGTATAATTGCTGTACATAATATCCGGCCGTGGGTTTTACTTCCGTGTTGTTGAAATAGATTAAATCCGGATTCCAGTTCGTATGTTTTTCTTTTGCCAGTAGCGGCGCGTATGAGGTCATGGATACAATATCTCCGTTGCGCTCTACGGATGCCAGATAAAGCGCTTCAACCAATGCGGATTCGAGGTTGTTGGCGCGATTAGGCAGATGTGCCGCATATTCTCCGAGATATACCTTTGATGTTCTGGCGCGGTTGTATTTATCATAGAAGTCCTGGTTATTCAGGAACCAGCCGGGCGTTTGGTAGTAATGTTCGTCGACCATAGGGATGTTCAGTTTGTCGGCAATCTTCCATCCTTCTTCATAGTCCGCCCCTTCACAGAAAGGTCCCACTGTTCCGATGACTGTTATTTCGGGATACTTTTCTTTCATCGCGTTGAAAATCATCGTGAAGCGTTCTTCAAAAGTATTGGAAATCAGGTCTTCGTTGCCGATGCCTATGTATTTCAGGTGGAAAGGTTCGGGATGCCCTGCTTCCGCACGCATTTTTCCGTATGTTGTGCTGATGTCGCCGTTGGCATATTC
>DOZP01000013.1:11530-11906 GCA_003517945.1 Porphyromonadaceae bacterium | reverse complement strand
GTTTACGCGTTTCGGGAGGGCCGATCGTGTTTTTCCAGCGATACATATTGTCAAGTCCGTCGCCATGCACGACGCACCCTCCCGGAAAACGGACAAAACGGGGATGCAGGTCGGCGATCGTCTGTGCAAGGTCTGCGCGTAGCCCGTTCGGACGGTTTTTAAAAGTCTTTTGCGGAAACAGGGAGATCATATCCATGGCGATGCTTCCTGCCCGGTGCATGACTATTTCCAACCGTGCGCTGTCTGCGTTTTCGGAGGCTTTCAGGGTGGTATGGTATTTTTTCCAGTTGTTGCCGTCCAGGGTAATCGTTTGTTCGGCCGCTGTTGTGTTATCTTCTCTGACAAGTCTGATCACGATTTTATTTTTTTTACCGTC
>DOZP01000013.1:10808-11389 GCA_003517945.1 Porphyromonadaceae bacterium | reverse complement strand
TCTATTTTGTACGAGGCATTGCCTGTGATGCTCCATGTTTTGATACTGTTCCATGAACTGTCGCGTCCCGTAACATCGGCCGGAGCGTATTCGAAGCCGCGGTTTTGTATCAGTTCGGCATACAGTCCGCCGTCGGCGGCATGGCTGATGTCTTCGAAAAAAATACCGATCAGCCGGTCGCTTATGGGTTTACCGATGGCACATTCAACCGAAAGGGATGCTTTTACCGGCTCATTAAAAGAGGTCTCTATGGCTACACGTTCGTTTCGTTTCTTTTGCCTTTCGGCTTTGGTATGGGCTTCCCAGATAAGCGCGTCGACTGTGGCGCGCGACGTTTTGACGACTGTCCCGTGACTTGCAGGAGCCACCATGGATAGTTTATCCGTTACATTTTCCCATGTAATGAAATCGTTGGTGCGCAACGCTTCATATTTTTTTTCACGATATGCATCCATGTATACGATAAAGCTGCCGTCATGCAGTTGTGCTATGGCAGGACCTTCTACCCAGCTTTTTGTGAAGGGTTTCCCGTTTAACGGAGTATAGGGGCCTTCCGCGTTTTTGCCGGTTGCGACTAATAG
>DOZP01000013.1:1106-10801 GCA_003517945.1 Porphyromonadaceae bacterium | reverse complement strand
GTATCCTTGATTTTCCGGATGGTGGCGTCGATCACATTATGGCCCGGATCGAAAAACAGCCGGGCAGGTGCAAATGTTTTAAAATCTTTGGTGGTGGTATAATACATCCGGTGGTCATATTTCTTGCCTTCTTCCGTTTTCCATTCTCCGTTAACCTTGATCGTACTTGCCCAAAAGATAATAAATTGTTTTTTTTCGTCGTCGTAGATCATTTCCGGCGCCCAGCAATTACGCGCTTCCGCCAGTTCTTCCATGACGGGAATATACGATTGGCGTCCCCAGTGGATCAGATCCCCGGATGATGCATACCCTATTTTGTCGGAATCCCAGTTGAGTGTCCAGATGCAATGCCATGTACCGTCCGGCCCTTGCAGGATAAACGGGTCGCGCATCTTTTTTTCAGTACCCCAGTTGCCGTAATCACATTTCAGGAAACTATGTTCCGGCCCGATTGCGGTCCAGTTGTAACCGTCTTCACTGTAGGCAAAGTGAAGGCCGTTCTTGTTGTTGTTTTTATTGGTAAAATACGAAAAGAGATAAACATCTTCCGCTATAACGGAGAAAGACAGGAAAAGAAGCGTACAGAGATATAACGTTTTACGTATGCCGTTTGTTTTCATGTGATAATCGGGTTAAAATTGTGCTTATTTATGCAAAGATATGTTGTCTTTTCCGATTACACAAATTTAAAGTGATTATCCTGTGACCTGAATTTCACTCTTACCGTTGGATGTTTTGGAGACTTTTATCTGCACGGTGATTCTTTCGGTCATTTCAGCGACATGTGAAATAACTCCGATTTTTCGTCCCTGCGTCCGGAGGTTTTCAAGTGCGTCCATGGCGATGCGTAGTGTATCGCTGTCAAGTGAACCGAAGCCTTCGTCGATGAATAAGGATTCTACTTTCATCCGGTTGGACGACAGGGAGGATAGTCCTAATGCAAGGGCCAGGGAGATCAGAAATGATTCTCCGCCGGACAGCGAGTGGATGGTACGTATTTCGTTCAGCATATCCGTATCGGTCACTTGTAGCGCCAGGGTGTCGGGAATACGTTGCAGATGGTAACGCGGAGATAGCTCCTGCAGGTGCGTATTGGTATAAGCGAGTAATGTTTCCAGTGTATATCCTTGTGCGATTTCCTTGAATTTATTGCCGTTTGCGGAGCCTAATAATACATTCAGTTTTTTCCAGTTTTCGGCTGATACGCTTTTTTCTTTCAGTTCTTTTTCCAATCCTTTCATCTGCTCTTTCAGCTTCGTGTCGGACGACAGGATGACTTCTATTTCGGTTGCGCGTTTATTCCGGTTTTCCTCCAACTCATTGCTCTCTGTCAGTTTTTCCTGCAAAATGGCTTTCGTCTCTTCGTATTCCGGTTTTGCGGGCAAACTATTATGTTGTTCAAGTTGTTTCCGGCGTTCCGCAAGTGTGGCCCGGGCGGTGGTTACCGTTTCGGTTAAGGCTTTGAGTAGCTGTTTCTCTGCCTGGATCCAGGCATTGTCTTTTTCCAGTAATCCGGCTAATTGTTCGTGTGTGATGTCTCCCTTTTCTTTGATCCATTTCTCGATTGCCTGTTGCAGCACGTTGTATTTTTCTTCGGATTGCGAAATCGTCAGTTGGATCTGGCTGATAATACCGTTCAGACTTTCCTGTCTTGCCGTCAGGTTATTTCTATTATCAGTGGCATCCTTTAGTTTGACGGTGATATCTTTCTGCTTGTCAATAAAATATTTTTCGGCCGCATCAGCCGGTTTGCCGTGCAGCACGTTTGCTCTTTCCGCTTGTAGCTGTCCGGCTATTTTTTGGAAATTGACCAGCCGTTCCGTTTTTACTTTCAGGTTCTCCGAAACTTCTTTCAGTTTAATTTCTTCGTTTTCGATGGTCGTATGCAGTTTGTTGATTTTTTCCTGTGCTTTAACGAGATCTTCCGAATGGCGGTTCCATTGATTTGTCCTTGTCCGGAGATATTCGTTTAATGTTGCGCGTTCGAAAAGTTCTTGCCAGTCAGTCAGGTCCGACAGATTTTTTTCCAGGCTACAGTATGCTTTGTCGTATTGCACGGCGTAGTTCCCGATCATGGCGGACAGGCGTATGATTTCATTTTTTCGTTTTTCGATTTCGTTTGTGAGTATTTCCGTATGCTTTGCATTCGCCTCTTTTGCTTTCTGAAGCTCCTGTTCTTTCATACGTTGTATGTCTTCCGTTTTGGCTGCCGGATGATGTGTACTTCCGCATACGGGGCAAGGTTCGCCTTCGGTTAGTTTGGCTCTCAATGTGGCTATTTCAGCCGGTAACAGGCGGTTCAATTGCTCCGTTTCCTGTTTCAGGTTGTCTAACCTTTTCAGGTTGTCTTCCAAAAGAGATTGGTTCGAAGTAAGCGTTTTCTTATTTTGCTCCTTTAGTTCATGCGCGGTTTGCGCATCTGTAACCAGATTAACAAGCAGTTCGGTGCGCGGGGCGATGCTTTCATAATTTTTGTTTACGGTGAACCATTGGTTCAGGGAGCAGAACGTCTTTTCGGTTTGGTTCAGGGTGTTTCTGATAACGGACAGGTTTTTTTCCGTATTTTCAGCGATTGTTTTTGCAGCGGCATATTCTTTTTGCGCATCTTCGATGTTTGCGTCGGATGCATTGATCTGTATGTCTAATTCCCGCGCTTTGATGATTTGCGGCGCGATTTCTTTCTGTTTTTCGAGTAGTTGTTCCTGCTCTTTTTCGTATATCTCAAGCGTTTTCCGGGCGTCGGACAATCGTTGTGTGTTTTCCCTGCGTTGATTTTCGGAAGTCAGCAGATTTTTCCGGTATCCGGTTTGCTGTTCATGGGTATTTTTTAAAAGTCCGTACGTATCCCGTATGTCTTGTACGGAATCGATCCGCAGGATGTATTCAAACCGTTTGCCGGCTTCTTCTGTCGCTTTTTGCGCGACGGTTAAATCCGCCTCTGCTTGTTTTACTTCGTTATCCAACCGTTCTTTTTCATTGATCCACTTTATTTGTGCAACCAGGGATTCACGTTCTTTTTTCAGCAAGGATAGTTCTTGCTGTACGGATGTTCTTTCCGTTTCGTATGCATTTATTTCTTCATCGGGGAGAAGTTTCGTGCCTTTGATGCGTTCGTTTACAAGATTCCATTCGGCTTCTGCGTTTTTTGCCCTTTCATAAATGGTAACGGATATACGCGAATAGATATCCGTGCCGGTCAGTTTTTCCAATAATTCGGCTTTTTCGGACTGCTTTGCTTTCAGGAATGTGGCGAAATCGCCTTGCGCAAGTAGTACCGAACGCGTAAACTGATCGAATGAAAGGCCGATTAATCCGGATATTTTAGCCAGTAGTTCGGTTTTTAGTCCCGGTTCTTCTTTTCCTGTTGACAGGTTATACAGGCGTATCTCGCTGCTTTGCATGGATCCGTCGGCTTTGTTTCGTGCGCGTCTGACCGACCAGCGTGCGCGGAATTTGTCTCCGCCGAGGGAAATAAATTCCGCTTCCGCATATCCTTCGGTTGCGCCGCGCCGCAGAATGTTGCGACTGTCGCGTTGGTTGATCGTTTTGTCTCCTACATCGCGTACGGGTATATTTTCCGATACGCGGTTTGTACGCGGTGAAGCGTCGAACAGTGCAAGACACAATGCGTCAAGAAGTGTGGATTTGCCGGAACCCGTGCTTCCGGTAATGGCAAATATGCCGGCTGATTTCAGCGGTTCAGCCGTGAAATCGATAACAAATTCCTTTTCCAGTGATGCCAGATTCTTTCCCCTGATCGTTAGTACTTTCATCTTTCAACCTCCCGTATTATTTCATGCAGTAATTTTTTCATTATCTCTGGCATTTTTTCACCGCCATATTGTTGTTCGAATGTTTTCTCCGCCATATCAATGGGATTTGTGGTTTGCAGGTCTTCAAGCGCCGTCATTTTATTTTCTTTTTTAGCGCCTTGCGTTACGGCGGAAATGCGTGCCAGTCTGACGGCTTTGCCTTTTAGTGCTTCTTCTATCCGGTAACGCATGGATGGTTCCGGTTCTGTTATGTGTACTTTTATCTCAAGGTATGGAGAACGGTTGGTTATTTCTCCTTCCGGCAGTTCTTTTATTTTCCGAAGTACATCATCCAACGGCATGGGTTCCTGCGGTATGCTTATTAATTTTATTGCGTCCTCAAATACGATATGTTTTATATTCGCCTTGTTTGTCTGTGCTATTTCAACCAGGACGACTTCCTGTCGATTGTTCTTTTCGGCAAAAGACATTGGGATCGGCGTGCCTGAATATCTGACATTTTCCCGTCCGGAAACTTTTTGTCCGCGATGCAGATGTCCCAAAGCGGTATAAACGATGTTTTCGGAAAATGCTTCCGGTGATACGCATTCAAGTCCTCCGATAATCGTACGTTCCGAACGGTCGTTTTCGGAAATTTCCGATCCGGTAGCCTGCAAATGTCCCATAGCGATGACGGGTTGAAAATCTTTATCCGGAATGCGGTCGCGGCTATTACCGGCGCTTTTCCGGCAGGCGATTTCATATAATTTATCGTACATGGCTTTGACGCTTTGCGAATAATTTCCGGCATCCGGATAATCACTTTGCCTCAGGTAAGGAACCGCCAGGCAATATCCTCCTTTATTCAGCGGTATGATCAGGTGTTCATAATCAATTTCTCCTTTGTCGTTACGTTTTATGGTGCCCCGTACGGTTATGTTCAGTTCTTCGAGCAATGGATTGGGAGCTTCCAGCCTTGCCGCGGAGTCATGGTTTCCGGCTATGATGATTAGTTGAAGGTCGGGTTTCTCATTTGTTATCTCATGTAAGAAAGAAAAATACATTTTTTGTGATTCGGCAGACGGATTCGGGCTGTCGAAAATGTCGCCCGCTATTAATAAAATGTCAACGTTGTTTTCTACGACTGTTTTTTTTAGCCATGCCAGAAAACAGGCATGTTCCGCTTTGCGATCGTATTCGTAGAAATTTTGTCCGAGGTGCCAGTCGGCTGTATGAATAATCTTCATTCGTCAGTAAATAGTTTATTTATTGAAAATTTGTAAATCTGATTAAAGACTTTCAAAGTTACAATAAAATATCAAATGATGTGAATTGCATTTAGAGTTATTAAGTGTGGGATATGTAACAAGCTAAAGAATATTAATTTACTTTAAAACGGGATTCTCTTTGTGGTTTTTTGTATCTTTGTTATTTATTACGAAAGTGTTTTGATAAAAATGAAATCATTGTTATCCGTTTTCTTTCTTTTTGCGACAACCTTTGCTTTTGCGAGTCAATCGTATTCGGCTACGTCTGATAACGATTCAAGAATAGATTCATTGTATAGTATTGTGTGCGATCCTGATATCGCATTTTATCAAAAGTTGAAAATAGTGGATGACTTTGATGGTCTATCGTTTTATGCTGAGTATTCTCCTAAATTGTTTCCGTTATTTAATGATCTTTTGGAGCAGGCGAAAAAGATAAGTCATAACGACGGTATTCTCTTTTGTTATAATTCGATTGCGGATTTGTACATTGGCTTGTGGGATAAGGAGCATGTTCAAATCTATCTGGATTCGGCAGCTATGTACATAGATAAATCGAGTGATGTCCGGTATCTTGCTCCGTATTACAGGATGAAAGCGCAATATGTGCAGCGGTATTATCCGGATCATAGTCCTGAAACTGTCAATTATTACCAGAAATCATTGTCATATTATGAGAAATCCGGTATAAAAGGGAGAGAAGTTGATCTGGTCATCATTTTACATAACCTGACCATTGATGGTTTCCAACGGAACGATTCGGCTTATGTTGGCAAGAATGTTCTCAGGATGGCGGAACTGAAAAAACAGTTCAATACTCCTGTGGTTGATTTTTCCTTAATGGATATACAGGTAAATCTGTATTCACTTTATTTTAAGAACACATCCGACGAAAAATACCTGGATAGCGCTATTTATTATGCGAAGGAGTGTCTGGAGTTATATGAGAACAACTTATTGCCGAAATCTTTAAATCGTGTTGCCGTTGATTTATATGTTGCGATAGCGGAGTTGATGAATAAGAAAAAAAATCCGGATATAGGCCGGATTGATAGTTTTTTGCATATTGCGGGAGCGAAATATAATTTGACCGATACGATTGGTCTGGCTCGTATTTTCCATACGGAAGCCCAGGTGTTGTATAATATGAACATGATTGATTCTGCTGAGATTGTTGCTTTACAGGCACAAGAACAGCTGGAATCCGGTTATAAGGGCTATTATTATTATTTACTGATAAAAAACAATATAGAGCTTTTATGCGATATCTATGATGATCGGGGTGATTATAAGAAAGCGATTGAATATAATGATTTGTGGACGAAGAAAGATGAAGAGATACGGGCGAATGAAGTGAAAGAATTGGAACTGCAATATGAATTCGAGTCAAAAGAGGCTGAAATTGAAGCGCTTAAATCGGATAAATCATACCAGGAAAATCTTTACAGGCTGTTTGCCTTATTTTGTTTTTTATTAGCTTTGACCATCCTGTTCGTATGGCTTCTTCTACGGTTGAAAAAACGTGATCTTAATAATCATATCGCTCTTATTAATACGGAAAAAGAGGATGCAAAACTAAAACTGAAATTGAAAGAGGAGCAAACGGTAAAAATGCAATTGGAGCAATATGAAGTCTTGTCTGATTTTCATTTGAAGGAAATGGAACTTATGGGGAGGTCAAAAGATCTGGATCAATTGCAAAAGGATAAGGAGGCTTTGGACCGGCAGGTGGAATTGTTCCGGCAGAAGGTTAAAGCTTATGAAGCAATGGCGGATAAGGATAAAGAATCGGATTACGACACGCAAAGCGTGGTGGTTGAAGATTTAAAACGTCTTATTAATAAGCAACCCGGATTATCCTCCAAAGATGGATATATCCGTAATCTTGAACAACTGAGTAAATCATATATTGAGATTCTTCGTGGGAAGAGTGATGAAAATCTTTCCATATCGTATCTGAAGTATTGTATCTGTTTTGCGATTGGTATGGAAATAAGCGATGTCGCTGAATATTTTTGTATAGAGCAGTCTTCTGTACACATGATACGTTACCGGCTCAAGAAAAAATTCGGGTTGGGAAATGATGATGATTTGGGTTTATTTCTTCAGAAGTATGTTTCCTCATAGATTTTATTTTTCATTCGCCTCCTCACGGTGATTGGTATGTGCTGTCAGCGCTTTCCATAGATTATCATCAGGAGTAGGCGCTGTGATCTCTGTACTTTCTTTTGAAACCGGATGGATAAATGCAACACTGCGTGCATGAAGACTGATGCCGCCATCCGGATTGGAACGTGCCGATCCGTATTTCAGATCACCTTTTATCGGGCAGCCTATTTGGGCAAGTTGGCAGCGGATCTGATGGTGGCGCCCGGTTTTAAGGTTTATTTCCAGGAGGTTGTATTTATCCGAATGTGCCAGGAGCCGGTAGTATAATACTGCTTTTTTTGAGTTTGGTTTTTCCTGATCGTATGCGTAACTTTTATTTTGTTTTTCATTACGTACCAACCAGTGGGTCAGTTCTCCTTCCGGTTTCGTCGGGCGGTTTTTTACAATGGCCCAATATATTTTTTTGATGTCCCCGCCACGAAACAGATCGTTCATTCGCTTCAACGCTTTACTTGTTTTTGCAAAAATTACGACTCCCGTGACAGGCCTGTCAAGGCGGTGAGTCACTCCTATAAAAACATTTCCGGGTTTGGCGTATTTTTCTTTGAGATACAATTTGAGCAGTTCCGGCAAGGGAGTATCCCCGGTTTTGTCTCCCTGTACGATTTCGTGACAGTTTTTATTGACTGCAATCAGATGATTATCTTCGTAGATGATTTCCATTTTGTGAATTTTGTGCAGGGCAAATATAACATTAATTTATAAAGACAGGAAGTAATCATGTGGCGGACATGACGGGAAAGATGTAAAAAGGAGCCGTTCCGGCTATCGGGACAGCTCCTGTCGATATTTATTTAAAACGATGTTGTTATTACATGTTCATTCCGCCGCAAACGGGGATTACCTGACCGGATACATAAGAAGAGAGATCCGATGCAAGGAATAAAGATACATTTGCTACATCTTCCGGCGTTCCTCCACGGCGCAGCGGGATTTGTTTTTCCCATTCTTCACGTACCTTTTCGGGTAGCGCGTCCGTCATTTCCGTAATAATAAATCCCGGAGCAATTGCATTGGCGCGTATTCCGCGTGAGCCTAATTCTTTTGCAATAGATTTGGCTAAACCAATCATTCCGGCTTTTGATGCGGAATAGTTTGCCTGGCTTGCATTGCCTGATACCCCGACAACAGAAGACATGTTGATAATACTGCCTTTTCTCTGTTTCATCATAACAGGGGTGACGGCATGTATGAAATTGAATGCGGATTTCAAGTTTACATTGATCACCATATCCCATTGCTGTTCACTCATTCTCATCATTAATCCGTCGCGTGTAATGCCGGCATTATTTACCAGAATGTCAATCCTTCCGAAATCATTCAGAATTTCTTCCACTGTTTTATGCGCTTCTTCAAAATTTGCAGCGTTAGACGCATAACCTTTTACTTTTACTCCGAAAGCTTCAATTTCTCTTTCCGTAGTTTTACCGGCTTCGTCAATGGCTAAATCCGTGAATGCAATATTTGCACCTTCGGAAGCAAACTTCAGGGCGATGGCTTTTCCTATGCCACGAGCTGCTCCTGTAATAAGGGCTGTTTTTCCTTCTAATAGTTTCATATAAAAATCCGTTAAATAAATTACATATACTTTAGTGTGATAGTTGAATAATAGTCGTTTACGGAGTTAAATGCGGATGAGGCAAGCTCCGGCGGAGTATCCGCCTCCGAACACACTGATACAAACCAAATCGCCTTTTTTAAATTTAGCGAGATTTTGTGCAAAAACAAGCGCACAACTTGCAGAGCCCGTATTGCCTAATTCTTCAATGTTGCTTAATACTTTTTCGTCGGGAAGATTGATATTGTTTGCAATGTTTTTAAGGATACGCATATTTGCCTGATGCCCTATGAAATAAGACAGATCGTCAAATGTATATCCTCTTTTATTTAAAAGACGAAGTGCGTTTTTAGGCATATATGTACAGGCCTGAACAAATACGTCTTTTCCCTCCGGCATACTTATTCCGCCGTTTCGGGGACGGAGCTGTATACCTTCCGGCCCTTTACCGAGGCATCCCAACGCCTCCGTGTATATTTCAAGCACTTCATAATCATTGTCGGTTATACGCTCGTTGGAAATGAAAAATGCAACGGCGGCATCTCCCCAGAGGTGTCCGGATTTAGGATCCTCCTCATTGCTGTATGCCGAATTTTTATCTCCTCCGATGATTAAAGCTTTGCTTGCTTTTCCTGTGGCGAAATATCCTTCGATAATTTCCAATGCGTTGACAAACGAAGAACATGCGGATGACATCGTGAATGCTTTGGCTCCTTCAATACCAAATTCATGCTGAACGACATGGGCGGCTGTCCCTACCGTGTCAAAAGGAGAATAGGTAGATGAAATAATCAAATCGACTTCTTTTATATCATACGGAAGCGAAGGCAGTGCATTTCTGACGGCATCAACACTCATCGTATTCATATTTTCATCTTCTCTTGCGCGGGAACGTGTTTTTATTCCTGTACGTTGGACAATCCATTCATCCGTCATTCCCGTTATTTT
>DOZP01000013.1:0-1080 GCA_003517945.1 Porphyromonadaceae bacterium | reverse complement strand
TTTTTATTTTTATTCCGTTGAAAATTAAATTCATCACACTATCTTTCCGCTGTATTATCCTGTCGGGCGTATCCCCGAGTAGCCCCCGTATATAGGGAACTTCCATTCCTTTCAAAGAGTAGTGGATAATAAGCGCCGTTGTATCAACATCCGGTATACTGAAAATTCCTTCTTTTATGCCATTATTTAAAATTTTTTTTATCAGGGCGATCTCCTGCAGATTATATCCTTTTCGTACTTTTGCCACATTCCAACTGTCATGAAAAAAATTTGCCCGTAGCGAGCCGTTTCTGGTTACAGTTGCTTTGAATGCGTTCAGGCGCATATAAATGAACGTGATAAGTTTTTCGTCGGCAGGAAGATGCTTACTTTCTACTTCTTCAAGCATTTCATACAGTCGCTCCATCTCATTCCTTATAACAATGGAAAAAATTTCATCCTTGTTCTTGAAATACATATATAAGGTACGCCTGCCTTTATGCGAAGCTGCTGCAATATCGTTCATCGTTGTGCGTTCGATTCCTTTGCGTGCAAAGACCTGCCTTGCCGCATCAATCAGTAATTCGCGCGTTTTGGATGTTGTTTCCGACATAACAATGCACATTTGTATGAAATTTGTGCGCAAAAGTATTTAAAAAAACACGATATTCCAACAATAATGAAAAAAAGTTTCGGCAAATTTTGTTTTTTTGGAAAATGTCTTTATCTTTGCAGCCCGATACAGGAATATATCGCGGAGTGGAGCAGTGGTAGCTCGTTGGGCTCATAACCCAAAGGTCGTAAGTTCGAGTCTTGCCTCCGCAACAAAAAGAAGGTTGTCCAAAGGAATAGGGGACAACCTTTTATTTTTATAATATCAGGAAGATTGTTTGTCATTTTCGGAAAAAGAGTTTATTTTTGCACGCGTTTTCGGGTCATTTCTCATTTCGATAGGTGTACAGGTTTTGAAGTAAACTCCCGTCAGGGTTATTAAAATTATATCAAGGTCTTGTAGTTCAATGGATAGAATGGAAGTTTCCTAAACTTTAGATCCGGGTTCGATTCCCGGCGAGACTACTAAATGGGAGGGCAATGTGTTTA
>DOZP01000224.1:6746-6875 GCA_003517945.1 Porphyromonadaceae bacterium | reverse complement strand
GAAATACATCCATTTCCTGAAAGCAAACGAGTATGAAATGGAAATACTGACCGGATATAAAGATGCCCGAAAGGCGGCAAAGCAACTATACGAATGGGGAGTAAAAGAAGTCTTACTTACATTCGGCAG
>DOZP01000224.1:6055-6716 GCA_003517945.1 Porphyromonadaceae bacterium | reverse complement strand
GTCGACGCAACGGGATGTGGAGACACATACATGGCGGGCTATTTATATAAAAGGGCCAAAGGGGCATCCATAGAAGAATCCGGCCGTTTTGCCGCCGCCTTGTCTACGCTCAAAATCGAATATTCAGGACCCGTACAAACCGAGACGGCAGAAATCGAAAAAGTACTCGGAAACAACGACAGCTATATGCCGGAAATATAATCTATGCGGCCGGCGGCCGGTTTGAACTATCTTTTTTTATGATAATCAGCGAATAACACAAGATTATCACAAAAGCGACAAGGGGAACAAAAAACGAAAACGTCATATCACGGTAATCGGCAGCCATCCCCATCAGAACCGTCCCGACGGCTCCCCCTATAGGGGTCATCATCAATACAGCGGAAGCCTTTTGCGTCAGCCCTCCCAATCCTTTTATCGACAGCGCAAAAATAGTCGGGAACATAATAGACTCAAAAAGAAAGATAAGTACCGACGCGACGAATGAAACGATATGAATATCCAGTACCACAAGCGTCGTCATCAGAACCGTAGCGACCGCACAACAGAGCAAAACGATTTCCGCCCGTACAAACCGCATAATCCAGCTTCCGATAAAGCGACCGCACATAAACAGGAATAGTCCGGCAGAAAGAACGATAGAAGAAATAAAATGATGATT
>DOZP01000224.1:4732-6043 GCA_003517945.1 Porphyromonadaceae bacterium | reverse complement strand
TGGTTTTCCGTAGCATAATTGATAAAAAACGAATTAATTGCAATTTCAGCAACTTCATAACAGAACAAGGCAAATAAACCGAAGAGGAACATCGGATGACGCAGAAGGGGTTGTGCCTCATGCGACGCATGATGATCCGATACCTTCTCTTCTTTCACAAATTCCGGCAACTTCACCCGTGAAAACAAGACCGCTACAATCAGCACAACGATACCGATCATGATATATGGTACGGATATATTCGGGTCGTCATTCGAGAAGCAATAGATCCCTCCCAGCAAAGAACCGAATATACATCCCATCCCATTGAACGATTGCGCCCGGTTTATGCGGCTGGCCGCAGTTTCCGGCGCACCGAGTAAGGTTACATAAGGATTGGCGGCGACCTCCAGACAGGCAAGTCCGCAACCGATCACAAAAAGTAAAAATAAGTAAAACCAAAATATATAATCGCCGAAAAAACGGCTCAGTACAAAAGCCAATGCCGCCCCTCCGAAAGCGATAAGTCCAATCACAACCCCATGCCTTGTACCATACTTGCGGATCAGCATACCGGCGGGAATCGCCATGATAAAATAGGCCAGATAGGTAACAAACTGAATGAGGGAAGCCTGTGTTTTATTGATCTGAAATGTTTGCTGAAAAAACGGATTCAGAACATCCAGAATCGCACGTGCGAATCCCCACAGAAAGAAAAAAAACGTAATCAGCACAAACGGCAACCAATACCCCTCTCCCACTAACGAATACTTTTTATTTTTCATACCGTATATAATCCTATATTTAAACTTTAATAGATATTAAATTTACAGAAGACAAAGTAAATATATTTTTTTGACGGTATCAAATTATTCCGTAATTTTACACCACTAAATTCAGACCGTATAAGATGAAATTTGCAATAATTGCAGCAGGCGAAGGTTCGCGTCTGGCGAATGAAGGAGTAGTCACACCCAAACCGTTAGTCCGCCTGAACGGCGAACCGATGATAGACCGCCTTATCCGGATTTTCCTGGCCAATCAGGCAGAATCGGTCAGCATCATCGTAAACCGCGAGATGGAAGAAGTATACGAACACCTGCGGCAACTCAGGCTTCCTGTCCCGTTACACCTTATTCACAAAAGCACTCCAAGCTCAATGCACAGTTTTTATGAATTGGCGCCAACACTTGCGAACAGTAAATTCTGCCTTACTACCGTAGATACGATCTTCAGGGAAAAGGAATTCACAACATATATCAAGGCATTTGACAGTACGGATATAGACGGACTGATGGCAGTCACGGATTATATCGACGATGAAAGCCCCCT
>DOZP01000224.1:219-4614 GCA_003517945.1 Porphyromonadaceae bacterium | reverse complement strand
CGGCAACTTGTAAAAAGCGGACTGAGGCTCAAAGCCTGGCCCTTTTCCAAAATAGTCGATGTCGATCATCCCGAAGATATCCGTAAGGCAGAAAAATTCCTGGAATCAGCAAGGTAAAAAAAGAAGAAAATGACAAATAAAGTAATTACAGGTATCCGGCGCGCATCGGTTTTTTCCCCGAATCATATCGGAAACGACGCCGCCATATTTACAGGCACAGCAGACTACCTGCGCGAAAAAGGATACCCTGTAACAATCCAAACGGAACAAAATTTTCTCAACGCACGCAAAAATCCCATGCGCGTATTCACCATGTTGCGAAACCGGAACGCAATAAACCGTCTGCAACAATGGGAGGCAGAAGGTTGTAAAGCCGTCAACTCCGCATTCGGGATAGCGAACTGCGAACGCGAACGCATGACGAAGCTATTGATTGAAAACGGCGTGCCTTACCCCAACAGCATCATCGTCAACACGCACGATGATGTCATCCCCCTGCTCGAACAACATAAATACGCCTCCTGCTGGCTGAAACGCGGAGATTTCCATGCCATTCACCGGGAAGACGTAACATACGCCCGACATCCGGAAGAAGTACAGGAGATGTTGGCAGAATACGCGTTGCGTGATATCAAAAGGGTAGTTATCAACGAACATCTGGAAGGAGACCTGATTAAATTTTACGGTGTAGCCGGCTCTTCCTTTTTTTATTGGTTTTATCCGTACGAAAACCACCACAGTAAATTCGGGCATGAAAGCATCAACGGAAAAGCGCAAGGCATATCATTCCGGGAAGACGAACTACGTGACATCTGTTTACGGGCGTCGCGCGTATTAAGACTGACGATTTACGGCGGTGACTGCATCATTTCACCGGACGGATCCATACATATCATTGATTTCAACGACTGGCCGTCGTTCGCACCATGTCGCAAGAAAGCAATTCCGGCTATCGGAGATATTATTCTAAAAATGACCGGCCAATGACAGAGAAAAAAGTAACATTACAGGATACGCTGAAATCAGAAGATACGGAAGAATGGATTGATCTGATTTTCTATCGCCCGATTGGTTATCGCTGGGCGCTGTTCTTTAAAAAAATCCACGTCACTCCGAACGCGGTCACTATACTGTCCATCATCCTGGGTGTAGCTGCAGGCGTCATGTTTTATTTTACCAACCTGTGGTTCAACATCGTAGGCATGTTCCTGCTAATATGGGCCAACACCTACGACAGCGCCGACGGGCAGTTGGCGCGTATGACAGGGCAATATTCACGTATGGGACGCATACTCGACGGGGTTGCGGGAGATTGCTGGTTTATATCCATTTATGCAGCTATATGCCTGCGTCTTACCCCCTCCTGGGGCATCTGGATCTGGCTCCTTGCCGCCATTGCCGGATATTTTCATAGTAAACAAGCCGCTATGGCCGATTTCATACGTAATTTCCACCTGTTGTTCGTAAAGGAAAAAGGCAAAAGCGAGTTGGATGACTCGGCCATGCTGACAGAACGCTCCAAATCACTTACATGGCAAAAAGACCGGGTTGAAAAAATATTCATGCTCTTCTATATTCCATATACAAAAGGACAGGAAGACTGGATGCCGGAAGCCCGGAAATTACGTAAGGCATTAAAAGAAAAAGAGGGCGATTCCCGGATTCCCCCCGGCTTCAGAGATGAATTTCGCCAGGCAAGCCGCCCGGTGATGAAATATACAAATATCCTGTCGTTCAATACGCGTGTGATCGCATTGTTTATTTGTCTTTTCGCCGGGCATCCGTGGATCTATTTCGCATTCGAACTGACCGTCCTGAATATCCTGTTAATATACATGCTGCATACCTATGGAAATATCTGTAAAAGGTTTACTCTTCGACTACGGAGGGACGATTGATACAAACGGTGTACACTGGGGAGAAGTGATCTGGAATGCCTACAGGCGGCATAATGTCTCCGTAACGCGTGAAGCATTCCGGGATGCATACGTATGCGTGGAACGCACATTGGGAAAACAACCTGTCATACGTCCGGAACATACGTTCCGGGAAGTGCTGCATATCAAACTGAAACTCCAGTTCGAAGCGCTCAACATAAAAGAGAAATCCCTTGCCCTGAAAATAGCGGAAACATGCTACGCGGACACTTCAAAAACGATACTTCGCTCTTCGGAAATTTTAAATGATTTAAAAGCGTACTACCCAATGATTCTCGTTTCGAATTTTTACGGAAATCTGCGAACCGTATTAGAAGAATTCAAACTTACGGGATTTTTCCATCAGGTCATCGAATCGGCCGGAACAGGCATACGCAAACCGGACCCGGCCATCTACGAATCAGGAATAAAAGCGCTCGGATTGCGGCCGGAGGAAACAGCGATCATCGGAGATTCGTATAAAAACGACATTCATCCGGCAAACCTGTTAGGTTGCCCGTCTATATGGCTGAAAGGCAAAGGTTGGGACGATAAGGATGAAGCCATTGAACATCCCTGTATCATCAAAGACTTTTCCGAGCTAAAAACACGGCTGATTCGTTCTTTCCCGCCAGCATGTTTCACCTTCGGGTAACCAACTTATTTATAATATCTTATAGAACTTCAAAACAACCGTACATTACTAACAACTAACACATAAAATGATGAAACAAGTAGAAAAAATTTCGGAAGGCAGTAATTATACAGCGATAAACATTGGCTGTTTAGACGAATTGATAAATCATTCCCTTACACACCCAAAAACAGGACAGGAAATAAAAGGGAAAGTATTTTTGAAAGAGCCTACAAAAGCCACAGGTACAGAAATTTCATTTACAACATTACCGCCCCAAACGGAGTTATCCTATTTCCATTTTCACAATAAAGACGAGGAAACTTACATTATTTTAAAAGGAGCGGGATATTATCAAGTAGACGATGACTGTTTCCCGATAGCCGAAGGAAGTGTCATAAGAGTAGCGCCTCAGGGAATACGAGGATTATGCAATACTTCCGATGTGCCAATGATTTACATCTGCATACAATCTAAAGTAAATTCACTGGAAGAACACACATCAGACGACGGAAAACGGATAGAGACTACTGCAAAATGGATTGGGTTATGAATGAAGAACTAAAAATAATAAAGCAATGAAAAATGTAATCAAATTATTGAGTATTGCGACATTTTTGTCGGCAACCATAACAGTAGCAAGCATCTTTTACGAAGGAATGATTTTAGAATGGCTCTCGTTTGTAGGAACTTCCATTCTTATCACCGACATTTTATTTCTATTAGCAACTATTGCGGGAGTTTTCTATTACAAAAGTGGCAAAGTTTTGTTTTATTGTCATTTATTTTCGATTTCCGTGATTTTAACAGGGATCATAATAACTTTGATTTTCGGTAAAAACATACCCAAATTGCTGTTTTTACTTTGGGAATTTTACATCCTGTATTTTTACGGAATAGCCGTTTGTAAAAAATGGTGGCAAAAAATTTCGTCCGCATATAATAAAAATAGTGATGAATAAAAGATGTTTTTGGTCCGGTTGAAATAATCGGAAAACTTGTCGAGTTGTATACTGTCAAATAAAAATTGCTCATGAAATTGAATATAACCGGATGGAAGACAAAGACGATGAAACATTTTATTATAAGAAACTTTTGTTAAACGAAATATTAACCGTCCGACAAGGACACAGAAAGGATAAAAATATGAGAGAAAAGAAAAACGAGAATCTGAAATTTGCGTGGCGAATTATTGCAGCGCATACCATTGCTTATTTCATTGCAGGTGTATTCGCAATGAATTTGTTTCATTACGATGAATTGTTTGCAAACAATACATTTTCGTTGCTTATGCGCCCCATAACCGAACCAATTGTTGTTCTTGGAGGCGGTGCTTTACAAATCATTCGTGGCGTTATTATGGCATTGGTATTGTTACCGCTCCGGAAAGTTTTTACCGAAGAAAAATACGGTTTTTTGAAATTAGGACTTTTAATTTTAGGTTTGTCGGTATTATCCACTTTCGCCGCAGCGACAGGCTCGGTTGAAGGATTTATTTACACCAAACTTTCTTTTACCGAACACATAATCGGATATTTCGAAGCTATTTTGTGGATTTCCCTGTTTGTCGGAATTTTATGGACTTTCTACAAATTTGAAAAGAAAGCGATAAATGTCACTGCCATTGTTTTGGTAATTTTGATTGTTTTAATGAGTATTGCAGGATATTTTGCCGAAGATTTAAGCGCTTTACAAAACAATCAATAAAAGGATAAAAAGATGACAAAAATTTTTGCTGGAATATGCTATGGATAATTTTAACGCCAATACAGTAGAGGTAAACGAACAAAATACACAGGCAACAGGATTTTACAGAAAATTTGGATTCAAAATAATTAGCCGTTC
>DOZP01000224.1:0-150 GCA_003517945.1 Porphyromonadaceae bacterium | reverse complement strand
CAGAAAAAAACGGTGTATTATGGAAATCCTGAATCAATTATCGTCTCAAAAAGGCGACAAAACAGAAATGTCAAACAAACTTGTTGCGGAAAAATGTATCGCCAACCCGAAAGCGCTCGCTGAAATTGCAACCGGATTGAAAGATAAGGA
>DOZP01000326.1:999-7374 GCA_003517945.1 Porphyromonadaceae bacterium | reverse complement strand
GTATCAGGAAATTGTTTTTCTAAATAAATTTTTACTTGATTGCCGATTGTTTCAAATTCTGTTTTGATTTGCGAGGCATCACTCTCAAACAATTCAGAAAATTTAGTTTGAAATTCTTGATATTGTGGATTGCTTTGTAAGATTGTAGATAAAACACCTGATAGCATTATTCCGATAGGCGTTGTTTTTGCATATTTAGCAACAGAATCATAATACTGTTTGGTGTTGATATATTCAAATTTTGGAAGAAAATCATTTAATCTAATTGTCGTTGTGGAATTTGTCGTTTCTCTCATATTTGTTTTATTCGCCCTGTAAATCGCATATTGTTGAGTTTATCGTCTTGACGTTTTACGCAAAAGTACTGTTTTTTCCTGAATAGTTATTTTTATTTATGGTTATTTTTCAACAGCTTTCAAACTCTCTTTTTTGCATAGCTTCCATGCGATTGTTTTATCAATATTTCGGCATAAAGAAACTGCCTGTGGTAACTGCCGGAACACATAGGCGGCGTGTTACAACCGTCTTTAAAGAATGGTATGGTAAACAAGGATATGAAGTATTTGGATTTCAGAAATATACTATCTCAGAAAGATGAAATCCCTTTATTGGATCAAATCAGTCTGCCGGGCAGCGAGGGAGCTTTTTCTATCTTAATGACCCGGATCTGATCAAAAAACACAGACGGATTCAACACAATTTTCATCTTTAGAATCGGGAACGCTCATAGAATCTACTCCCGTATTAAGAAAAGTACTGAAATTCAGACAAAAGGTAAGTGATACGGAAACCGTTCCGATCATATTATCCCATCCAAACAGTGTTGCTTTATATAAATATAAAAAAATCAAATGACGTTTTTTGAGGAAAAATCAGCGTTATTTGTCTTGAATTACGCCCGGACATTCGGTTTCTTTGTAAAATGAATGAAAACTTATAATTCGTCCCTTTGGATGTGGAATGGCGGAATCATGCTCGGATCGAAGTCCGACATGGATGACATCGTCAACGTTGTGGATAAAATCATAATAACGTGGCGAAGCTCAAATTATGAAATAAGAAATTGTATATCTACTTCAATAATAACAGAACAAACTAAAATAGAATCAATATGGACAATCGCCGAGAATTTATAAAGAAAACCATGTTTGGCGGAATTATCCTCGGAACTTTCGGGTTCCCTGGCTGTAGTAGTAAAAACGAAGCCGCTAAAAAACAAAATGTAACCCCCGAACGGAAAGGAAAATCCGTATTGGGATTCCGGTGCGAGCCGATTCCCACAGTCCGGATCGGCGTGATCGGATTGAGAAGAGGCGGAGCTGCCGTAAACCGGCTGACAAAAATAGAAGGCACCCAAATTGTCGCCATAGATGACATCATACCGGACAGGGTCGCCGAAATTCAGAAAGGAATAAAAGCAGCCGGCCGACCGGCTGCCGCCGAATATTTCAAGGAAGACGACTGGAAAAAGATTTGTGAACGCGACGATATTGATTTGATCTATAACGCGACACCATGGGAACTCCATGTCCCCATAGCCTTATATGCCATGGAACATGGAAAACATGTAGCTATTGAAGTGCCTGCGGCGCTTACGGTCGACGATTGCTGGGCGCTGGTAGATACGGCTGAAAAAACACAACGACACTGTATGATGCTCGAAAACTGTTGTTACGATTTTTTTGAACTGACAACGTTAAATATGGCGCGGAAAGGACTCCTGGGAGATATTCTCCATGGGGAATGCGCATACATACATGACTTAAGAACACAGATTCACGAAAAAGAATTCCCGACCGATAACTGGAGAACGGATCATTATACCCGACATACGGGAAATCCGTATCCGACACACGGATTAGGACCCGTCGCCCAGACAATGGGGATCAACAGAGGCGACCGGTTCGATTACCTCACATCCATGTCCACGGATCAGGTCGGACTCTCTTTATATGCAAACGAATATTACGGCAAAGATTCGTCGGAAGCGAAAATCAATTATAAACTGGGCGATATGAATTGTACGATGGTCAGAACGGTAAACGGTAAAACGATTTTAATCGAACACAACGTGACAAGCCCATGCCCGTACGACCGGATCCATAAATTGTACGGTACAAAAGGATTTGTCGTAAAATATCCGGAGGAGAAGATTGCGCTCGAACCCGACGCGCATGAATTTCTCAAACCGGAAGCATTTAATAAACTAATGGAAGAATACCGGCATCCGTTGGCGCGCCATATCGGAGACGTCGCGAAAAAAGTGGGAGGACACGGAGGCATGGATTATATCATGGATTGGAGACTCATCTATTGCCTGCGCAACGGATTGCCGCTTGATCAGGATGTTTATGACGCCGCCACCTGGTCGTGCATTGTGGAATTGAGTGAACGATCCGTTTTAAACAGAAGTAATTCGGTTGATGTGCCCGATTTCACCCGGGGAGAATGGAAAACAGCCGCCCCTTGGCCGGTCATTGATATGAAATCCGTTTTCTCTTAACGGTAATACCAATAGAATTTTAATAAAAAATAAATGTACGGATACAAAAGAAAAAACGACGTTTTTTGAGGAAAAAAACACGTCTTTTGCATTAAATGACATATTCATATTTCGTTTCTTTGTATAGAAATAGATTGAATTTTTTTAACCTGACGCCCTTGCATCAACGCGTCACATAACAATTACAGACAACATGGAAAAAACAAACGGATTTATCGCAAAACGCTACTTCTCAGGATTCGGCGAAGCACACGACACATACAATGCGATTTCAAAAGCAAGCGATGGAAAAATATATTACATTCTTTCATCGACCAAACACGACATTGGCGGACAATTCTACCGGTATGATCCGGAAAAAGATGTAACGGAATTCATCGCCGACTTATCGGACGCATTAGGAGAAAAAGAAGCGAAATATATTGCGCAGGGAAAAAGTCACGTCGAATTTTATGAACACGACGGAAAACTTTTTTTTGCTACGCATGTCGGTTACTACGAAATGATAGAAGGCTCGGAACAATTGCCTAAACACGCGCCGGACGGGTATAAATTATATCCGGGAGGACATTTTCTTTACTACGATCTCTCAACCGGCGAAATCAAAAGCCTGGCCCTTGCGCCGCATGGAGAAGGCATTCTGACCATGACAATGGACAAAGAACGAGAACATTTGTATGGCATCACCTGGCCCAAAGGCTATTTGCTTGATTATGACATAAAAAAAGGACAGCTAAAAGATCTCGGACTGGTCGACGAACAAGGTGAAGGAGGAATAATCGGGAAAGATTACCGGGTATTATGCCGGTCGATGTTTGTAGATTCCAGAGACGGCAAATTGTATTATTCCACAGCGAGAGGAGACATCTTTTCCTATCTGCCCGGAGATGAAGCTCCTCAAAAAGTAGAATCAGTCGATTTACGCCTGGATTATTTCGGAACCTACGACTATACCGGAGCCGGTAGTATGTCATACAACTGGCGTAAAATTTTCTGGTATGAAAAAGAACAGACGGCTTACGGAGTGCATGGAAATTCCGGCTACCTTTTCCGTTTCGATCCGTTGCGTAAAAATATCGAGCTGGTCGACCGGATTGTATCCGAACCGTCGAAACGATGCGGTATGTTCGACCAGTTCAGTTACGGATACTTAGGATTTACGTTAGGGCCTGACGATACCATTTATTACCTGACCGGCGCGCCTATATACAAGGACGGACAACGCGTAAAAGGAGTTGACAAAATTGCCATGGGAGCGGCAAAAGGATTAGAGTATCTGCATTTGGTTACCTATCACATACCTACGAACAAATACGAAGACCATGGCCCTGTTTTCTATGAAGACGGCAGTTTCCCCACGTATGTGAATTCGATCGCATTAGACAATAAGGGAGATGTATATACGCTGGCCCGTTTCCTGCATGATGAAAAAGAAATAGAAGACATCATTAAAATACCGTTCACGGCAAAGTAATGTTCAATAACGATAAACATAAACGGATATACCACAGTCTATAAGTAACCTTTCAAAATTCAGCAACATAAGCATGATCCGTCCTTTAACGGACGCGCTACAATTTTTCTTTCAGGTATTTTCCGGTATAAGACTGTTTACACGCGACAATATCTTTCGGAGCGCCTGTGCACACTACATAACCTCCGGCGTTTCCGCCTTCGGGCCCTAAGTCAATGATATAATCGGCACATTTGATGACATCGGGATGATGCTCGATAATGACAACCGTATGCCCCTTATCAATCAGAGCGTTGAATGCCTTGAGCAACGTTTTTATATCATGAAAGTGAAGGCCCGTAGTCGGTTCGTCGAAAACAAAAAGCGTACGTTCCTGCTTTTCCTGCCCCAGGTAATACGCCAGTTTAACACGCTGGTTCTCACCGCCGGACAGGGTAGACGACGTTTGTCCCAATTTAATATAACCAAGTCCGACTTCCTGCAACGGCCTTAACTTCTTAACCACCTTCCTGGCCTGGCCGTCTTTTTTCTTCGCCAGAAATTCGATGGCCTGATTTACCGTCATATCAAGCATATCATAAATGCTGATACCATGATATTCAACTTCCAGCACTTCCGGCTTAAATCGCTTTCCATGACACACTTCACACTCCAAAGTGATATCCGCCATAAACTGCATCTCTACCGTTATTTTTCCTTCCCCCTTACATTCCTCACATCGCCCGCCCTCCTTATTAAACGAAAACCAGGCCGGCGTATACCCCATTTGTTTTGACAAAGGCTGATCGGCGAAAAGTTTGCGAATTTCATCATACGCGCCGATGTATGTCACCGGATTGGAGCGGGAACTCTTACCGATGGAGTTCTGATCAACAAACTCAATCGCCTTCACCTGGCGGATATCACCGCTTATCGAAGAACACTCAACCGAAGGAGGCGCGTCGTCCAGCATACGCTTCACCCCTTCGTAAAAAATATCCCTCACCAGAGAGCTTTTTCCGGAACCGCTTACCCCCGTGACCACCGTCATCACACGCAAAGGAAACTTCACATCTATATTTTTCAGATTATTCTTCCGCGCTCCTTTTATTTCTATATACTGATTCCACGGACGCGTCCGTGCCGGCACCTCAATCTGTTCCTCGCCGGTAAGATACCGTACGGTATAACTATCACTCTCTTTCTGCAAATCGGCAACAGGCCCCTGGTATACGACCTCTCCTCCGAGACGTCCCGCATCAGGCCCGATATCAATAATATAATCCGCCGCCCGGATGATATCTTCATCATGTTCTACCACAACGACGGTATTCCCGATAGCCTGTAGCTGCTTCAACACTTTTATAAGCATACCCGTATCACGCGAATGAAGGCCTATACTCGGCTCGTCAAGGATATACAACGAACCGACCAGACTACTTCCCAGTGAGGTCGCCAGACTGATACGCTGACTTTCACCTCCCGACAAAGTAGACGACAAACGATCGAGCGTAAGATATCCGAGGCCGACATCCAGTAAAAACTGCAGGCGGCTGTTTATTTCGGTAAGCAAACGCTTCGCAATCACGGTATCCGCCTCATTCAGTTCCAACCGGTCGAAAAAGGATTTCAATTCATTTATCGGCATTGTAACCAACGCTGCAATACCCTTACCGCCCACCTTCACATACAGAGCCGTCGGCTTCAGGCGACTCCCTTTACACGAGGGACAAACAGTCTTCCCACGATACCGGGCAAGCATCACACGATACTGTATCTTATACAGGTTACTCTCCACATGTTTGAAAAAATCATCAATGCCATGCACATCTCCCGCCCCATGCCATAACAACTCTTTCTCCTGATCCGTCAAATCATAATAGGCGCGGTGTATCGGGAAATCATGTTTGGCACTGCTCTTTATAAAATCCCTGAGCCATTCGCCCATCACCTCCCCTTTCCAGCAAACAACAGCCCCTTCATATACCGACAGGCTTTTATCCGGCACAACAAGACTTTCATCTATCCCAAGCACTTTTCCGAAACCTTCACATACCGGACACGCGCCAACCGGATTATTAAAATTAAACATCATATCCGAAGGTTCTTCAAACGTAATGCCATCCGCTTCAAACCTTTTGGAAAACTCAACTACTTCCGGTTTTTCCGACACATAGACCTTTAGCCGGCAGACATCATGCCCTTCAAAAAATGCCGTTTCGACGGAATCCGCCAAGCGGCTTTTCAGCAATTTATCGTCAGACACCACCAAACGATCTATCAATATCTCCATATCTTTTGATTTCAGCAACCTGGCATCATCAATGACCTCCTGAATACGATACACCTTATTTTTTATCTCCAGACGCGCATACCCCTCTTTCTGAAGTATCTCAAGCTGTTCCTTTACGGTTCGCCC
>DOZP01000326.1:0-978 GCA_003517945.1 Porphyromonadaceae bacterium | reverse complement strand
TATTCACCACATCGCTGACCTGATGCTTCTTAACCTCCATGCCTGAAACGGGAGAGATCGTCTTCCCGACACGGGCGAAAAGCAAACGCATATATTCGTATATTTCCGTCGACGTACCCACCGTAGAACGCGGATTGCGCACACTCACTTTCTGCTCGATAGCAATCGCCGGCGGTATTCCTTTTATATAATCACATTCGGGCTTACTCATCCTGCCCAGGAACTGACGCGCATAGGAAGACAGACTCTCCACATAACGCCGCTGACCCTCCGCATATAACGTATCAAACGCCAGTGAAGACTTTCCGCTACCGGACAAACCCGTTACGACAATGAATTGATCGCGCGGAATCCTGACATCTATATTTTTCAGATTATTAACACGGGCCCCTTTTATAAAAATAGCCCCGTCATCACTTTCAGCTTTCTTATTTGTCTTTGTTTTTTGAGAAGTCGCTTTCATTATATTCCTCATCCATAATCACATTAATCATTCTTCGACAAACAGTATGCCGGCAATCAAAATCGAACTTGCAAAGGTAGTGCAAGTTGAGCGCAATACAAAATGAAAGTTTGCTTTTATTTTAATAGCCGAAACGCCGCCCGCCTTCAATATTCCGATCTTGTAAAAGAAAAATTATTATCCAATCATTATCAAAATGTTGTATCTTTGCCCCTGCCAGATGAAGCGGAAACAGGGGGAGATATTTAATAAATAGAGAATAAGCCAATATGAGCCTACCAATTAATATAAAAGACATTATTCACGGTCATTCCGTTGAATGGGAACGTTTGGAATTTAAACGTGGTTGGAATCCCGAAGAAGTAATTCGTACCATGTGCGCTTTCGCTAACGATTTGAACAACTGGGGTGGCGGATATATCGTCATTGGCATTGAAGCAAAAGACGGAATGCCTATATTACCACCTACAGGATTACAGCCCAATCAATTGGACAAAATTCAGAACGAAATTTTA
>DOZP01000236.1:5489-5720 GCA_003517945.1 Porphyromonadaceae bacterium | reverse complement strand
AGTCGATAGTTGCAGAATCTGTTATTCCGGTAACGTTTTTCTTTTGACAACAGACTGTACTACATTGATCACATAGTCTCCCAGTTTTTCACACTCGGATACGATATCCATATAGTAGACGCCGTCGGTATAAGTGTATTTTTTGGTGTCTATATTTTCTATATTGTCACTTTTCAACCGGTCGCGGTAATTATTTATTTCGTTTTCCAGATTGGATGAAATATCCATGTC
>DOZP01000236.1:4790-5464 GCA_003517945.1 Porphyromonadaceae bacterium | reverse complement strand
AGAGCGAATATATGATCTATATTGTGATCCTGGCTCTCCAGGAAGACGGATTTACCGTCATTCCGGCGCTTGATGGCTTTGGCCAGGTTGTTGCATGAATCAGCTACACTTTCTATTTCGGAGATGACACGCAGCATGATCCGGATATTTTCTTTTCCGTGTGAACTCAGGCGGCCTTCCAGTACTTTTGTCAGGTAGTTGGCAATTTCAATCTCCATGCGGTCGCTTATCTGTTCGTATTTCTCTACCCGGGAAAATATATTGACAAATTTATCCATGTCTTTTTCATAATAGAGCTCTTTGACCATATCAAACATCCGGTGAACGCGTTTCCCGTAGAGTGCGATTTCTTTTTTAGCTTGCAGCAGAGAAAGTTCGGATGTAGACAGCATACCTGCCGATATGAATTTCAGTTGGAATTCTTCTTCCTGCTGATCTTTTTTCGGCTTGATAACAAAAGAGCATATTTTCACATACAGGTTTACAAACCAAATCATTATACATATATTGGCAATGTTAAACATGGTATGGAATAAGGACAGTCCGTATGATACGGAAACCTGTAGTGACGTCGCTTTGTTTTGCAATGCGGCGAGATCCGGGTCGGCAAGTTTTTTTCCGGAAGTAATCTGTTCAATCACATCAGGACTCAGGTTATTCAAGAAAGAAGTAAG
>DOZP01000236.1:2704-4716 GCA_003517945.1 Porphyromonadaceae bacterium | reverse complement strand
GCGGCCCGGCGCGCCTGGATGTTTGCTTTGATTGCTGCGATATTTGCCGTGATTGTTGTTCCGATGTTTTCGCCGAGAACCATTGCCGTAGCCATTTCGAACGGTATCCAACCTTTGGTACACATGATAAGCGTAATAGCGACGGTAGCGCTTGATGATTGCACGACAACGGTAAGCAGGCCTCCGATCAGTAAAAATAACAGAATGGAGGCATATCCCATGGATGTATAATTCTGAATGAAAGACAATATCTCCGGATTTTTCTGGAGGTCGGGCACCGAATCTTTAAGAAATGCCAGTCCGAGAAAAAGAAGAGCGAACCCCATCAGAAATTCTCCCCACGATTTACGTTTATTATTGTTTGAAAATATAAACGGAATACATATACCTATGATGGGAATGGCAAACGTACTGACGTCTACCTTGAATCCGAAAATAGAAATGATCCATGCCGTTACGGTGGTTCCCACGTTTGCACCCATGATCACACTGATTGCCTGGGCCAGATTAAGCAACCCGGCATTTACAAAACTGACAACCATAACGGTGGTGGCGCTCGAAGACTGTATCAGAGCCGTAACCAAAAGGCCTGTCAGGACACCGGTAACGCGGTTTGAAGTCATAATAGAGAGGATACTTCTTAACTTGTCTCCGGCGACTTTCTGAAGCCCCTCACTCATGATTTTCATCCCATACAGGAACATACCGAGCGCTCCTGCTAATGTGAGAAAATCTAAAAACGAATAATCCATACTTGTTTTTTCAAAAATTTCCGCAGCAAATGTACATATTTTCGAAAAACGTAGCAAATATTACCGGATGAACCGGAAAAAAATATATCTGCCGGAAAATAGTAATCATTTGATTTTGTTTTCCATCCGGCTTGTTTTATATTTGTCTGTTGAATAAAATATACGAATGTTTAATTAATTTGAAATAATCTGACCATGATGGAGGAAATTATTGATTTTTTGAATAAATGCAGAACCTTTTATGTAGGTACTGCGGATGAAAATAATCATCCGAAAGTGCGCCCGTTTGGTTTTGTTATGGAATGGAGCGGAAAGCCGGCGTTTTGTACCGGTACGATGAAGTCTGTTTACCGCCAGTTGCAGCGTAACCCTTATGTGGAGATCTGCGCGTTTATGCCGGAGACGATGCAGTGGATGCGTATTTCCGGGAAAGTAAAGTTTACGGACGAGATCGCTGCCAGACGTAAAGTGCTGGAAGTAATGCCCGATTTGAAAAAGATCTATAAGTCGGAAGAAAATCCGCTATTGACCTGTTTTTATATAGATGAGGGAGAAGCGGCGTTCTATTCGTTTACGTCCATGAACGAACCTGCTAAGGTTATAAAGATCTGACGGAAATGATTACTGTTTATTGCAAAAACAATGATATTTACAGAGATGTAAGTGTGGGTTCGTCTTTATCCGAGATTTATACGGCGGTAGGCTCTCCGCTGAAACATCGTCCGCTATGCGCCCGGGTGAATAACCGTGTGAGAGGATTGACATACAAGTGCTGGACATCTAAAGATGTCGAATTTGTGGATTATTCCGATATGTCCGGTTACAGAGCTTACCTGCGTTCGCTTTGTTTTATCCTTTCGAAAGCGGTGAACGACCTGTTCCCGGAAAAACAATTCAACCTTGAACATCCTGTTTCGAAAGGTTATTATTGCACATATGCCAATCGTGAAAAAATCTCGGAAGATGCCATTGAAAAAATAAAGAAGCGAATGAATGAAATGATCGCTTCCGACAGGCCTTTCCGTTTGAAAACAATTCGTACGGCGGATGCGGTACATTTATTCCGGGAACGTGGCATGGAAGACAAGGCGTTGTTGCTTGAAACGGCCGGTATGCCTTATTCTTCGTATTATGAGATGGATGGCTACGTAGATCATTTTTACGGATGCCTGACGCCGTCGGCGGGATATATCTGCCTGTTCGATGTGATACCGTATGGCGAGGGCCTTTTGTTATGTGTGCCGCAGCTTGAAAATAACC
>DOZP01000236.1:0-2637 GCA_003517945.1 Porphyromonadaceae bacterium | reverse complement strand
GCGATACGCCGGGGAAATACACGCGAAGTTGTGATGGTTTCCGAAGCGATACAGGAAAAACGTGTGGCCTCGATAGCCGAAAAGATAGCTAAACGTTATAATCATGAAGGTATACGTGTTGTACTTATTTCAGGGCCGTCTTCGTCCGGCAAAACGACTTTTTGCAAGCGCCTTCAGATACAGTTGATAACGAATTTTCTTCATCCCCTGGGTATCTCCTTAGATGATTATTACGTAAACCGGGAGAATACGCCGCGCGATGAAAACGGTAATTATGACTTTGAATCGCTTTATTCGATTGACCTGCCTTACTTTAAGAACGACCTGCAACGTCTTATCAACGGTGAAGAAGTAGAATTGCCTTCGTATAATTTCGGGACGGGAAAACGGGAATATAAAGGAAAGAAACTCAAGATGCAGCAAAATTCCGTCCTGCTGCTGGAGGGAATCCACGGTTTGAATCCGGAATTGACGGACAATATACCTCAGGAGCGGATTTTTAGGGTCTACGTATCGGCGTTGACGACGATATCGCTGGATGGGCATAATTGGATACCGACAACGGATAATCGCCTGTTGAGGCGTATTGTCCGTGACTATCAGTTTCGCGGTTATACGGCCAAACAAACCATATCTATGTGGCCGAGTGTGCGTCGCGGAGAAGATAAATGGATATTTCCGTATCAGGAAAATGCCGATCAGATGTTCAACAGCGCCATGATTTACGAATTCGCCGCACTGCGCCGTTACGCCGAACCGATCCTGAACGAAGTATTGGAAGTTGAGGAAGAATATGCGGAGGCGTACCGTTTACTCCGCTTTCTTAAATATTTCAATTACATACCGGAAGACGAACTGCCCCGGACCTCTTTGTTGAGAGAGTTTTTAGGAGGAGGGAATTTCAGCTATTGAAAGAAGTCCGCCAAGCGGCAGACCTCTTTAATCGTTATCCTTTTGCCTGCCGGATGTATCCCAGCGCGTTTTGGCACAATGTCGTGATTGCGTCCCAGTTTCCGGACGAAACGGCTTCTTTCGGGAATAATTTGGAGCCCATTCCTACGGCCGTTACACCGGCTTTGAACCATGTTGCCAGATTTTCTTCGGTTGGTTCTACCGCTCCGGTTGCCATGATCATGGTCCATGGCATCGGCGCCTTTACGTTGCTTACGAATGAGGGTCCCCCTACGCTTCCCGCGGGGAAAATCTTGCAAAGGTCGCATCCGGCTTCCTGCGCGAAACCGATCTCCGAAGCCGAACCGCACCCCGGTGTGTAAGGGATCAGGCGGCGGTTGCATACTTTTGCCACATCCGGATTAAATAACGGCCCGACGACGAAGTTAGCGCCAAGCTGTATGTATAAGGAGGCTGTCGGGGCATCTACTATAGAACCGATACCGAGTATCATTTCCGGACATTCCTTAGCGGCATATTTAACTAATTCGGCGAATACATCCTGTGCGAAATCTCCGCGATTCGTAAATTCAAAAGCGCGCACTCCGCCGGCATAACATGCCTTGAGCACATTTTTTGCCGTTTCTATGTTCTTATCGTAATACACAGGAACCATACCTGTACGCACAATTGCATCCAATACTTGCAGTTTGTTGAATTTTGCCATAATCTGATTGCGTATTTTAGTTAAATCATCAAAAAAACAAATTGATTGCAAAGAAACGAATAAAAAACGGAATATTTCCGGTTGTTTTATTAATTTTGCAATTACAACAACCTTATTTTATGATTTGTAATCGTTTCAGACAATTTTTTAATACTGGAAAATATGAATCAGAAAGTTATTTTATTATCCTTATTGCTGGTATGGCTAACAGGATGTACGACAAATGTCGGAACAGGAAGTGTCAGGTTTACGGACCTGCAAACGGAAATGCGTGAAAATCCCGAAGGTTTGGGGGTGGAAAAACCTCGTTTTTCGTGGAAATTTACGAGTGATAAGCCGGATGTGATGCAGAAGGCATACCGGATTGAGGTGGCTGCTTCGGAGAATGAGTTGAAATCAGGTTCCGGCCTGTTATGGAATTCGGGCCGGGTTGATTCCGACCAGTCGGTATTGGTAGAATATGCAGGCAAACCGCTTGAATCGGGAAAGAAATATTTCTGGCGGGTCACCGTCTGGACAAACCGGGATGAAACCGCGCAGAGCGATATTCGGTATTGGTCTGCCGCGTTACTGAAAGATTCGGACTGGAAAGCGCAGTGGATTGGCCTGAATGATACGGCAAACCTGAAAGTGGAAGATAACCGGACGATATTGCCGGCACGTTATTTACGAAAAGAATTTGACGCTGTTTCAAAACCCAGGCGCGCTGTATTATATGTTTCGGGCGTAGGCTCCTCGGTTTGTTATATCAATGGTAATACGGTCGGGGACGATGTGTTCGGGCCGCTTCCCACATGGTATGATGCATCGGTGCCTTACCTGACGTATGATATCACTTCCTTTATAAAAAAAGGAGCGAACGCCATAGGAGTGGCTCTCGGAAACGGGAGATACCTTACCATGCGCGAAAAAGGAATGTTTGGGTTCGGACTGCCCCGGTTGATCGCGCAACTGGATATTGAATATGAAAATGGCGAGCATGATATCATCGTTAGCGATGGTACATGGATGGCAAGCAA
>DOZP01000095.1:8557-9136 GCA_003517945.1 Porphyromonadaceae bacterium | reverse complement strand
TGGCTCATCGTACCGACTGTAGCGCTTCTGTTCGATATCGTATATCCGCAGTCGTCGGATACGCTGAATGTATAATTGCCGGCCGGAAGATTCTTTATGCTATCGCTTCTGGAAGATAGGGTAAACGTCGTTGGGCCGACGTAGGAGGCCGGTTTGGAGGTGATCTCTATGGTAAAAGGAGCCGTACCGGTACCTGATTCGATGACAACCGGTATGATACCGGTAGGCTTACAGTTGAGCGTAGGGATCGACCTTCCAAAAGAAAAGCTCATCTCTCTATAGGAACTGGTGATCGTTGTTGTTGCCGTACTGGTTGCCACAATCCAGTCGTTGGCTGTATTGCAAAATGCCCGTAAGGCAATGGTATATGTTCCGGGATGCAGGTTCTCTATCGTATTGTCCGGGTATTGAGTGAATGCCATGTCTTTATCTCCGGATACCTGAAACTGCATCGTACTCTGGTCTATGTTGGGAAGGTCGCTGCCTGATACGGTCACTTTGATTTTCCCGTTAGCCAGACAGGTTGAATTTATCCCTGTTAATGACAAGGTCAGGTTATTGCACTGGCCGAACGTTTTG
>DOZP01000095.1:0-8551 GCA_003517945.1 Porphyromonadaceae bacterium | reverse complement strand
TTTTATGTGTGATTTTTTCATCGATTTTGATTTAGTTGTTATCCGTTTTTTCTTCGCGTATCAAAGTCGATCTTACAAGCCCCTGGATGGTGGCTCCGTTTTCAATACAAGGTCTTTCTATAACAATACAAAGGGTATTATTGTCAAGTATTTCAATCCGGTATTCTATCTGAGGCGCATTGAATACCAANNATTTCCGAAAATCATCAGATACCGTCCGGGTGCAGTTAGTGAATTATCAAACGGAAATTCAAAACTTCCGATATAAGTCGTATATATGCCGGAAAATTTGGCGACTGCCCTGTTATAAAAACAGGCTCTCCCTACGACATCCTGATAACAAGCGCCAAGCGTTGATAGATTTTCTTCTTTATCAATCGTATATTTTAATTTATATTCCTTGTTTGGGGTAATTTGTTCCGCGTATTCGGCCTTTTTAAAAAGCCAGCAACCGGTTAACTCAAAAGAGGCCTTATCCTGAGCGGATACGGTAGAACAGAACATTGTCGACATTAAAAATAGCACATTCGGCAGAAATGCTATTTTAGATAGATTTCTCATAAATAGATTTCTCATAAATAGATTACTTTTTGTTAAACGTTACCTCATTTCACCACCTCATTTTGTGCAAAGTATATACTTTTCACCTCATTTCACCACCTCGTTTAGCACAAAGTAAATACTTTTATTTCAAATACTACTTCTTTTTTCGTTAAAAAATGTACTAACTTATTTATTGACTGATTTGGGTGCGAATGTAACACGAATGATATTTCGGATAAAAGCTGTTTGACAGGCTTGTTTTTGCAATCATTAGCTGTAATTCCGATTTGAAATCAATAAGTTATGAACGGATACCGTGTATATAATTATTATTTTTAAATATCATTTTTTATAATATTTGTATCATATTGAGAACATATGTATATATCAGAAATGAGATCTTTGGCGTCTGTAAAAGTAATGATTTATTTTTTTTGAGCGAAATAACGATTATTTTATTATTAATTTTAACACGATGAATGTATGCCTATGAAAAATAATTAACGAAGTAAATTGCGGTTATTTTACCTTATTGTTAAATATTAAATTTGTATCTATGAAAAAAATAAAAAGAAGGCTGCCGTATTGCGGTTTTTTCCGGGTTTTCCGGTACTGTATACTGGTGTTTTGTATAACCGGAGTGTGCGGTGCGGAGAATTTTGCAACTACTGTGTTGATTGAAAATCAATCCAGAAAAACAGTGAAAGGGGTAGTAAGAGAAGAAGGCGGAGATGTATTACCCGGCGCTGCCGTTGCCGTAGAAGGTAGCACGCGTGGCGTATCGACCGATATCGACGGTTCTTATTCGATAGAGGTAAGTAATGAGGAAAAACTTATATTTTCGTATATCGGCATGCAGAGCCAGACGGTTGTAGTCGGAGACCGGAACGAAATAAATGTTGCGTTGAAAGAAACGGTCGGTATGCTGGACGAAGTAACGGTTGTTGCTTTCGGAAGGCAGTATAAGAAAAATGTGGTAGCTTCTATTACCTCGATTAATCCGGATAATCTGAAAATACCTTCCAGTAACCTGACGACGTCACTGGCGGGTCGTATGTCCGGTATTATCGCTCAACAGCGAAGCGGGGAGCCGGGAAAAGATAATGCCGAATTTTTTATCCGTGGCGTAACGACTTTCGGGTATAAAACGGAACCCCTGATCCTGATAGATAATATAGAGTCTACATCGACGGACCTGGCCCGGATGCAACCGGATGATATTGCCCAGTTTTCCATATTGAAGGATGCGACGGCAACAGCCCTGTATGGTTCGAGGGGTGCGAACGGGGTGGTTCTCATTTCTACCAAAGAGGGCAGGGAAGGGAAAGCCAAAATCAATATCCGGTTCGAAGAGGCTTTTTCACAACCTACCGAAAATGTAAAGATGGCCGATCCGGTTACCTATATGCGCCTGCATAACGAAGCGATCCGGACAAGAGACCCCCTCGGCAAACTGATGTATTCGGAACATAAGATCCAGCATACGATCAACGGGACAAATCCTTATGTATATCCTGCCAACGACTGGTATGATATGTTGTTCAAAGATTTTACCAATAATCACCGGTTGAATTTTAATGTTTCCGGCGGCGGGAAGGTCGCGCGTTATTACCTGGCGGGTACTGTCATAAATGATAACGGTGTGTTGAAAGTCGACAAGAAAAATAATTTTAACAATAATGTCCGGCTTAACCGGTATATGTTGCGTTCGAACGTAAATATCAATATTACTCCGACAACGGAAGCGATTGTACGTCTTTCGGGAGCGTTTGACGATTACAAAGGTCCTCCGCAGGGTGGCGACCGTATTTATTACATGGTGATGCACGCGAATCCGGTATTGTTTCCGGCTTATTTTCCGCCGGACGAAGCCAATCAATACGCGGAGCATATCCTGTTCGGTAATTATGACAATATGCAGTATCGTAATCCGTACGCAGAAATGGTGAGGGGGTATAAGGAATCTTCCGAGAGCCAGATGGGGGCTCATTTTGAATTGAAACAGGATCTTGGTTTCATCACGGAAGGGCTTTCCGCGAGAGCCTTGTTTAATACCAGCCGGTATTCTTATTTTGATGTGGTGAGGCAATATGACCCGTTTTATTATACGGTGGGTACCTATAATAAGGAGACGGATACCTACATCCTTGCTCCTCTGAATGAAGAGACGGGCACAGATTACCTGTCTTATTCCGAAGGGCCTAAAGAAGTGAGTGCGGTTACTTATTTTGAGAGCGCCCTGAATTGGGTTCGTGTTTTTGAGGATAAACATGACGTAGGGGGCTTGCTGGTATTTACAATGCGGAATGAGCTGAGAGGAAATGCCGGAGATTTGCAGAAATCATTACCTTACCGCAACATGAACCTGGCCGGCCGTGTGACATATGCGTATGATTCCCGTTACATGTTTGAAGCGAATTTCGGCTATAACGGCTCGGAACGTTTTTCGAGAAAAGAACGGTTTGGCTTTTTTCCTTCCGCCGGGATCGGATGGATCATTTCCAATGAAGGTTTCTATGGCGAGGGACTTCGGAAAATCGTGAACAACCTGAAGCTGAAATCTACCTACGGGCTGTCGGGTAATGACGCCATAGGAACCGCGGATGACCGTTTTTTCTATCTGTCTAACGTAAATATGAATAGCGACGATCACCGCTCCTGGTTCGGCACGTTGGGAAACAGTTTTGACACGAATGCCAAAAGAGGGGTTTCCGTATCCAGGTATGCCAATGACCTGATTACCTGGGAAACTTCGAAGAAATTTAACGTGACGGCAGAGGTCGGCCTGTTCAACCGCGTGAATATCCAGGCGGAATATTTCCGTGAAGACCGGTCTAATATTTTGATGGACAGGGCTTCTATCCCCTCCACAATGGGACTTCAGGCCGTTACCCGCTCCAATGTGGGAAAAGCGTTCAGCCACGGAACGGATATTTCGGTCAACCTGGACCATTCTTTCAATAAAGATGCCTGGGTAAGTGGTATGGCTAATTTTACATTTGCCAAAAGCGAGTTTAAAGTATATGAAGAACCGGATTATCCGGATGCTCCGTGGAAATCGCATGTGGGCTATTCGATCAAACAGGAATGGGGGTATATTGCCGAGCGTCTGTTTGTCGACGAGGAAGATGTCCGCAATTCCCCGGTGCAGTTCGGAAACTATAAAGCCGGGGATATTAAATATAAGGACCTGAACGGCGACGGAAAAATTACCGAGCTGGATATGGCTCCGATCGGATACCCTACGACGCCTGAAATTACGTATGGTTTCGGATTGTCGTCCGGCTATAAACAGTTTGACTTCTCATTCTTCTTTCAGGGAAATGCAAGGGTTTCGTTCTGGCTCGAAACTTCCAATGACTGGAATAACGGTAAAGTAGATGTGACCCCTTTTCTGGAAGGGCAACAGGGATTACTGAAAGCCTTTGCCGACAGCTATTGGTCGGAAGCGAACCGGGATGTATACGCTATGTGGCCGCGCCTTTCTCCAACCGTTGTAGAGAATAATCAGAAACGGTCAACCTGGTTTATGCGTGACGGATCTTTTATGCGCCTGAAATCGGTTGAACTGGGGTATACATTGCCGGAACATGTTGCCTCCAAAGCGTATATCGCAAATTTACGCGTTTATTTCAGTGGGACAAATCTGTTGACATTCAGCAAATTCGGCATGTGGGATCCGGAAATGCGCGGAAACGGTTTGGGATATCCGGTCCAGAAAGTATTTAACGTGGGGATCCAGTTAGGTTTTTGAAAAATTTAAAGATAGATAAGATGAAAACAAAAATAATACAAAATACCATCCTTTCTGTTTGTACGTTGTTTGCCGCGTGCGCTTGTGATTATCTGGATGTTGTTCCGGATAATGTGGCAACAATCGATTATGCATTCAAGAATCGTGTTTCGGCGGAGAAATATTTATACGGATGTTACAGTTACAGGCCGAAGGTGGGGGATATACAGGCCGACCCGGCGATGACCGGATCGGATGAGACCGCACAGCGGTATGTTATCTTGGAGTCCGGTACGCGATTTGTTATTTACGGAGGCGCCAGAATTACGAGGGGAGAGCAGAACGCCAATAGTCCGCTTATGAGTACATGGGATGGAAACCGCTCATTGTGGGTCGGTATACGCGATTGTAATATCTTCCTTGAAAATATAGACGGCGTTCAGGACCTGATGCCGTATATGCGCAGGAGATGGGTGGCTGAGGTTAAATTCCTGAAAGCCTACTATCATTATTACCTGATGAAACAATACGGCCCGATTCCTATTCTCGATGTGAACCAACCGGTTTCAGCCGGTGTCAAGGAAGTGCAGGTATACAGGGAGCCTATCGAAGATGTGGTGGATTATATCGTTCGTTTGTTGGATGAGGCTACGGCCGATCTGCCTGATGCACAGGATATCGTGGAAGGAACGGAAGCCGGCAGGGTTCATAAATTGGTGGCTATGACGCTGAAAGCCGAAGTTTTACTTTTTGCGGCAAGTCCGTTGTTCAACGGCAATACCGATTATTCGGGCGTGAAAGATAACCAGGGGAGGCAATTATTTCCCCAGACCTATGACCCGGACAAATGGAAAATTGCGGCGGATGCCTGTCTGGAAGCGATTAATGCCTGTCATGAGCAAGGTTTAAGGCTTTATAATCAGATCGATCCTTTGCTGATGAACGAAAATGAACGGATCAAATTGCAGACAAACTACAGGCAGGCGGTTTGCGACCGGTGGAACTCGGAACTGATATGGGGCGCAACGAATAACGATTGCGGTATTCTGGCGAGAGACGCCTCTACCAGAATTGTCCGGATGAACCCCACCACATTGTCGGGCGTCACCAGCGAATGGTCTCCGACCCTGAATCTGGTGAACAAATATTATTCATCCAATGGCGTTCCTATTGAAGAAGACAAGGAATGGCAGACGAACAACTGGTATCCGAACAGGTATGTCATCCGTCCCGAACCATCCGAAGGCGAAGAAGAAATTTATTATGTAAAGGAAGGTGAAAAAACGGTTTACCTGCATTACAACCGCGAACCCCGTTTCTATGCAAGTATCGCTTTTGACAAAGGCATTTATTTCGGAGCCGGATACAATACGTTTAAGGATGTAAAGCACTGCGAGTTTATGAATACGCAGGTTTCCGGTTTCCAGGCCGGGGAAGCGAATAGTATTTCGGGATACGGAGCCAAAAAGATGAGCCATTATAAAAATACGCAGCAGAATGACAGGACCACCTGGGAGTATTTTCCGTTCCCCGTATTCCGGCTGGCCGATTTATACCTGATGTATGCCGAAGCATTGAATGAAGCGGACGGCTCTGCAGGCGAAGTATTCGGTTATCCGGACATGATCCGTCAGCGCGCCGGACTGGAAGGAATTGCGGATTCGTGGACAAAATATTCAATCAATCCGGGAAAAATCAATACAAAAGACGGACGGAGGGATATCATACACCGGGAGCGCACCATCGAACTTGCTTTGGAAGGGAAACGTTTCTGGGATATACGCAGATGGAAGGAGATAGATGTATATAACGAAGATCCTCAGGGATGGAATATAATGGGGGATGTTCCGGAAGATTTTTATACGGTTCTCTCGTTGCGGAGAGAGTCGGCGAGGTTTACCGTGAAAGATTATTTCTGGCCGATCCGGGATGCCGATTTATTTGTCAATAAGAATCTTGTCCAGAATTATGGCTGGTGATTTTTACGGGTATGTTTAACGATAAAATAAGAAAATATGAACGATTATTTGAATATTCTGGTCATGGCGGGAATTGTATTGTTCTTTTCATGCGGAGACGAAGAGCCTGTAGGACAGCAGCCTTTAGATAAGATTCCCCCCGGAAAGGTCGCCGATGTGAATGTCAGAAACATTGCGGGAGGGGCGGTTTTTCATTATACGCTTCCTACGGACGAAGATTTGTTGTGTATAAAAGCGATTTATTCGATTGACGGGGAAACGGAAGTCGAAGCGAAAGCTTCCGCTTTTGTCGATTCGTTGGTTATACAGGGATTTGGCGATACGATACGGTATCAGGTAAGACTGATCGCCGTAGATAAAAGCCGTAATGAGTCCGAGCCACATACCGAAACCATAACACCGCTTACCCCGGATGTTCTTTCCGTAGCAAAAACGCTTGACGTGGTGCCTGACTTCGGGGGATTATTGGTTACATGGAATAATCCCAACCGGGCGGATATCGCGGTTAATGTGGAGATAGAAGATCATAACAAGGAGTATGTGCCGAAAGAAACGTTTTATAGTTCCATGGCGGCCGGCAAAGGTTCCATCAGGGGGATGGATACGATTCCTTTTTATTTCCGCACGTATATACAGGATCATTGGGGCAACAGGAGTGACGTGAAGTATGATACGATCGTACCTATTTATGAGACGCAATTTGATAAGCTGAAGTTTGCGAAAATAACAACTCCGGGGGATATCCAGCCTTACAATTCGGATTATGATATTCACCGGATATGGGACGGAAATAACGGGGGAGACCCATGTTACAGTTCGCCGGCGGGAACCGGTATATGGCCGCAAGCTATTTCGATGGATATGGGGGTCGTAGCCAAGTTAAGCCGTTTGCGCTTGTTTCAACGGACGTCGAACGCCGCGTATGTCTATGCGGAAGGAAATCTCAGGCATTTTGAAGTCTGGGGATGCGCGGAGTTCGATCCTACGAAAGAAGGTTGGGATCAATGGACCAAACTCATGGATTGTGAATCCGTAAAGCCATCCGGATATCCATACGGGCAAGTTTCACTGGAGGATGAAGCGGTGGCTAAAAACGGGGAAGATTTTGTAAATGATCCGAATAATCCTCCTGTGCGTTATTTGCGGATATATGTAACGCGAACCTGGTCTGACGGCGCTAATTTTCAGATAGGGGAGATTGAACTTTACGGAGATAACAGGCCATCGGCAGTACGGAAATAATAAAATTAGATGTATATGAGAAATGTAATGAAAATAATTTATATGTCGGGGATACTGGTTTGCCTGTGGTGCGTGTCATGCTCCGAAATGAATGAATTAAGCGACCGTTTCCTGAACGAAGGAGAGATTACCTATGCGGCCATGCCGGACTCCGTATGGATAGGAGCCGGCAAAGAGCGCGTGCAGTTCGAATTGTACATAAATACCAACCGGGTAAAAACGGCTCGTATTTACTGGAATAATTATGCCGATTCGACGGATCTTGACATTGGTAACAAAGCCGGCGTGTTTTATAAAATCGTTGAGAACCTGCCGGAGCAAAGCTATTTGTTTAATGTGGTCAATATGGATCAATACGGAAACAGATCATTACCGTATGAAGTATCAGGACGTTCCCTCGGGCAAAAATACGAAAACGCCATGATTAACAGGCGCCTTGTTTCTATCAGCAGGAATAAAGACGGAAATAAGGTGCTGGAATGGGCCGGTATGGACGAATCGTCGGATGCCCGGTATACGGAAGTGCTGTATACGAACGAGCGGGACGAGGAAATACGGCTGCATATTCCCCTATCGGAAAAAAATACGGTTATAACGGATCTGAAACCCGGTACGATGCCGGCGTACCGCACGATCTATATACCGGATGAAGTGGCGCTTGATATATTTTACACACCCTACAGGGACGGAGAGCTTACCTATCCCGGAGATTATCCGTTGATAAAATCCGAAATAAAGGTAGTGGGCTTTTCGAATGAACATGATTCGGGTAATAATGCGGCTAAGAATGCTTTCGACGGTAATTATGGAAACAGATGGCACACGCAGGCATCTGCTGCTTATCCGCATTGGATGGCTTTTGATATGGGCGGAGAAGCGCCGGTCAGCCGGTTTTCTTTGTGGGCGTCCGTCTATGATTTGGAAGCCGGTCTGACGTATGACATCAGACTGCCTGAAAAAATTACGCTCTGGGGCCGGAATGACGAACCTTCGCCGGACGACCTGGCAGGAGAAGACGGCTGGGTTAAGCTGGGCGAATATGCATGCGAAGACA
>DOZP01000094.1:25801-27015 GCA_003517945.1 Porphyromonadaceae bacterium | reverse complement strand
TGCAGGAATTTTACTGATTGTGAATGATAAACCGGAACCTGAGGAAAATTCCGGTATGAAACAGACACTTGTTGATACCGGTAAAACCGGTAGTGTTTCAAAATCAACCGATTCGGAAATACTCAATAAATCTTCCGAAGGAGTATCTTCCGGATCGCCTCCCTCCTCTTCTGTGAAGACCTCTTCGCCGGTTGCTTCTTCGCGGTCTGAAACGGATTTTCCGGAACGGGAGAAACCGGTTGAGGCGGCGAAAAATAATCCGGAACGTGTTATTTACGGATCTGAAGAAAAAAAATCAGAACCCGTGAAGAAGAAAGAATCTGTTCCGGAACGCGTGAAGCGACTTACTTCTTATTCGCGACCTTCCTACCCCCGTACGGAAAAGTATCCGGAGGGTACTGTTGTGGAGTTGAATACGGCAGATACCGTTATACTGAAGAAAGTGCCCGGTATCGGCAGCGCTTTTGCAAAGCGTATTATTAATTACCGCAATCTTCTGGGCGGGTATTATTCTGTTATGCAATTGAGCGAGGTATATGGAATTGACGAAGATAAATATAATGCGCTTGTATCGTGGTTTAGCGCTGATGTTTCGCTTATATCCAAGCTGAATGTAAACAACTTGCCCCAGGATTCTTTGCGCCGGCATCCGTATATTGATTACGGGCAGGCTAAAGTTATTGCGCAATTACGGAAGCAGAAGGGAAAACTCACAGGATGGGAGAATCTCCTTTTACTGGATGAATTTACGGATAATGACAGAATTAGGTTGCAATACTATTTATCTTTTGAGTGAGCTCTCGAATGATTTGATTTATATCTTATCTTGCCCGTACCCGAATATTTTTTTACCTTTGCGTGATGTAAAAAATTAGGCAGATAATGGTAAAAGCAGTAGAAACGCCTTTAATGAAGCAATATTTTGATATAAAATCAAAACATCCTGACGCGATATTATTATTCAGGGTAGGCGATTTCTATGAAATGTATGGTGATGATGCGGTTACCGGGGCAGGCATTCTGGGTATCGTTCAGACAAAGCGTTCTAACGGTAGTTCTCCCGATATTGCTATGGCCGGATTTCCACATCATGCGCTTGATACCTACTTGCCCAAGTTGGTTCGTGCGGGGAAAAGGGTGGCCATCTGTGACCAGCTCGAAGACCCTAAAATGACGAAAAAATTAGTTAAGCGGGGTATTACCGAACTGGTGAC
>DOZP01000094.1:21755-25765 GCA_003517945.1 Porphyromonadaceae bacterium | reverse complement strand
ATCGGTCTGTGGCGTTGCATTTCTTGATATATCGACAGGAGAATTTCTGACGGCTGAAGGGTTACCCGGCTATGTTGATAAGCTGTTGAACAATTTTGCCCCGAAGGAAATTCTGTTGGAACGTGACCGGCGCGTTTTCTTTGATGAACATTTTGATACGCGTTGTCTTTTATATTCGCTTGATGACTGGATTTTTACGGAAGATACGGCCCGTGAGCGGTTACTCAAACAATTTGAAACGAGCACACTGAAAGGTTTTGGAGTCAGTGAATTGCGGCATGGTATTATTGCGGCGGGTGCGATACTTCATTATCTTGATATGACGCAGCATACGAATATAGGGCATATCACGTCTCTTTCGAGGATTGAAGAAGATTGTTATGTGCGTCTTGATAAGTTTACCGTACGAAATCTTGAATTGATACATTCAATGAATATAGGCGGTGTTTCGCTGCTTGATATTATTGATAAGACGATTTCTCCGATGGGCGGGCGATTGCTGAAGCGTTGGATCGTTTTTCCCCTGAAAGATACGGAAGCTATCCGCGAACGCCAGCAGGTGGTTACCTATTACCTGAAAAACCCTGATATAGCGGAAGTATTGGAGACATTGCTCGCTCAGGTGGGTGATATGGAACGTATTATTTCAAAAGTAGCCGTGGGACGCGCTACACCGCGTGAAATTGTACAGTTGAAAATCGCTTTGCGCGTAATTGAACCGATAAAAAAGATCTGTGAAGAGAGTGATGATGAAAGTCTTCAACGTTTCGGGCAGAAATTAGACCCTTGCGCCGCTATCCGCGACCGGATTGAAAAAGAGATAAATCCGGATCCTCCCTTGTTGGTAAATAGAGGCGGGGTGATTGCTGAAGGTGTTAATGATGAGTTGGATGAGTTGAGAAAACTGGCTTATTCCGGCAAAGATTATTTATTGAAAATACAGCAGCGTGAGATTGAACGTACAGGTATTTCCAGCCTTAAAATAGCTTTTAATAATGTCTTTGGCTATTATATTGAGGTACGTAATGCACATAAGGATAAAGTTCCGCCCGAATGGATACGTAAACAGACACTTGTCAATGCGGAGCGTTACATTACCGAAGAGTTAAAAGAATACGAAGAGAAAATATTAGGCGCGGAAGAAAAAATACTTTCGCTGGAAACGCGCATTTTTAGTGAACTGGTACTTGATATTGCCGCATATATTCCGCCTATTCAAAACAATGCGAATGGAGTAGGGCAGATTGATTGTTTGCTTTCATTTGCCCGTTGTGCGAAGATGAACCGTTATATCTGTCCCGTTGTAGATGATTCGGAAGTAATTGATATTAAAGCGGGTAGGCATCCGGTTATTGAGAAACAACTTCCGCATGATTCACCTTATATTGCGAATGATGTTTATCTGGATCAGAAAAAACAACAGATTATTATTATTACAGGTCCCAACATGGCCGGAAAATCGGCTTTGCTGCGTCAAACCGCATTGATTGCTTTAATGGCGCAGATCGGTAGCTTTGTACCGGCTGATAGTGCGCATATTGGCTATATAGATAAGATTTTTACCCGTGTAGGCGCATCGGATAATATCTCTCTCGGTGAATCTACGTTTATGGTTGAAATGACCGAAGCGTCCGAGATTATTAATAATCTTTCTTCACGCAGCCTTGTTCTGTTCGACGAACTGGGACGCGGCACAAGTACTTATGATGGTATTTCGATCGCATGGGCGATTGTTGAGTATATTCATGAACATCCTGAGAATCGTGCGAAAACGCTTTTTGCTACCCATTATCATGAATTAAATGAAATGGAACGTTCGTTCAAGCGTATAAAGAATTATAATGTTTCCGTAAAAGAGGTTGATAATAAAGTGATTTTTATGCGTAAACTTATTCCGGGAGGCAGTGAACACAGTTTTGGTATTCATGTGGCAAAAATGGCCGGAATGCCCAGAAGCATTGTAAAACGCGCGAATGAAATACTGAAGCAGCTTGAGACGGATAACCGTCAGCAAGGTATTAAAAGTAAACCCGTAAAAAAAATCGCTGCGGGAGCTGAGGGGTATCAATTGAGTTTTTTTCAATTGGATGATCCTGTTTTAAGTCAGGTTCGGGATGAGATTAAAAATCTGGATGTTAATAATCTGACGCCGATGGATGCACTTAATAAGCTGAATGACATAAAGAAAATTATAACCGGAAAGTGAATTTGTAAACAAAGTTAGCTGGTTTTGTAAATTCATTGCAATGATTCGTTGGTATTATCCGGATAGAATTTTTTCTGAATTTCCTTTAAAATATGGAATTTATTTTCTGAATACAAGATTATGGTATTGAATTATATTTGGATAGGTTTTATTTTGATTGCTTTTGTTGTTGCGCTTTGCCGGCTTTTCATTGCGGGAGATACGGAAGTGTTTAATCAAATTATTACCTCTACGTTTGATTCTGCCAAAATGGGATTTGAAGTATCAATAGGTCTTACCGGCGTATTATCTCTGTGGCTTGGTCTGATGAAAATTGCCGAGAAATCGGGATTAGTCAATTCTTTTGCCCGTTTCGCTTCTCCGGTTTTTGGCAAACTCTTCCCCGGAATCCCTAAAGATCACCCTGCCGCAGGTACTATATTTATGAATATATCTGCGAATATGCTTGGGCTCGACAATGCTGCTACTCCGATCGGATTAAAAGCCATGCAACAACTTCAGGAACTCAATAATAAAAAGGATACGGCTACCAATGCGATGTGTATGTTCCTGAATATAAATGCATCCGGTTTGACGATCATCCCAATTACGATTATGATGTATCGTACGCAATTTGGTGCTGCGAACCCTTCGGATGTTTTTCTTCCGATTTTGATCGCTACGTTTTTTTCTACTTTGATTGCTATTATTGCTGTTTGTGTTGTTCAAAAAATAAATTTGTTTCAAAAAAGTCTGCTGTTTTTCTTTGGCGGACTTATTTTTTTTATTGGCGGCTTACTATGGTTCTTCAACTCTCTTTCTGCCGGAGAAGTTTCTCTTTATTCGTCTTTGGTCGCAAATTTACTTCTTTTTACAATAATTTGTGGCTTTTTGCTCGCCGGAATACGTAAAAAACTCAATGTATATGACGTATTCATTTTAGGCGCAAAAGAAGGCTTTCTGACGGCCGTTAAGATAATTCCATACCTTATAGCCATCCTTGTTGCGATCGGCGTTTTTAGAGCCTCTGGTGCGATGAGTTTTTTAATTGATGGAATATGTTGGTTTGTAGCATTTTGTGGATTTGATACATCATTTGTCGAAGCATTGCCAACTATTTTTATGAAACCGTTAAGCGGTAGTGGCGCGAGAGGCATGATGCTTGATGCGATGAAAACCTATGGAGCCGATTCTTTTGTCGGTCGACTGTCATGCGTTGCTCAGGGGTCGACTGATACGATTTTGTATGTTGTCGCTGTTTATTATGGAAGTGTTGCTATCCGTAATACGCGTCATACAATTCCGTGTGCTTTACTTGCGGATCTGGGCGGCGCTATTGCCGCGATTATTGTGTCTTATATATTTTTTCCCGTAACATAGTGATTTAATAGGATTAAAAATCAAGAGGATGATTACATACAATGCTGACAGTATAAAAATACCGGTATTTCCAAAGCGTAAAATCTCGTTTTGGATTAAGCAGGTGGCCGCAATATATGGGAAAAGGGTAGGGGAGATCGCTTATATCTTTTGTTCGGACAAAAGGATTCTGGAGATAAATCGCGATTATCTTACACATGATTACTATACGGATATCATCACTTTTGATTACAGTGAGCATGTAGTTATTTCGGGAGATCTGTTTATAAGCGTTGATACGGTTCGCACAAATGCCGAAAAATATAAAGTGACGTATTACGATGAGTTATATCGTGTTATAATACATGGAATTTTACATTTATGCGGGATTGATGATAAGGCTCCGGGAGCCCGTGAAATGATGGAGCGTAGTGAAAATGATGCGTTGGAAATGCTCGTAAAAATC
>DOZP01000094.1:17735-21724 GCA_003517945.1 Porphyromonadaceae bacterium | reverse complement strand
AGTAATTCGTTTTTGTGAATTTCCGTTTGCTATTTGCAAAAACGGAATGATAAGACGGCGGTATTTTAAAAAGTTGTTTTTATAGCTTGATTTCAAAAGCTGTTAATTATCTTTGCACCTGTAAATGAGCGTTTCCTAATGAGATTTGATTATGATGTGATAGTGGTGGGTGCCGGTCATGCGGGATGTGAAGCGGCGGCGGCGGCGGCGAACTTAGGTTCCCGGACGTTGCTTATTACCATGGATATGAATAAAATAGCCCAGATGAGTTGTAATCCGGCTGTAGGAGGAATTGCCAAGGGGCAGATTGTTCGTGAAATTGATGCGCTTGGCGGTTATATGGGTATCGTTACGGATCGTACGGCCATACAATTCAGAATGCTTAACAGAAGTAAAGGGCCGGCTATGTGGAGTCCGCGTGCGCAAAGTGACCGTGTCAGATTTATGGCCGCATGGCATGATGTTCTCGATCATATACCAAACTTATATATATGGCAGGATGAGGTCATCCAATTACTGTTGGATGAAACGGATCGTCGCGTTACCGGCGTGAAAACCATGCTTGGAATAGAGTTTCATGCGGCATCTGTTATACTCACGAACGGCACATTTCTGAATGGATTGATGCATATTGGGCGTGTACGGTTTTCCGGCGGGCGCGTAGCAGAACCTTCTTCGTCCGGACTGACGGAGCAATTGGTGTCATTGGGTATGCGTGCCGAAAGAATGAAAACGGGAACGCCTGTACGTATAGACGGGCGTAGCGTTGATTTTGGAGAGATGACGGAGCAACCCGGAGAACATGATTACCGGAAATTTTCATATTTAGATACCGTCTGTCGCGAGCTTAAATCATTGAGTTGTTGGACTTTATATACAAATGAGGCTTGTCATAACGTGTTGTATGAAGGTTTACCGGATTCTCCTTTATATAATGGTCAGATTAAAAGCATCGGACCCCGTTATTGTCCGAGTATTGAGACAAAAATTGTTACTTTTGCCGATAAAACGCAGCACCAGTTATTTCTTGAACCGGAAGGTGAATCAACGAATGAGTTTTATTTGAATGGGTTTTCCTCTTCATTACCTTTTGATATTCAGTTGCGCGCTTTGCAACAGATACCCGCTTTCCGGCATATTCAATTGTATCGTCCGGGCTATGCGATTGAATATGATTTTTTTGATCCCACACAATTGTATCATACCCTGGAAACAAAGATGATTAAAAATCTTTTTTTTGCGGGGCAGATTAACGGCACTACCGGCTATGAAGAGGCGGCAGGGCAGGGGATCATTGCCGGTATAAATGCTCATATAAAGTGTAATAACGGTGAACCGTTTATTCTTACACGTGATGAGGCTTATATCGGTGTTCTGATAGACGATCTTGTTACGAAAGGGGTTGATGAGCCATATCGCATGTTTACCTCGAGGGCGGAATATCGTATACTCCTCAGGCAGGATAATGCGGATGTGCGTCTTACGGAAAAATCATATCATTTAGGTCTTGCTGATAAGTATCGATATCAGTTGCTTAAGGAGAAAAAGGATGCGATCAATTCAATTGTTGCGTTTGCCGAAAATTATTCGGTAAAACCTTTTCAAATAGATGATGTGTTAGTGTCTCTTGGTACGGCTCCTCTTTCTCATGGTTGTAAATTGATTGAGATTATTAAACGTCCCCAGGTTCGGTTATCTGATCTGGCGAATGTGTTGCCCGGGTTGCAGGATGTGTTGACTCATATTCCGGAGCGAAGAAATGAAGAGATTCAGGAAGCTGCGGAAATACTTATGAAATACGATGGTTATATTAAACGTGAGCAGCAGATGGCTACAAAAATAAGCCGGCTGGAGCATATTGTTATTAAAGGGAAATTTGATTATGAATCTATTCATTCACTTTCTACGGAAGCCCGTCAGAAGCTGAAGCGTATAGATCCGGAAACAATTGCCCAGGCAAGTCGTATTCCCGGCATTTCCCCCAGTGATATTAATATTTTATTAGTTTTGTTGGGACGCTGATTGTTCCACGTGAAACCAAATTTTATGAAAACGTGTTTTAGTAAACTTTTATTGTTACTTGTATTCTTTTCCGGGTCATTTTTTTGCCTTGCACAGAAAGAGAAAAAAGTATCTGTTGAAATAAGTACTGATTATGGATTCGGGAAGGATTTTAATAATTATGCGTCAACAGTCAGATTGAATTATTTTCTTATTGAAAAGTTTAGAATCTCACCCTCATTTTCCTATTATTTCAATAAAGATAATAAGAAGATGAATATTTTTTCTTTTAATTTTCATTATGTGTTTTCAGATCTGATTCCGAAACTTTTTCCTGTCATGGAAGATCAGGGATTGTATTTTTATCCGGTTGCCGGTTTTTGTATTGCTAATCTGGATTACCCAAAAAGAAATTGTTCGAATTGTTCCGAAACGGTCACTTCCTCCGGAAGCAATTATACATATAATTTCGGATTTGATTTTGGCGCAGGTGTTGATTATGATTTGCCTACTTTATTACCTGTTCTGAGAGACATGAGTGCAAATTTCGAAATACAATATCAGGCGCTTGAACAATATAATCGCCCTCAATTGTCATTTGGTATTATGTATAATTTCTGAAAGTTTTTTGGGTTTGTTTCACGTGGAACGCAAAAATGAAGAGAAAAGTTTATGTTATATATCAAAGATGGAGTACAATTATAAAAATCATTTGAGTTTGACATTGTCGACAATTCCGGAAATGCCCGGTTGTTATCAGTTTTTTGACGAAAATGGAGTTATCATTTATGTAGGGAAGGCAAAGAACCTGAAACGCCGTGTGGCATCTTATTTTCATAAAGATCATTTCCATCATAAAACAAAAGTACTTGTAAAGCAGATAAGAGATATAAAATACATTGTTGTTGACTCGGAGGAAGACGCGCTTTTATTGGAAAACAATCTGATCAAGCAATATCGTCCCCGTTATAATGTAATGCTGAAGGATGACAAAACATATCCTTCAATTAGCATAAAAAATGAATATTTCCCCAGGGTGTTTCAGACACGGAATATTATTAAAGACGGTTCGCTTTATTTTGGCCCTTATGCTTCTGTTTATATAGCAAAGACGATGCTTCAAATGATAAAATCAATCTATAAGATCCGAACCTGCAAATATCCGCTTACTCCTGAATCTATTGCGCAAGGCCGGTATAAAGTATGTCTGGAATATCATATCAAACGTTGTAAGGCTCCATGTATAGGCTTGGTTTCTTTAGAAGAATACAATGAACAGATATCGGAAATTAAAGAAATATTAAAAGGCAATAGTTCCCGCATTACTACTCATTTATTGGAACAAATGCGAGATTTGTCCGACCGGATGCGTTTTGAGGAAGCGCAACTGATAAAGAATAAATACGATGTGATTGAAAATTATCGTTCACGTTCGACAGTTGTGACACCTTCTTTACATAATATTGATGTCTTTTCGCTGGATGAAAATGAGAAGTCCGCCTATATTAATTATATGCATATTGGTAATGGCGCTATTGTACATGTATACACGCTGGAGTATAAAAAGAAACTGGATGAACCCAAGGAAGAGCTCCTCGGACTGGGTATCATAGAAATGAGAAAACGGTTTAACAGCAGGGCGCGTGAAATAATTGTACCGTTCTTTCCGGATATAAAAATATCGGATGAAATAATTTATACGGTTCCGCAGAAAGGAGATAAGAAGAAATTATTGAATTTATCTATCCAGAATGTAAAACAATACAAAGTTGATAGTTTGAAAAAAGCGGAAAAATTTAATCCGGAACAGCGTACAACCCGGTTGTTGAAAACGATTCAGCATGATTTGCATTTGCCCGCTTTACCTATGCAGATAGAGTGTTTTGATAATTCGAATATTCAGGGAACCAATCCGGTCGCGGCGTGTGTCGTATTTAAAAAAGGAAAACCATCAAAAAGAGATTACCGTCATTATCACATTAAAACTG
>DOZP01000094.1:17172-17569 GCA_003517945.1 Porphyromonadaceae bacterium | reverse complement strand
TTTTATCCGGGCGATCCGGAACCATTGATATTAGACAAAACATCGGAAACGCTGAAAATAATACAGCATTTGCGTGATGAAGCGCATCGTTTTGGTATAACTTTTCACCGGCAGATCAGAAGTAAAAAACAGGTACTTTCAGAGCTTGATGCTATAAAAGGTATCGGTGAAAAGACTAAGATAGTACTTCTGAAAAAATATAAGAGTCTTAAACGATTACGAGAAGTTCCCGTAAATGAGCTTGTTGATCTTATCGGTAAATCAAAGGCTGAAATGCTTACAAAAGGTTTGGAAAAGAAATAGTATTCTTTTATTTGTAACGGATGATATATGAATAGTAGAAAATGAGAGTGATAATACAACGTGTAAAACATGCATCGGTTGAAATTGAGGGACA
>DOZP01000094.1:16115-17150 GCA_003517945.1 Porphyromonadaceae bacterium | reverse complement strand
CCAAGATGATATAGAATGGTTGGCAAAGAAGATTGTAAATCTACGCATATTTGGTGATAATGAAGGCGTTATGAATTTGTCTGTTTCCGAAATGAAGGGAGAAATTCTTGTTGTGAGTCAATTCACCCTTCATGCGATGGTGAAAAAAGGGAACAGGCCTTCGTATATACGTGCCTCCAAACCGGATGTTGCGATTCCTTTGTATAACTCTTTTTGTTCGGAAGTAAGTCTTCAACTGGGTTATGAGGTGAAAACAGGTTCTTTTGGCGCGGACATGAAAGTCGAATTGTTAAATGATGGCCCTGTCACGATTTTTATAGATACAAAAAACAGGGAATGAATTGTAGGGTTTGATACGGACTTATCCGGAAAATAGGCTGTTTTTCATATATGGTAAAAGATTTCCCGTGTTTTTCTTTTACGGTGAAATATCATACCTTTGCCGTTGTTGTCTGAATTTATAAATGATTGATTATATGGAATATTTGACAATAAAAAAGGCTCAAATGCTTGTGGATGAGTGGATTAACACTTATGGTGTGCGCTATTTTAATGAATTGACAAATATGGCGATTCTTACCGAAGAAGTAGGGGAGTTGGCGCGTGTTATTGCTCGTACTTATGGTGAACAATCGTTTAAAGAGAGTGATGAAAACCGCAATCTTGCCGATGAGATGGCCGATGTGTTGTGGGTATTGATCTGTCTGGCTAATCAAACGAATGTTGACCTTACGGATGCTTTTGAAAAAAATATGAAGAAGAAAACAGCGCGTGATAATGAACGGCATAAAAACAATAAAAAATTATAGCTATGGAAAATTATGAATATGAAGCGGGGTATTCCCATTCGGAAGTAAACAGATATCAGGAAACGTTTAACCGGTTTTCTTTACTTCCGCCGGATAAAGAGATTTCGTCTGTTGTAGAGTCTGTTATAGATATGCATTTCAAAGAGAATTTTACGGCTGAAGTGCTGAAGCAGATCCATGGATGTATTGATTTAACGTCATTGACGAGCCTTGATACAAAAGAAAG
>DOZP01000094.1:15438-15985 GCA_003517945.1 Porphyromonadaceae bacterium | reverse complement strand
CAGACTTTTGCCGAAATAAAAGTGGCGGAAACGGCTATGGCTGTTATGGCCGGCGCCGATGAAATCGATGTGGTGATGAACCTGGGATATTTTATGGAAGAGGAATATGAAATGCTTGCGGATGAACTAAGTGAAATAAAGGATAGTTGCCGCAATGCAAAACTGAAAGTTATTCTGGAGACGGGAGCGCTTGCGGTGGCTGAAAATATCCGGAAAGCGACGATTCTTTCTGTCTATTCGGGGGCTGATTTTGTTAAGACGTCTACCGGCAAAGGATATCCAGGGGCTACCCTTGAAGCTGTTTATGTCATGTGTAAAGTCATTAAGGAATACGCGACTATAAGTGGCCGGAAAGTGGGAATAAAGGTTTCGGGCGGAATCAGAACCGCGGAAGATGCCGTACGTTATTATACGATCGTAAAAGAAGTTTTGGGCAACGAATGGCTTAACAAAGATTTATTCAGGATAGGAGCCAGCAACCTTGTCAGTGATATTGAAAAAAGGCTGGGCGAATAGTTTTTCAGAAAAAGTATTGGGATAATTGTTG
>DOZP01000094.1:8832-15359 GCA_003517945.1 Porphyromonadaceae bacterium | reverse complement strand
TGTTTGTATTCGCTGAGTTGTTTCTCGGCGTATTCGATACCATTTTGTCGTTTTGCGAAAGCAATCAATCCGGATACGTTTTCCGGACTGAAGTCCTGGTTGGTGATGATTTCCATGTAATGGGATGATTCCTTTTCCGGCGCCTTTTTTAAGGCGTAAAGAAGCGGCAGTGTTATTTTTCCCTCACGTATATCGTTTCCGGTTGGTTTTCCGATATTCAGGTCCTCATAGTAATCGAAAATATCATCTTTAATCTGAAAGCAATACCCTAAGTATTTGCCGAACAGGTGACAGTTTTTAATTGTATCTGAAGAGGCATTAACGGAAATAGCCCCAATCTCGGCACATGCGGAAATAAGAGTCGCTGTTTTTTTATTTATCATGTTAAAATAGTCCTTTTCATTGACGGAATGTTTTTCTACATTGTCAAGTTGCATCAGTTCCCCTTCCGATAGCTCGCGACATACGTTTGCTATTATCTTTATGACAGCAATATTTCCGCTTTCAGCCGCGCGCGCGATTGTGCTTGCCAATAAATAATCTCCCGTCAATACGGCAATACGGTTGTCAAATATTGCATTGAGAGACGGCATTCCACGGCGTTGTTTGGTTTCGTCTACTACATCGTCGTGAATCAGGGTCGTTGTATGGAGAGTCTCTATTATAACAGCCGCTTCCTTTGTCATTTCAGTTATGTTTCCACATGCTTTGGCTGTCAGGAGAAGTAAGAGCGGACGTATATGCTTTCCGTTTGAACGCAGTACCTGTTCGATGGCAGATTGTAGAAGTGGAACTTCACTATGAAGTACAGTTGAAAAATTTACTTTAAATTGTTCGAATTCAAAGGCAATGGGTTTTGCTATTTGTAGTCTGTCAATCATTTTAGTCTTTAATTGCGCGCAAAGATAGCAATTTTTTTATACTTTTACGCGTTGAAACAAGATCACAATGAGTGAAATTGTATGAAATCCTTTTCTCCTTTTTCTGAAATAATATTGAAAACAGAATATACGATATGAAACTGTTATTGATTGATGCTTACGCACTTATTTATCGTTCTTATTACGCTTTTATCAAAAATCCCCGTATCAATTCGAAAGGAGTAAATACATCCGCTATTTTCGGATTTATTAATACCTTACAGGATGTTATGCGGCGTGTGGATCCTACCCATGTTGCCGTTGGTTTTGATCCTTCCGGGCCTACTTTCCGCCATGAGGCTTTTGAAGCGTATAAAGCTCAGCGTGAAGAAACGCCGGAAGTGATACGTGATTCCGTACCTGTCATACGTGAGATTATCGGAGCGTATAATATTCCGATATTGGAAGTGAGCCGTTATGAAGCCGATGATGTGATAGGGACAATATCTAAACAGGCTGAAAAAGAAGGATTTGATGTGTATATGATGACGCCTGATAAGGATTACGGACAATTAGTTTCGGAACATATTTTTCAATATCGTCCGAAGTTCGGCGGAGATTATGAGACGCTTGGGATTCCGGAAGTGTTGGAGAAATATAATTTGACGTCTGTATGTCAGATGATTGATTTACTGGGATTGATGGGCGATTCTTCCGATAACATTCCGGGATGTCCGGGAGTAGGGGAGAAAACGGCTCAGAAGTTACTGGCCGAATTTGGCTCGGTTGAAAATCTGCTTGCAAATACGCATCAGCTTAAAGGTAGCCTTAAGACAAAAATAGAGGAAAATGTCGAGAATATCCGTTTTTCAAAATTTTTGGCAACGATTGTAACGGATGTACCCGTTACATTTGATGCAGCTTCATGTGTTCGTGAAAAACCGGACGAAACCCGTTTGGCAAAAATTTACATGGAATTGGAGTTTAATGCTCTGTTAACAAAAATGGGATTGGTTGGGGCGCATTCGTCCGGACAAAAAAACGNNGCAACCGGACAAAAACAAGGAATACAACTTTCACTTTTCGGCGAAGATGTTCCCGGAAATGCCTCCGGGAATGAATTATTTGCGACGGAGGGGACGGATTTTCCGGAAAATTCGACTCTCAAAGACTTGACGTCTGTTCTGTATACGTATTATTTGTCTGATAATGAGAATGAAATATCCGAATTGGTTCATATTTTGGCGCATCAGAAATCATTTGCATTTGATACGGAAACAGATGGAACCAATCCTGTTTCGGCCAAACTTGTAGGTATGTCGTTCGCCGTTAAAGAATTTGAGGCCTGGTATGTTCCGGTACCGGAAGCTATGGAGGAGGCTGTAAAGATCGTTTCACGTTTTGCCGGTGTATTGGAAAATAAAGACATTGAGAAAGTCGGACAAAACATCAAATTTGATATGCTTGTCTTACGTAAGTATGGTATTTGCGTAAAAGGTCCTTTGTTTGATACGATGATTGCGCACTATCTGATTAATCCGGAATTGCGCCATGGGATGGATTATCTGGCGGAAACCTATCTGCAATATAAGCCTGTTTCGATCGAATCGCTTATTGGTCCGAAAGGTAAGAATCAGCTTACAATGCGTGATATACCTGTTGAAAAAGTTGCTGAGTATGCTGCCGAAGATGCGGATGTGACACTGCGTTTAAAGAACTTCTTTAAACCGAAATTAGAAGAAAATGCGGTGGAATCGCTTTTTTATGATATAGAAATGCCTTTGGTATATGTCCTTGCGGAAATGGAATACACGGGGGTAAAACTGGATGTCGGGGCGCTTAATCAATATTCGGTTGTACTTACGGAAAAATTACAGGCGTTGGAACAGGAAATCTATTCATTAGCCGGTATGGAATTTAATATAAATTCGACCAAACAGGTGGGTGAAGTGTTGTTTGAGCATCTGAAAATAACGGATGAAAAGGTGAAAAAGACGAAAACCGGCGGATTCAGCACTAATGAGGATACGTTGGAAAAGTTACGGCAAAAACATCCTGTTGTTGAAAAACTGCTTGATTACCGGGGTATTAAAAAGCTATTAAGCACTTATGTGGATGCTTTACCCAAGCTGATTAATCCGGATACGGGAAAAGTTCATACTTCGTTTAATCAGACCGTGACTTCTACCGGTCGCCTGAGTTCAACGAATCCGAATTTGCAGAACATTCCCGTACGTGATGATATGGGGCGTGAAATACGCAAGGCGTTTATTGCCGATAATGACGACTGTGTGTTTTTCTCTGCTGATTATTCGCAAATTGAGCTTCGTGTGATGGCGCATATCAGCGGAGATAAGAACATGATAGAGGCGTTTTCCGGCGGCGCTGATATACATGCTGCAACTGCTGCGAAAATTTATGGTGTATCCGATGAAAATGTAACATCTGATATGCGTCGTAAGGCGAAAACAGCCAATTTTGGTATCATTTACGGCATTTCCGTTTTCGGATTGGCCGAACGTCTTACCATTCCGAGGGCTGAAGCGAAAGAGCTGATAGATGGATATTTTAAAACCTATCCCCGCGTCCACGAATTTATGGATGAGAGTATCCGGTCTGCGCGTGAAAAGGGGTATGTTGAAACATTGTTTCACCGGCGCAGGTATTTGCCTGATATTCATTCCAATAATGCGATAGTCAGGGGATATGCCGAGCGCAATGCTATTAATGCGCCAATACAAGGTAGCGCCGCTGATATTATCAAGGTGGCGATGGTTCGCATTTATAACCGCTTTGAGGCGGAAGGGCTTAAAAGTAAAATGATACTGCAGGTTCATGATGAATTAAATTTCAATGTATATAGGGATGAATTCGATAAAGTTCGTAAAATTGTGCTCGAAGAAATGGAAGGTGCGATTAAGTTGCAAGTGCCCCTGATTGCTGATTGCGGAGAAGGGTATAACTGGTTGGAGGCTCATTAATAGTAAGATATTGTTAAGAAAATAGGAAAAGAATATCTATCTTTGCACCTTTTTAAAACGAAATAATTATGGCATTGAAATGTGGTATTGTGGGGCTTCCGAATGTAGGTAAGTCTACGTTATTCAATTGTTTGTCGAATGCGAAAGCGCAATCGGCGAATTTTCCTTTTTGTACGATAGAACCGAATGTAGGGGTGATCACGGTGCCTGATGAGCGGTTGAATAAACTGGCGGAATTGGTTCATCCGGAAAAAATTGTTCCTACGACTGTCGAAATTGTTGATATTGCAGGGCTTGTAAAAGGAGCAAGTAAAGGGGAAGGTCTTGGTAATAAGTTTCTTGCCAATATTCGTGAGACGGACGCGATTATCCATGTGTTGCGTTGTTTTGATGATCCGAATGTGGTACATGTAGATGGAAGTGTTGATCCTGTGCGTGATAAGGAGATCATTGATACGGAATTGCAGATAAAAGACCTTGAAACGGTAGACAGCCGTATTGCCAAAGTGCAGAAACAGGCGCAAACGGGCGGAGATAAGCAGGCGAAGCAGATCTATGAGGTACTTGTTAAGTATAAAGAAGCGTTGGAACAGGGTAAAAACGCCCGGACTGTTACATTCGAAACCAAAGATGATCAGAAAATAGGGCGTGAATTGTTCCTTTTAACGAATAAACCGGTTTTATATGTCTGCAATGTGGATGAGGCGAGTGCCGTAACCGGGAATGCATTTGTGGGTAAAGTGCAGGATACCGTGCAGTCCGAACAGGCGGAGATCCTGGTCGTTGCGGCAAAAATAGAAAGTGAGATTGCCGAACTGGAAACGTATGAGGAACGTGAAATGTTCCTTAGCGAGATCGGTCTGAAAGAGTCTGGTGTAAATCGTTTAATAAAAGCGGCTTACAGGCTGCTTGACTTGGAAACATTCCTGACCGCAGGCCCCCAGGAGGTTCGTGCCTGGACATATCGTAAGGGAAGTAAAGCGCCCCAATGTGCGGGCGTGATTCATACCGATTTTGAAAAAGGTTTTATAAGGGCCGAAGTGATCAAATACGACGATTACATCGGTTATGGTTCGGAAGCTGCCGTGAAAGAGGCCGGGAAGATGAATGTGGAAGGAAAAGAATATGTTGTGCAAGACGGTGATATCATGCATTTTCGATTTAATGTTTAGCCCGGCTAATAGCTTATAGTTATGAAACAGGGAAAACTATTTTTATTGGCGTGTGCGGCTTTTTGTGCAGCAATACAAATGAATGCAGAAGATATTTCGCTTAAAATAACGAAGAGGTATCTGAATCTGCCGGTTTCTCATCAGGTAGATCGCGCTGTGATGACTTTTGAAGCGGATGGCCGGACAGCGCGTTCTTTCGAGATCCGTTTGGCTCCCGGTCTGCCGGATTACTGGGTGTTTTGTGATGTATCCGCATTCAGGGATAAAGAGCTCAAAATATCTTATGACGGTGATTCCGGCGGACTGGAAAAGATCTATCAGGCTGATGAAATAGCAGGCTATGAGAATTTGTACAAGGAGGCGAACCGCCCGCAACTTCATTTCACGCCGAAAAGAGGCTGGCATAACGATCCGAACGGACTGATTTATTATGAAGGCGAATATCATCTTTTCTATCAGCATAATCCTTATGAACGTGACTGGGGCAATATGCACTGGGGGCATGCGGTCAGTAAAGACCTGATCCGGTGGGAAGAATTACCGCTTGCCCTGTATCCCGATGAGCATGGAACCATGTTTTCCGGATCGGCTGTGATTGATTACGGGAATACGGCCGGCTTCAACAAGGGAAAAACGCCGGCAATGGTGGCCGTTTATACGGCGGATAATCCGGAAAAACAACTTCAATGTATTGCTTACAGTCTTGATAAGGGCCGTACGTGGGTAAAATATGAGGGTAATCCGGTGATCGATTCCAAAGCGATCTGGAACAGCAAGGATACGCGCGATCCGAAAGTATTCCGGTATGAACCCAATAACGAATGGGTGATGGTGCTGAATGAAAGAGACGGGCATTCCATTTATACCTCTTCCGACTTGAAGAAATGGAAATACGAAAGCCATGTCACCGGATTCTGGGAATGTCCCGAATTGTTTGAATTGCCGGTAGACGGAGATAAAAATAAGAAGAAATGGGTGATGTACGGCGCTTCGGGTACGTATATGATCGGTTCGTTCGACGGGAAGAAATTCACGCCCGAATCAGGAAAATACTATTATACGACCGGGACGATTTATGCCGCCCAAACCTTTACGAACATACCCGAAGCGGATGGCCGGCGTATCCAGATTGGTTGGGGACGTGTGACGCATCCCGATATGCCGTTTAAGAGCCAGATGCTTCTGCCTACGGAGTTGACTTTGCGTACAACAAAAGATGGTATCCGCCTTTTCAGTAACCCTGTCAGGGAAGCGGAGCAGTTGCAAACCGCTCTATTCCAAAAAAACGATCTTTCGGCAAAAGACGCCAACGAAATCCTTTATCCGCATCGCAATGCGGATTGTCTCCGCGTCCGGTTTACGATAAAACTGTCTCATGCTACTGATGCCGGCTTTAATTTATACGGCCAGCAACTGATGAAATATGATATGAATGCTAATCTTGTTAACGGTGTTTTCTATTCGCCGGAGGATATGACAAGTATGGAAATTTCTGCCGATATCATTATTGATAA
>DOZP01000094.1:6303-8799 GCA_003517945.1 Porphyromonadaceae bacterium | reverse complement strand
CGCGAAGGCTTCCATTTCTGGGGGAATAATATTGAGATTAAAAAATTGGAAGTGTATTCTATGGAATCTATATGGAATCCGTGATCCATTGACCGGATAAAAAAAGAGGGAGTTTTTTGTCAAAACTCCCTCTTTTTTTATTATTCAAGTATTTTACTTTCTGATACCCAATTCTTTGATTATGGCACGATAGCGTTCAATGTCGACACGTGTCAGGTAATCAAGCAAACGGCGCCGTTTACCTACCAACATTTTTAACGAACGTGAAGTGTTATAATCCTTGTGATTTTTTTTCAGGTGTTCCGTAAGGTGGTTGATACGATACGTAAACAACGCGATCTGACTTTCCGGCGAACCGGTGTCTTTTTCTGATTTTGCTCTTCCGTGTGTGCTGAAGAGTTCTTGTTTTTTTGTTGAATCCAAATACATAAATCTTACTTTAATAAATTAATACTATATTATTTAAGCGGCCGCAAAGATATGCGCTTTTTTTTTATTTGCCAATTTTTTGTATGTTTTTTTGAGTAAAAATAAGCCGGCTTATTTTGTATTGTATCCGATTTGCACTACTTTTGTCCTCCGAAAATCATTATTATATGCAGAAAATTAGGAATATTGCAATTATTGCACATGTCGATCATGGCAAAACAACATTGGTTGACAAGATGCTTTTGGCCGGGAAGCTTTTCCGTGAGGGACAGGCGGAGCCAGACCAATTTTTAGATAATAACGATCTGGAACGTGAACGGGGGATTACTATTCTTGCCAAGAATGTTTCGATCAATTATAAAGATTATAAAATTAATATTATTGACACCCCCGGGCATGCTGATTTTGGCGGTGAAGTGGAGCGTGTGCTGAACATGGCGGACGGTTGCCTGTTGCTTGTTGACGCGTTTGAAGGCCCGATGCCGCAAACGCGTTTTGTTTTACAAAAGGCGATCCAGATAGGGCTAAAGCCGATTGTGGTTATAAACAAAGTGGATAAGCCAAACTGCCGGCCTTCGGAAGTACAGGAGATGGTTTTTGACTTGATGTTCAGTCTGGATGCAACGGAAGAGCAACTTGATTTTCCAACAATATATGGTTCGGCCAAGCAGGGATGGATGTCGCGCGATTGGCGGAAGCCGACGGATAATATATATACGTTGCTTGACGACATCATTGCATATATACCCGAACCCGAAACACTTGACGGGCCGGCCCAGTTGCTTGTTACTTCACTCGATTATTCGAAATATGTCGGGCGTATCGCGGTCGGACGCGTGCATCGCGGAGAGCTTCGGGAAGGGCAGGATGTGATGTTGTGCAAACGTGACGGTGCGCAGGTGCGTACTAAAATAAAAGAGATTGATGTATTCGAAGGGTTGGGGCGGAAAAAAGTGGATGCGGTTCCATCCGGTGATATCTGTGCTTTGATCGGTATTGACGGGTTTGAAATCGGGGAAACGATTGCCGATGTGAATACCCCTGAACCGTTGCCGACGATTGCGATTGATGAACCGACCATGTCAATGCTTTTTACGATAAACAATTCTCCTTTCTTTGGAAAAGACGGTAAATTCGTTACTTCGCGTCATGTGTTCGAACGCCTGGAGAAAGAATTGGATAAAAATCTGGCATTGCGTGTGGAGCCTACGGGTTCTGCCGATTCGTGGAATGTTTTCGGTCGCGGCGTGTTGCATTTGTCTGTTCTGATCGAGACGATGCGTCGTGAAGGATATGAGCTGCAGGTCGGACAACCCCAGGTAATCATCAAAGAGATTGACGGCATTAAGTGCGAACCGGTGGAAAGTTTGAGCATCAATCTTCCCGATGAATGCGCAAGTCGTATCATCGACGTCGTAACTAAACGTAAGGGAGAAATGACCATGATGGAAAGTAAAAATGAACGTACTTTCCTGGAGTTTACGATACCGTCGCGCGGAATCATCGGAATTAATAATTTAATATTGACACTGTCGGCGGGAGAAGCGATCATGGCGCACCGCTTCCTGGAATTTCAACCCTGGAAAGGTGAAATTGAACGTCGTCAGAATGGTTCGATCATTGCGATGGAAACAGGCACCGCCTTTGCCTACGCGTTGAATAACCTGCAATCGCGCGGGCGTTTTTTCATTGCTCCGGGTGAAGATGTCTATGTCGGGCAGGTAGTTGGAGAGCACACGAAAGAAGGCGATCTGGTGGTAAATGTAACCAAGTCGAAGAAACTGACTAATATGCGCGCTTCCGGATCGGATGAAAAAATGTCGCTGGCGCCTCCTCTCATCTTCAGTCTTGAAGATGCGCTTGAATATATTAAAGCGGATGAATATGTAGAGGTAACTCCTCATTTTATGCGTATGCGTAAAATCGTATTGGACGAAACAGAACGTAAACGTCAGAATCGCTGACCGGATTGAAGTTTACGACTTTCCCTAAACAAGAGGTGTAGAAATATCATTTAAAAATTGATTCTGTTTATTTTGCATTATATTCAATTTACATTACCTTTGT
>DOZP01000094.1:3307-6216 GCA_003517945.1 Porphyromonadaceae bacterium | reverse complement strand
TAACGTCGGGAAGGCAGCCGGTAAAAGGGAGAACAAGTCAGAAAACCTGCCGGAATCTTTTTATAACAATATCCCGGGTATGGGTATTGAAGTACTTATTTGTATGCAAGAAAGACGGTTTCTAAAAATGAACATGTGTATAATTGTCACATGTCTTGTTTCTTTTACGGTCGTTTCGGCACAGCAAAATCTGTCGACAGACACTGTAAAGTTACGGCACCTTCCTGATGTGGAAGTTGTTACGCAATCACGTGTATCTGTTACCCGGCAAGCAACTCCCTTACAACTTCTGGATAGTAAAAATATCAAGCGATTAGGAATACAGGATTTGTCTGAGGCGGTACGTCGTTTTTCGGGCGTGACCGTAAAGGACTACGGAGGAATAGGAGGGCTTAAAACCGTTTCCATACGTAGTCTCGGAGCGCATCATACCGCAGTAAGCTATGATGGCGTTTCTATCTCGGACGCCCAGAGCGGACAGGTGGATATCAGTCGTTTCACGCTTGATAATGTGGATATGGTTTCACTCACTATGGGACAAAGCGACGATATCTTTCAAACGGCGCGTATTTATGCCTCTGCCGGCGCTCTGAATATAAAGACGCGGAAACCTCGTTTCGCGGATGATAAATCGTATCTGCTATCAGTAAAAATAAAAGGAGGTTCATTCGGATTGGTTGAGCCGGTTTTATCATATAGCCAAAAACTCGGCAACCGCTGGAGCGCTTCCGTCTATGCGGATTATATGCGTGCGGATGGCAAATATCCGTATACACTGGTTAACGGAACGGTTAAAACACGCGAAAAGCGTATCAACAGCGACATTGAAACAGTCCGTCTGGAAGGAAACTTATATGGTGATTTTGGCAGTAAAGGAGGGATTCTTGAAACGAAGTTTTATACATTTCATTCGGAACGGGGACTTCCCGGGGCTGTCAATTTTTATAATAAAACGGCAATGGAACGCCTCTGGAATGATAATAGTTTTATACAGACACGATACAAAAATCAGTTGACTGAAAAATTTGCCGTACAGGCTGTAGCTAAATATGCGTATGCCTATTCCCGGTACAAAGATGTGAATGATAAATATGCGGCCGGATTTCAGGAAGACCGGAATACACAATACGAATATTATGGTTCGGCAGGTATTTTATATTTACCGTTCCATAGCTTGTCCGCTTCATTGACAACGGACTATGCACATACACAACTGGACAATAATTTTATCAATGCCGCCCAACCCCGGCGAAATACGTCCTTAACCGCATTTGCCGTCCGGTATAAACGTAGTTCCCTGACCGCCACTGCGAGTTTATTGGGTACTTATATTTCCGATGAAGTAGAAAACGGTGACCGTCCGGCCGACCGCAAGCGCCTCTCCCCGGCTATTAGCCTTTCATGGCAACCATTCAGGGATAATGCCTTGCGTGTCCGTGTTTCGTATAAAGACATTTTCCGTGTGCCGACTTTTACCGATCTTTATTATCTGCGTATGGGAAATACGGATCTGAAGCCCGAGAAGGCAAAGCAATATAACGCGGGCCTGACCTGGAGCGGGGAAATCGGGGAGGTCATCAGATACCTGAGTCTTTCGGTTGACGGGTATTACAATAAGGTTGAGGATAAAATCGTTGCGCTTCCTACTTTGTATATCTGGCGGATGATGAATATGGGCGAGGTAGAAATAAAAGGTACGGATGTAAATCTTTCTATGGAAATACCGTTGTCGGGAAAAGTAAATATGATGCTTTCGGGTAACTATACATACCAGTATGCAATTGATATAACAAATCCGGACGCCAAAAATTACAAACATCAGATACCTTATACTCCGCGGCATACGGGGAACGGTTCCGTTGCTTTCGAAACGCCGTGGGTGAACGTATCTTATCTGCTGACGGCGGTTGGCGAACGTTATGCATTGCCGCAAAACATAAAAGAAAATAGAGTAGACGGCTATACGGAGCAAAGTATTTCGTTGAACAGGACGTTTGATTTTAAAAGCGTCTCCTTGCGTCTTCAGGGAGAAATCATCAATCTGGCTGATACGCAATACGATGTCATTCAATATTATCCGATGCCCGGCCGTTCGTGGCGGTTAAGCATCGCATTAAATTTGTAAACCATTAATTAATAAAAATAGCTATGAACAGGAATTTTTTTTATTTGATTGCTTTATGCATGGTAGTGATTTTACCATTCTTTACAAGTTGTAACGATGATGACGATCCGGCGGAAGCGCCTGTTATTCCTTCCGAATATATTTATGTGTTGAATAGTGGTAGTATGAACAATAATAATGCAAGTCTTTCTTTGTATAATCTGAAAGATAGTACTGTAACCAGGAATATCTTTGAAGTGCAAAACAAACGTCGTTTGGGAGATTCGGGACAGGATATGATTGTTTACGGAGGCAAAATGTACATCGCCATGTATACCGAATCGACAATAGAAGTTGTAGATCTGGAAGCTATGCCTATCGAACAAATAAAAACGGAAGGTCAGCCCCGTGCGCTTGTTGCTAATGACGGAAAAGTCTATGTCACTTATTTCAACGGATATGTGGCGCGAATTGATACCGCATCACTGACTGTGGAAACAAAAGTACAGGTCGGTCGTAATCCGGAGCGGATGGCGGTGGCTAACAACAAACTGTATGTGGCAAATTCCGGAGGTATGGACTATGGCACGGAAATCGGATATGACAAAACCGTATCGGTGATTGACCTCGCATCGTTTACCGAAACAAAGAAGATTGAAGTGATTATCAATCCCGATAATGTGGTTTCGGATAATAACAACAGTGTTTATGTGATATCGAAAGGGAATTACAATATGGGTAACCCTCCGGTTCCGAATACTTTGCAAAGAATAGATACAAATACGGATGAAGTGTCCGTGATTGG
>DOZP01000094.1:0-3294 GCA_003517945.1 Porphyromonadaceae bacterium | reverse complement strand
CAATGGGGAGCCGCCGGAGAAGAAATCTCATATTATGCCTATGATACGATGAGTCGTTCCGTCATATCGGAAAATTTTATCGGCGATACGGAGATCTCGGGAGTCTATCAAATCAACTACGACGCAACATACGAACATTTGTTTATAACCACTTCCGACTATAACAACAATGGTGATGTCTATGTTTTTGATAAGGATAATAAGTTTGTCAATAAGTTCGAAGTCGGTTTAAACCCAATGAAAGCGGTTTACGTAAAGAAATAATTCAAATAAAAGTCAATGATACGCAATTGCTTCTGCTTGTTATTGCTGCTATGTCTTACGTTGAGCTGTAACGTAAGGCATAGCTCTTCTTCTGAAAGTGAAAAGACGGATTTTGTGCGTTATGCGGTTGGTTATACGGTGACGGATCAGGATGGGTATACAAAAGTGGAAGTACATGATCCCTGGAATAAAGGAAAATTATTGCAGCGTTACCTGTTGGTGCCGCGCGATAAACCGATCCCGGAAGGGATGCCCAAAGGGACAGTGGTCCGTGTTCCTTTGCATAATATCGTAGTTTATACATCTGTTCACAGTGCGGTGTTGGATGAGCTTGGCGTTACCGGCAATATTGTCGGGGTTTGCGAATCGCGTTATATTAAAGTGCCTGCGGTAAATGAGCGTATCCGGAACGGCCTGATTACGGATTTAGGCGAAGCGACTGCTCCGAATGTGGAGCGGATGATTGAAATAGGAGCGGAAGTCGTACTGGCTTCTCCTTTCGATCATGGCAGTTACGGGCCAGTGGAGAAGATCGGCATACCGGTCATCGAATGCGCCGATTATATGGAGACGGATCCGCTCGGACGTGCCGAATGGATAAAATTTGTAGGGCTTCTGACCGGTCAAAGTGAACGTGCGGACTCATTATTCCGCGAAACAGAATCCAATTATCTCAAAATAAAAGCCTTGGCGGAAGGCGTAACGTCTCGTCCCAAACTGATGACCGGAAAAAAATACGGATCCCCGTGGCATGTTCCGTCCGGCGAAAGTTATATGGCGCGTATATATAAAGATGCGGGAGCAGATTACCTGTTTAGTTACCTGCCGGGCACAGGCAGTTCGCCGATGAGTTTTGAAACCGTCCTTGACAAAGCTATCCATGCGGATATTTGGTTGATACATTACAATCAGGAAGAAGAGATGACATACAATATGTTGAAGTCGGATTATGCGTCTTATAGTCAGTTTGACGCTTTCCGCGATCGCCGTATTTACGGTTGTAATACAAACTATTCACTTTATTATGAAGAAGTGCCGGTACATCCCGATTACTTGTTGGCAGAGCTGATTGCTCTTTTTCACCCCCAATTGTTGCCGGAACACGAATTCCGTTATTTTTCCCCGCTAAGTGTAGATAAATGATTTCTGCTGTCAATGGGGATTGTATAGAGGATTTACAACGCAGGTTATACTAATTTTATTTCGAACGCACGTTAACTTAAAATTAATCGGTTATTCGACCAATACGATAACCGGATTCATGTCTTCGGTAAGATGTTGCAGAAAGGAAAGTCGGCCGTTGTTTGTTGCCTCCGGATGCTCTTCCGTCCATTCCATGATGTCACTCGCCTCGATAAGCGAAGCGAATTCTCCGGATGTGCTTATCGTTAGCGGCTTGAATGGCATGAAACCGGTTAAGTCGTCCTGTATGGCATCACTGTTTTTGACTATTTTTGTTTCTCCTGTTTTCTTGTTATACAATCCGTTATATAAAACGGGTTCACCGGAATAAAGTCCTTTGATACATTGGAAAAATAGAAACAGGTTATTTTCCGATACCTCTGTGATAAAAATTCGTGCATTGGTGCCGTTTGTGTGCGTTCTTTCCTTTTCGGGCCAATGCCATTTTCCTGTGTTGAAGATAAGGGCCGGACTCAGTCCCTGGTTTGTAATCGTATAGATTGTATCTACAAAGATTTCCTTGAAGTATGTATGTCCGCTATTTCTCCATAATGCCGCCGTATTGGGAGCTATTATTTGTTTGTTATCATTTTTATAATTGATGATGATCACACCGGCTTTTGCCCAGTTTCCGTAGGTATCGGTTTCCTTGATAACGCTGACGTTTAGTATATCATTTAATGATTCTTCTGTTTGAGATAATAGTGAGGGAATCGTGTCGCGCAGCGTGCCGTTTTTTTCAAAACGGGCCAATACAAATTTCTTATTGGCATTCAGGTCGTTGTAGTAACCGATAATGCCCGAATCGGTTATTAAATAATAAGACGCTAATCCGGGGGGAGATGGAAATTCCGTTTTTCCGCAGAAATTTCCTTTCATATCGTATTTGATTAATTGGTTCGGCTGACGTGTGAAATACAAATAGTCCTCTTTTTCGTCTGCCCAGCAGAAGGAACTGCTGTAGGCTTCCGGATCCTGTCCGGTGTGTCCGATCGCCGAGATAAAACGTCCGTCTTTTTTATCAAATAACAAGCAACGCTGGTTGGATTCTATCAGAATGTAGTTTTCTAACACTTTGACAATCGGTTTATTGCCGATCAGGCAGTCATCTGTTGTTTCGAGTGGAATATAACGGATTGTTTTGCCGAAATCCGAAACTTTGAATCCGGTGTCATGCCGTATACTACTTTCAATGTCGATTATAGTTGAAATTCCGGTATTTTTCTCCTGAGTAGAGGTACATGAGATAAACAAGGCTGTCAATATGCATATAAATAATTTTTTTTTCATATCCGGGCAGATTTTCGTTAATAGAATCGGTTCTTTTTGATGTTTCTCCGGCAAAGGTATGACTATTTCTTTAGTCGACAAATTTTTGAATGAATTATTTGACGGATTTAATTTATAAAATTATCTTTACGCAGAGAATAAAATAGTCCTATAAATTAAATACTTATGAAAAGGATTTTGTTAATTAGTGTATTGCTTTTTAGTAGTTTGTCCGTTGTTCGGAGTACCGGTATGCCGGATGAGCAAACAGATGTAAAAGGAAAATGGCTTAGTTTTGAACATACGCAGAGTGAACCTAATTCATGGTATATCTATCGCAAAGACGTGAGACTTACTGATGTTCCGGAATCCCTCACTGCCCGTATAGCTGTCGATTCGAAATACTGGCTCTGGATTAACGGCCGGTTGGTTGTTTTTGAAGGAGGATTGAAGCGTGGGCCCGCCCGGAATGCCACTTATTATGATGAAGTGGAAATAGCTTCTTATCTTGCCACCGGAGAAAATACGATTGCCGTTCTTGTATGGCATTTTGGAAGAAACGGTTTCAGCCATGTAAAT
>DOZP01000216.1:2116-8618 GCA_003517945.1 Porphyromonadaceae bacterium | reverse complement strand
ATTCATCAGAAATAAATTTTATAACTTCTATTGCCGTTTCACAAGTACTGTGTTATAATCAAATTCTTTTCAGGTATTCTTCCGCTTGCCTTCTCAATTCTTCGTATTTTGCAAGTACGGAAATTTCTTTCCACGACATTGCTTCTCCTATTTCCTTTTTCTCCATTGCCCTGTAAAAAGTCGAGCGGGAAGTGCTCGTAAGATCACAAGCTTCCTGAATAAAGCCAGTTCCTAATCTTGGATTGTCATTTTTTTTCATTTTTACTTCTTTTTAATATTTACATTTTGTACATTTGTTCCTTTTGTATATACTAATGAAACAGCTATGATGTATCATTGAATATTACAATGCAAATGTAAGTATAATTTAAGCAAAATACAAACATTTTGCTTAAAAATACACTCACATTAACTTAATTTATATTTACTTCTATGAGCATAATAAACAGAATAAAAGAATTAATCAGTGAAAAAGGATTGACTCCGTACCATATATCACACGAAACCGGAATATCCGAAGCGGCAATTAGCCGTATATTAAACAATAAGACAGAAAAACCGAATTACTCAACCATTAAAAAATTCGCATCATTTTTCAATGTGGATCCGGACTGGCTTTATACCGGCAAAGGGAAAAAGTACCTGGATAACGTAACCGACACTACTGACAAATATGTCAATGAAACAGACAAAGATATGTATAATATTCTGACAGGAAATTTATCTCCGGGAACCAGAAAATCTTATTTAATCAATTCTATTCATATCATGGCCAGAACTGCTGAAAGAAACAGCATATCACTTGAGAAGCTCATCAATTACCTGGATAAAGAGAGCAACACAGACAAAGATGAATACGAATAAAAAACGGGATACGGGATATTAAAATTAAATTTTATATATTTGCAACCTCATATATGCGCCAATGGAATATTTATGATACACCATCGGGATTATGAAAAAGAATGCAAATAATACTGAAATGAGTATAAAAGAAAGAATCCGGGAATTATTCGATGAAAAAATAGTGACGCCATATTATGTTGCTAAAAATACTAAAATATCAGAACCAACTCTCTGCAGAATACTAAACGGCAAAACCATAAAGCCCGGTAGTGCCACTATTGATGAGCTTGCTAAATACTTTAACGTAAACCCGACATGGATTCTTACGGGTAAAGGGCCCAAAATACAGCATGCGATATCCGAGCCTCCTGCTGCTGTTTATGACAAAAAACATCCTCTACCCCCCTTATCGGAAGAAGAAAAGAACAGAGTTATAAAACTGATTGAAAAACTCATCGAAAAATCGGAAAGGAATAACAGGACTTTGGAAAATTTAGCAGAGATTGAAGCGCAGAACAGTAAGAATTTGGCAAAACTTATCAACCAACTCACCCAGGATAACACATAAACCGGAACCACAAATTTATGATTTGATGCCGGTCTTGCATTCAACCGGCAACTTTCTTTTTAATTCATCCGTCAATACACGATCATTATATCCGCTAATGAATTAAAAAGATTATCTTTGCATCTGTAAAAATTAAAATGTATATAAAATGAAGAAAATTATCACAAGTATTTTATTTTTTGTTATGTTGACACTTTCAGGATGTACAGCATTGCAAAACAGCCTCTCTAACGCGTATAATCTGGCCAATTGCGATTACAGGTATAATTCGATCTCAAACCTCACCATTTCGGATATGAACGTATCAAACGGACTATCCGCCCTCATGATTCCGAAAGTATTATCCATTCTGGGAGGTAACGCCTCGTCGGTACCGTTCAATTTTACATTGAATCTGGACGTCAGGAATCCGAATTCCGGCGCCGCCGCATTCCAGGCTCTACATTATATTATATCAATCGACGATATCCAATTTACCACAGGAAATCTCCAACAGGCATTCAGTGTCGGTGCAGGCGAAACAAAACAACTGCCGGTGACGGTAGGATTCGACATCGTAGAATTGATGAAAAACAATTCCAAATCAGCCATAGAAAATATAGTTAAAAACTTTCTCGGCTTAAGCGATACTTCGTCAAAAGTAACGATTCAACTGAAGCCGTCCTTTAAAGTCGGAGAGCAAATGTTCACTTCTCCGATCTACATTCCCGTTAGTTTCAATTTCGGAGGAAAAAAATAACGATTTCCGCTATCCGGGTCCATTCGGAAGTTGCATCCTGATAGCAGTCGCCCGTACCGGGCTAACCAAAAAGATGGGAGCGACTCACGTCGTCCCCACCAAAGCTAAAACTAAATCTAAACAAAAACACTAAAAATGATATCACTCTTGTCAACAAGAGCTTTTTTTATTTCTTACGGTCGCGTACAAACTCATCAAAAAAGGCCCTGTCGGCGCTTTGATATTTAACGATTTGCTCCGCCGATAAAACCCGTTTAAACTTCTCCAGATATTCCTTATCCAATTTATCCCGTTTCTCTTTCATTTCCTCACGGCATTTCAGCAGTTTATTATATTCCTCCTCCGTTTTGCCGTCTTTCTTTTTCAATTCGCGTTCAAGTCTGTGACACTCCCTACCTACTTCAAACTTTTTTTGCATCAACTCATTATCCAATGGAATAAAAACAGATGCTTCCGTAGCCGTAAGCCCTATCTGTTCTGTTATATAAGCATTCCGCTTAGCAGTAAACGCTTCCCTGTCGAACGGCTTATCCCCATGCTCTTGAGCCGACACCTGCATGGCCGATATAATCAATGCAGAAAAACATACTATAAAAATTTTCATCTTTTCCATCTGTTACTTAATTATTCATAAAGTCATCAATATAAGACAACGCATATTTATCTACATACATATCTTCAATATATTCCAGAAATTCGACATTTTCATCCGCTTCTGATTCAACGCCGGAAGGAGATACCGTCACTATGGTTACAGCCCGCGTATCTTCGTTCTCCGCAGAAGTTCCCGCAGTCTTATTTAAAACATTAAACAATAGAACAAGTCCCGCAAACGCAGCAGCCATATACAACCAGGGTTTTACACGATCATAGATAGAAATCACGTTAGGCTCCTCGACCGTTTTTTCCGGCAGGCGGCTCATCATGTTTTCCGTAAAACTTTCAAAATAACCGTCAGGAACACGAAACGGATTGCGATCCTTTAGTTCATCTAATTTATTATTTGTATTCATAATTCAGCCTCCTCTCTGTGGATTATTTAGACTATTCTTAGACTAAAAGGTTTAAATATCTTCTGTTAAAAACGCCTCTATTTTTTTTACGGCATGATGATAAGAAGCCTTCAAAGCTCCGACCGAAGTACCCAATATCTCGGACATCTCTTCATATTTCATATCATCATTATACTTCATCGTAAAAACAAGTCGTTGTTTCTCCGGCAAACTCAAAATCGCCTTCTGCAATTTTTTATCAATCTTATCGCCGTCAAAATAGTCATCAGCCTCCAAGGTCTGCAACAGGTAAACATCCGTATCATCAAGCGGAACATTGTTTATGGCACGTTGCTTATTCAAAAATGTAATACATTCGTTCACAGCGATCTTATACATCCATGTAGACAATTTTGCATCACCACGGAAACCGCTCAGATTCGACCATGCTTTCAGAAACGTATTTTGCAGAATATCATTCGCATCTTCATGGCTCAAAACCATCTTGCGTATCTGCCAATACAATTTCTCACTATATGCCGCAACCACCTCTGCAAACGCGTCCCGTTGTGTTTTAAGGTCACGCAGGCGTTTCACTACATCATCTTCTCTATATTGCCGCATACAAAAACATTCCTTCTTTTTTACCGCACAAAGATAGTGCAAACCCAAAGCTAAACAAAATTTATTTGTTAAATATTTGATGTTAAAGGCGAAACATCAGCAAAAAGGAATAAATTCAGTCAGATTGGTTGGATATCACACCTTATTTATCCTTTTGTAATTATTTTATTGATAATCAAAAGACAATAAGCATATTACAGTTAATATATTATATTAATAATCATAAACTCAAAATAACGTTTAAAACATTTTCATATTTCCGTTTTATAAAAAAAAGTGCGTATCTTTGCAAAAAACATGTACGGTGTTTAATTATATGATTATACTCAAAGAGGAAATAATCAAGAAGATTAACCAGGGAGATCCGGGTGCTTTTAGGCAATTGTACTCAGCCTATTACACCTATTTATGTGCCGTAGCGACCAAGTACATTCATCAGGCGGAAGATGCGCAGGAAATCGTTAATGATGTATTCCTGAATATATGGAAAAATAAAGTGGAGCTTACGGCTCCGGTTGGCCCTTACCTGATCCGCGCCGTGAAAAACCGTTGCATCAATTATATTACCCGTCAAAAAATGACGGAGGTTTCTTTAACCGACGTTCAGGAGCAACTATTAACTATTCAGGAGGAAGAAGTCGGAAAAGATGAAAATCCGTTAGCTTATCTGGAAAATAAAGAACTTGAAGAACTGATTGAGAAAGCGGTCAAAACGTTACCACCCAAATGTCGTACCATATTCGAACAACACCTTTACCAAAACATGTCGTACGAAGAAATCGCCAAAGAAAATAAGATTGCGGCCAGCACTGTTCGCGTACAAATAAAAATCGGACTTGAACGTATTAAAACTATTTTAGGCGATCACTATCCCTTATTCCTACTTTTACTTCACCTACCCGTTAATCTTCGTTAATTTGAAAAATAATTGAAATTCTTTTAAACGCAGCCTCTACTTTTTGTGTATTTGATTTTGAAAACGATAGAATTTGTTGTAATGAGAAACAAAGACGAAAAGTATATGGAGGACCTTATTCTGGGCTATTTTGCCAAAGAATTAACGGACGAACAAGAACGGGAGTTATTGGAATGGTTAAATGAGGATCCATCTCACAGAGAGACCTTATCGCAGATGGCGGACTGGTGGGCTACAGCTCATATCCCTCTATTTGCTTCAGAAACAAAAGAGAGTTTTGAGAAGCATTTCGGGCATATTTTTGTTTCGGAAGAGAAGAAGGAGGGAAAAATTATCTCCTTATGGAAACGGGTCGCGGCAGCGGCTATGGTTCTGATAGTTGTCGGCACGTCTTTCTATGCCGGTAAGTTGATCAACCGGGAGAATGCGGCTAATGTGGTAGTGAAAAATATGTTTACGGAAGTTATCATCCCGATGGGATCAACCTCGAAAGTGATTCTTCCCGACGGCTCCCTTGCCTGGGTAAATGCTGGCTCCACACTGAAATACAATGTAAACGACAATCAAACGATCCGGGAAGTGTCGCTCACGGGCGAAGCCTATTTTGAGGTTGTTCCGGATTCTTTGCATCCTTTTATTGTCAAAACGGAAAACGCGAGTGTGCGGGTGTTAGGAACATCTTTTAATGTTAAGGCATATTCGGAAGATTCCGATCTGGACATTTCACTGATAACCGGTAGCGTCAATGTTTCTATTCATGCTTCGGATTTTGCGGCAGAAGAGATCAATCTTCACCCAAACCGTATGCTCCGGTTCAATAAAGAGACGAATAGTGTCAATATGAAGGAGATACGGGGTACCGATGCCAACGCATGGATTGACGGACAATTGATCTTTAACGAACAACCTTTCCCCGTAATTGCCCATGACCTGGAACGTAAGTTTAATGTCTCTATTCGTATTGAAAGCAAGCGGTTGGAAAAAGAGATTTTCACCGGAAGCTTTTCTCCGGCCTATACGTTGGAACAGATATTGCAGGAAGTCAATGTAGAGAAAAACCTGACTTGGACGTATAATGAAAATGAAATAGTAATACGAGAGATAAAAAAGCGCTATTAACAACTAAAAAAAGAGGAATATAAATGAAGTAGATCCCAACAGAAAAAACGCTTCCCTACGCAGGGTTATGTAAGTTATTTTATTAAATTATCAAACCTAAATCAAAAAGAAATGAACCATTTTAAAAGAATCGGCATGCCGTTGATTACGATTTGCTTCGCGTGTATGCCTTTGTTTTCTAACCATGTCGCAGCGTCGGAACTAAAGACACATTTCATGTCTCTACAATTGGAGAACACCACGTTGCGGGAGCTCTTTGAAATGATAGAAGAGCGATATGACTACACATTCCTTATCCGGAATAACGACATTGATTTGAACGAACGGGTTTCTTTGAATATGACCAACAAATCAGTAGAAGATATTCTGAAAAATGCCTTAAAAAATCAGCAAGCTGATTTTGAGCTAAGTGAAAACCGTATTATTATTTACAAAGCGACCAATAAAATAACGGCAAATAAGCCTGCAACTTCTGTCTCGCAGCAACAGAAGTTCAAGGTAAACGGCGTTGTCGTGGACGATGCGACAAGCGAACCGATTATTGGGGCGAATGTGGTTGTGAAGGGAACAACGACCGGGTCAAGTACGGATTTTGATGGAAATTTCTCGTTAGAAGTTCCCGCGGATGCAACTTTAACGGTTTCTTATGTGGGATATCTCAATCAAGAGGTAACAGCCGAGGCTTCGATGACGATCCG
>DOZP01000216.1:0-1964 GCA_003517945.1 Porphyromonadaceae bacterium | reverse complement strand
CAGCCGGGAGCAACCGGTAAGATCGTGATCCGTGGTAAGGCAACCGTCAACGGAGGGACCGATCCGTTGTGGGTGATCGACGGGGTGCTTGTCGGTGACGGTTCGGGAAACCTGAATCCGGCGGATATCGAATCCATCTCCGTATTGAAAGATGCTGCTTCAACGGCTATCTACGGTTCGATGGGGGCCAATGGAGTCATTGTCGTAACGACCAAAAAGGGAAAGAGCGGCAAGGCTACGATCAATCTGTCGGCCAAAACCGGTATTACCCAGTTAAACAAAGGGGGGTTTTCAGTAATGAATGGTAGCGAACTGTATGACTATTACAAATCTTTTTCGAACCAGGAAGCAATTCAGTTCCCGCAATATCAGGACAACCTGAGAAATAAAAATTTCGATTGGTGGGATAGTGCCACTGATTTGGGAGTCGCCCAAGATTATAATGTATCGATTTCCGGCGGTACGGATAAGATGAAGAGCTACATATCGCTTGGATTATACGATGAGTCGGGCGCTGTGAAAGGATATGATCTGACACGCTATAATTTTCGTTTCAATGTAGATTATCAGGTGAATGATTGGCTAAAAATTAAACCATCCGTATGGGGCGCCCGCAGAGATATTGATGATAAGCAACATCGTGTCGAAGCCATGTATTCCTGTTTACCCTGGGACAGCCCTTACGATGAAAACGGCAACCTGTATCAGGAATCGCAACCCGTGGAATGGGTATCGCCGAAAATGGGTAATTACCTATATGACCTGCAATGGAATTACGGGAAGACAACGTCCTACGAATTTATGGGAAACTTTGATTTCGATATTAAAATTACCGATTGGCTGACGTTCTCTTCTGTCAATAACTACAAGTATGGTAATTCCGTACAGAAAACATATACCGATCCCCGTTCGTCGGGAGGTAAGGCCGATAAGGGATTACTGAAAGATTATAAGTCCGAGTATAATCGTTTATACACGAATCATCTGTTGCGTTTCAACAAACTTTTCGGAAAGCATTCGCTCAATGCTATTTTGGCATACGAATTCAATTCTTATACAGGAGCAGTTACTTCACAGACGGCTTCCGGTTTTCCGGCAGGTTTCAGCGTGGCCGATGTGGCGACCACCCCAAAGGCGGTTGCCGGTTCACAGACGGAGTGGGCCGTACAGTCTTATTTCCTGAATGCTAATTATGCTTACGACAACAAATACCTGGCGCAATTTTCCATTCGCAGGGATGGCGCTTCAAATTTCGGGGCGAATGCCCGTTACGGCACTTTCTTTTCGATCAGCGGCGGATGGAACATCAACCGGGAAGACTTTTTCCATGCAGACTGGGTGGATTTATTGAAACTGCGTGCCAGCTACGGTTCGGTAGGAGCCCGTCCCGCAAGTCTTTATCCGCAGTATGCACTTTATACCATCGGAGGTGGTTACAATGGTGTGCCGGGCGCGATGATGTCACAGATCGGAAACAAGGATCTGACTTGGGAAAAAACCTATACATCCGGTGTGGGAATAGACGCGTCCTTGTTTGAAAGGGTAACGTTGAACCTGGATTATTACCAGAAACGGACGACGGATTTGTTGTATAATGTCCCGGTTTCCGCTGTTACCGGCTGGTCGGTAAACTATAAAAATGTAGGCGAGGTACAGAATAAAGGGATTGAGGCCACATTAGGCGTCGATGTTATAAAGACGAAAGACTGGAACTGGAATATCTCGGCAAATATTGCCAAGAATACAAATAAAGTAAAGGAACTGTATGGGGACAAACCGGAGATCATTATCGACCATGCACAGGCCGGTATTATCGGTCCGGCCAGTAAAATCCTGAAACCGGGTTATGATATCGATTCCTGGTATACAACCGAATGGGCGGGAGTTGATCCGGCAAATGGCGATCCCTTATGGTATATGACCGACGAGTCCGGGAACCGGGTGACAACCAATAATTATGCGAA
>DOZP01000203.1 GCA_003517945.1 Porphyromonadaceae bacterium | reverse complement strand
GTTGTGGTATGTGAAAATGTTGTTGTCAAAGCCACGGGCTGTTACTTCCGTATAATTCCGGCTGATGTTTGAACTGCTTGTACCGATAGAGGCATTGATCCGGTGAAAGCCGAATGTCTTGTCGTAAGAGAGCGTATTATCCCATTGCCACATCATCCGCTGGTCTCTTGTATGGGCAGCTTCTCCGTTGTGTGCATAACGGATGGCTTGCTGGATGTCGTTGGGTACGTATCTGAAACGGGCTTCCTCCAGATAGTTTATGGAGAATGTCGTACGGAAATTTAGTCCCTCCATCGGGTTGATGTTCAAAAAATTGGACGAAATCACGCGGTTTCGCGTACGGTTATTGTCTATTTTCAACGTATTCAGCGGATTGAAATAGTTTTGGTCGTAGAAATCGCCATAGTTCAACGTCAGCGCGTCGCTGATCGGTAGCATGGGATTTGCGCCGCGCGCCTTATCGTATACATCATCGTCGCTGAATATTTCCGACTGCGACCTTACATACGAAGTATTTGTGCCGACTTTCAGCCAGGATTTAACATTGTAATCGGCATTGATACGCCCGGAATACTTTTCATCGCTTAGTTTCTTTACCATCCCTTCCTGATTTGAGTAACCGAAGCTAAGGTAAAAAGAGCCGCTTTCGCTACCGCCGGTGAAACTTACCGCATGGTTTTGTTCCACCCCATTGCGCGTTACTTCATCGAGCCAGTCGTAATCCTTGAAATTGGGATTATTGTATGCGTCTAATTCATATTGGCCGAAAACGAAGCCTCCACCTCCGGAAGCGGGGTTATAAGCGGTCATGACCCTGTTTTGGATAAATGCGTCCAGGTCGGTCTGGGTGGCATCCGGGTAAATCGCTTTGTAGCTGTTGATCGCCGCATCCCTTCGTAGGTCAAACAATTGCCTGGAGTTCATTTTTTCGGGCATATTCGCATACGTACGTACGCCGACCCAGCCGTCGTAATTCACCCTGCCTTCTCCCTTTTTTCCTTTTTTGGTTGTGATCAGAACTACCCCGTTGGCTGCCCTCGAACCGTATAGTGCGGTTGCTGAGGCGTCTTTCAGTATCTCGATGGAAGCTACGTCGTTCAGGTTGACGGAATTAAATCCGCCGCCGAAATTATCCATTACCAGACCGTCTACTACGTATATCGGATCGGTCGCACCGTTAATCGTATTGATACCGCGGATTTTGATATTGGAATCGTCTCCCGGTTTGGCCGCATTGGTAATCAGAACCCCGGCGACGCGTCCCTGAATCGCCTGGTTGATGTTCGTCACGGGTTTTTCTTCCAGCACTTTGCTGCTGACGCTCCCGACGGCGCCTGTCAGGTCGCTTTTCTTTAAAGAGATACCCACGACGATGACTTCGTCCAGGTCTTGGGTGTCTTCATCTAAAGAAACGTTGATGACTGTTTGATTTTTTACCGCTATGACCTTGGTTGCATAGCCGATGTAGCTGAATGCCAGATTGGCGTCGGCAGGCGCGGACAGACTGAATTGTCCGTCTATATCGGTAATCGTACCGGTAGTTGTTCCCTCTACCCTTATCGCTACTCCCGGCAGGGGTTCGGAAGTGGATGCTTCTGTTACTGTCCCGTTGATTGTAATATTTTGTGCAAATACGGGTGTGCAACAAAATAGCAATAGTAAATAAATAATTGAAGAACGTGTCTTTCCCATAGAAAATAAAGTTTAATTAAGTTGGATTTATTTTTAATTATGTAAAAAGCATCGACAAAGATAGGTTTTAGTATGTGCGTAATGCAAGAACAAACTTATCAATAAATAGCACAAATGTTGAATAATCATCCTTGAGAAGCCCTTTCCAAGTGGTATTCGCCGGGAGATGCTGTCCGGTTTTTAGTTGGCTTCATTTAATTGAATAACCAGGCTTTCCATTTCATTATACATGGCGAAGTGTAAACCTACGGTCATCAGGTATGCGCCGCTGAACGTTTTGCCTTCGTATTTTGCGAACCGCGACCCCTCGTCCGGGTCTTTATTTATTTCCTTTAATGTATATTTTTTCCCGGGGTCAAGTCCTTGCAGAACGATTGTGGAAGGCTTCGGATAGACTTCCTTCCTTATCAGAAAATTGAATACGACCGCTTCGTTTTTATCATCGTTAACATACATGTATACGGTACGGTTGTTCTTGTAGGGGGAAAGGATGCGGTATAGATCGCCTGTAAGAATTGTATTGCGTATTTCTTTGTATGTACGGATGGCATTTTGGGAGAATGCATATTCTTTTTCCGTCATTTGCGAAGGTTGCAGGTCCATACCTAATTTGGCCGCCATGGCAATATCGAACCGGCATTTGAGCGACATGCTGCGGCCGGAGATGTGATTCGGCGAAGCCGATACATGGCTTGCGAGGCCTATCGTCGGAAAGAAGTACTGAGATCCCCATTGAGTCATGATGCGCTGAAGAGGGTCATTATTGTCACTGATCCAGTATTCGTCGAAATATTGCATGGAGCCATAATCAATGCGTCCGCCACCTCCGGAACAGGCCATGAATGTCACATCGGGATATTTCTCGCTGACTTTTTTCATGATTTCCATAAGATGTTTGGCATAATCGAAAAATAAATGCGTCTGTTTATCTGCCGGCAGGTAAGGGGAGCCCGAATTGAATACATAACGGTTGCAATCCCATTTCACATATTCAATACCCGGATTCTGTTGCAGGATATTGTCGATTGTGCCGAATACGAATTCCTGTACTTTCGGATTGCTTACATCAAGTATCAGTTGATTGCGTTGCAGGGTTCTTTCGCGGTGAGGTTGTGAAATGACCCAGTCCGGATGTTTTTCATAGAGCTCGCTATCCGGGTTGACCATTTCCGGTTCTACCCATATACCGAACTTGATGTTTCTTTTCCTGCATTCTTCTATAAGGTATGGTATTCCGTTAGGTAGTTTTTTGGTATTTGTTTGCCAATCTCCCAATCCCGCATGATCGTTGTTGCGCGGGTATTTATTGCCGAACCATCCGTCGTCCAGCAGGAACAGTTCGAATCCCATTTTGGCGGCATCGTCAATGATTTTTGTCAGTTTGGCTTCGTCAAAATCGAAATAAGTCGCTTCCCAGTTATTGAGCAGGATGCTTCTTTCTTTGTTTCCGTTTTTGATTCCGTATTTTCTGGCCCAGCGGTGAAAGTTCCGGGTTATTTTTCCGGCGCCTTCGTTGCTGTATGTAAACAGGAAGGCGGGCGTTTTGAAAATTTCGTTTTTATCCAGCGTATATTCCGACGCATACGGGTTAGCCCCGGAAATGACGCGTAGTTTGTTATAATTGTCTACTTCGAAACAAAATTGAAAGTTCCCGGGCCAGGCAAGCGTTCCTCCGATCGCTTGGCCGGATGTTTCGGCAAGCGGGCCGTTTAATGAAAGGATGAAAGACGGGTGTGTAAACTGGTTGGTCCGTACGCCGAGTTTGGAATCGACGATTTTGATCCCTTCCGTCAGTTTTTGTTCCGAAATATTCATTTCATTTGACCAGTCGCCATGAAAATGACTTACATGATATTCAGGCGCATTAAACGACAGATCGGATGAGGCAAAATGGGTGAGGCGTATGCTTTTCTTTTGCCCGTTTTTTATTTCTACCCATTGTTCGAGTATATCTTCCTGTTGGTATGCCCTGTAATGGATGGTGACGAACAAATCGTAAAATTCGTCTTTCAGTTCGATACTTGTCTGTATGAT
>DOZP01000004.1 GCA_003517945.1 Porphyromonadaceae bacterium | reverse complement strand
AGGGCTGTTCGTACACTCTCATCAACAAAAAGATGTAAGCCGGATAAATGTATAATTCCTTTACTGTCGAATCCCAAATCTTTGTGATCAACAAAACGCATTTGCTTCATCACTACCAAGGCTGCGACAAGAAATACAATACTGACAGTAAGTTGTAATGTAACTGCAACGCGCTGTAATAGAAGAGGTCTGGTCGTTTTTCTTTCCGACTGAGGGTGCATGGCCAACCAACTCAACCGCCAGAACAGCATAAAACCGATGAACAAAATCAATGCCATCACTCCAATTCCGCAAACAGCAAACAATATTATTAATTGCGACATTCCTATCATAATACCCAACAGACCGGAAAAGGTAGGACAAGCGATTATCACAAAACAACACGCAGGCAACAATGCCAGAAGGATAACACAAGTCAATTCGAACATCATCTGCAGAATGAGTTGATCACCTGAAGCCCCATATACCGCGCGAAGGCGCAACTCACGGATTCGCTGGCGAAAAATGTCGGACTGTAGGTTTAAAAAATTGAATAACGAGCTGAATATCAATAATATTCCGGCGGAAACAAGCAGTCGTATGAAGTTCAACGTAAACGGCACGTCGGTGTTTAGCCGGTATCGGACATCACCCACAGGCAGCATGCGTACTTCAAAACGGGTGTTTTCTAACGATTGTGAGGGGAAATCACATAGTTGTTCAGCCAGACGATCGGCATCAGTCAAAGGATGAAACCTCACATACATCTGCAAAGTGGCAAGTGTCCATATCTGTTCCGCAGAGTTCTCAATAAAAGCTTTTTGCTTTTTTATCTGTTCATGAAAAAGAATAGCATCAAACGGCAAATTAGTGTTGGGAGGCGGGTCTTTCACTACAGCCGTAACCGTGTAGGGCGGATCATGTTCAAGCATTGTGCTTTTTATTCGCTGTCCGATAGCTTTTTCCACGTCTCCAAACAAACGCACAGCTACCGTTTCGGTAATAACAATGTTATTCATGGTCTGCAACGGTTGTTGTGCATCACTCCGAACTATCACTTGCGGAAAGACATAAAGAAAAGTACTGTCCGTAAAAACCGTACGTAATCGGATATGCGGTGTTTCCTCAGACTTACAATCATTGGACTCAACAAAAAAGACAGTAGAGTTTTGCATGGCCGGAAGTTGCTCATGTAGTTTTCTTTCCAAAATCCCCGAAACATGTCCGTTCGCCTCACCCGATCGTTTATCCACGGAATAGATGCGGTAAATATGCTCTGCATCGGGATAAAAACTGTCATAAGACGTTTCATAACGCAGCCAATAAAGAGCAGGAATGAAACAGGTAATACCGAACGCCAATCCGAATATACCGGTTAGAGATTGTGTCTTATATTTCCATAAATTGCGAAATGCGATTTTTAAATATTGTACTACCATAGTCAATTAAGTAGCGGTTTTGCCGTCTACCCGATTTGTCTGATACTGTCAGCTATACGGAAGATATATATTTTTCAGATTTTTCCGCTTATGGAATCAACGATATGGCCGTCAAACAGATGAACGATCCGGTCGGAAAATCCGGCGTCATGCTGAGAGTGTGTCACCATCACAATCGTCGTCCCCTCCTTATTCAGTTCCGTCAGAAGCCGGATCACTTCAAGACCATTCTTACTATCCAGATTCCCGGTAGGCTCATCCGCCAAGATCAGTTTCGGATTGGAAATAACCGCACGGGCTATCGCTACGCGTTGTTGTTGTCCTCCGGATAACTGTTGCGGAAAATGTTTGGCACGATGGCCGATACTCATCCGTTTAAGAATCGCGCTTACCCTTTCCTTACGTTCCGAAGATTTAATATTCAGATACGTCAGCGGTAATTCGACATTTTCATACACATTCAGTTCATCAATCAGATTAAAACTCTGGAATACAAAACCGATATTCCCTTTACGCACCTGCGTACGTTGCCTCTCTTTCAAATGGCCCACCTCCGTTTCACCCAGATAATAATTCCCTTCACTGGGATTATCCAGCAATCCGAGAATATTCAGTAATGTTGACTTACCGCACCCGGATGGACCCATAATCGCGACAAACTCGCCATCCTTCACTTCCATCGAAATCTTATTCAAAGCGACCGTTTGCACTTCCTCCGTTTGAAAAAACTTACTTAGACCTTCAATTTTAATCATAACTATGTTTATTAATTTATTATTTCCTCTTTTACATATTTTAAATCAAACTTTATGCCAAAAATTCAAAGCACTAACAATAAGAAAGATATAAGAATTTTCATTTAAACAATACGTCTAATTATTTGACATCACTGTATATTTTTTTTACATTCGCTTGTTCGTTCTCTATTCGGCTTTTATACTGTTTACGGGATTTTCACTGGCAACGGCCCAGGTTCGCGTTGTTACACAAATGATGATTCCGGACAGGACAGAGATTCCGCTTAATGTAAATAAATAGAGGTTCAACGGTATTTTCTCGGCAAACTGCGAGAGCCAATCGTTACCTACGGCAAATGAACACATCAGGCCGACCAGTATAGCGGGGACAGAGATAAAAAGAATACCCTTCGAGATGGTTGCCAGTATATCTTTTATGGTAGCCCCGAAGATTTTACGTATTGCGATCTCTTTACTCCGGCGGTTCACTTCATCGTCCGTAAACCCGATCAGGCCTAACATCGTTATCATAAAAAGTATAACAGACGCGGCAAGGATCGCATCCCTATATAAAAGTGTCTCATAATAAATTGATTGAATTTTTGAACGGTAACCGGCAAAATACGTATACGGACGTCCCGTTATCCGTTGTAATTTTTCATTCAATCCGGCCAGTGTAGTCACGTCCATCGAATGAAGACGAAGGATTATCCTGTTCCAACCAAACAACCAGTTATCCGCACTTTTTTCTATTGGAAATATCATTAAAGGAGCTGCATGCCCATTCAAGTCATTTTTATATAAAGTATGCATTTTAAAATTCTTCACCACACCTATCACTTCCGTAGGCATACCGTCTCCGTTCAGACCGGTTATAAATATCTTGCCGACAGGAGTATCTCCCCATCCCATCATTTCCACAAATTTTTCATTTACAACAGCACGCGTATAATTATTACTGCTTTTCCCGACATTATCTCCGGCTAATAATTCTATTTGCAATGTTTCCAGAAAATCCTCATCAACCCCCATGCTCCGCGACGAAAAATAAAAATCCGGATCTTCTGTTTTTTTTGCTAAAACCCCATTCATTCTGTCCGTAGGTAAATTTGAAGAGACAGAAATACTGATAACCTCCGGCAAACGCTCAAATTCAATTTTGATACGCTCCACCTGATCTCTCGATAAATTCCCCATATTTTCCGTATACACGATGTTTTCCGTTGTATACCACAAATCATTGTATAACAACAAATTGTATTGCTTGACAATGATAAAAAGCAAGGTGGCGACAAAAGCGACGCCGGAAAACTGGACAAACAACAACGAACGCTTCCAGTTACGTTTATCCGTCGAATAGGCACGAAACAAATGCGTAACCGGAACAGCCGAAAATATAACCGCCGGTATGATGCCGGCAAGCAACAACAGCCCGGTGAGCACAACTCCGGTGACCCATAAATTATGCACGGAGAAAACAGCGGTCAGTGAACTCTGAATGATGTTTTCAATGACTCCTCTGAAAGTAAAAATCAAAATAACGGAGCAAACAAGGGACATAAAAATAATGATGGCCGTTTCGTATATAAACATCCGGAAAATTTTTCCGCCGGAAGCGCCGTTACATTTATGTATCCCGACCGGTTTCGAACGCTTCGCTAAAGTTGAAATAGATATCAGTACATAATTCATGGCCGCCACAAACAAAAGCGACATGGCCAGCAGGCTCAACATAACGATAAGACGTTTGACATCCGCACTTCCGGCATGTATTTTACCGATCGGCATAAGATAAAATTCCTGAACGTCCCCCTTCGCGGCCATGGCTTCCACATCCATATATTTGGGCAAAATTTCTTTTATCTTGGCTTCTATATCTCCGGGAGAAATACCCGCTTGTAATTTCACATACCCTGAAAAGGCGTCCGGATTATGCCAACCTAAGTCTGTTTTCAACGGTAATAACACATCAAAATCCAGATGACTCAACGGCAGATCTTCAAATACCCCTGCGACCATATATAGTTTAGAATCTTTTATAAGTGTTTTTCCCGCAGCATTTTCATTTCCGAAAAAACGCCTTGCCGCCGATTCGGAAAGGTATAGTTTCGACGCGGTGTCCGACATATCCGTTTCTCCACTGATCAGACGTATACCGAACAAATCAAAGAAGGAAACTTCCGATTCCAATATCCGTTCTTTTATCCAACGGTCTTCATATTGCAAATACCCCTCGCTGACACCAAGCATCATTCCGGCCGCTTCTTCTATCCCTCCGATGTCGGTCTTCAGATCTCTTGCCACCGGTGCGTATAATCTTTCCGTTTCATTATCTACCTTATTATCAA
>DOZP01000153.1:2418-2627 GCA_003517945.1 Porphyromonadaceae bacterium | reverse complement strand
AGATATTTGAATAATGACAATAGCTATTTTGATGGCTATCAGAGTCCCCCTGAGAAAGGAGGAAAAATATATTATTATATATACAGATCTTATGAAGAAGCAAAAAATGATATATTATCAATCTTAGAAAAGGATAGTTCTTTTATTTTTATCATTTTTGACCATGAAGGAAATGAATTGGAATTTTTTAGACCTGACATAAAGCATAT
>DOZP01000153.1:0-2380 GCA_003517945.1 Porphyromonadaceae bacterium | reverse complement strand
GGTGGTGTTTCAAAAAGTATGCAATAGATGGTCACCTATAAATTGACGTTTACAGGTCTTGCACATATAATTTTGCTTTTCGTTTATTTTCTTGCCATTCTTTTTTATATTTGTGCTCTGGCAATTGGGACAATGAAGTAGTATTTCTATTTTCACAAAACAAAAATAACTACTTATTGCCTGATTGCCATTATTTTATGGCAGCATACTTTTTAAAACACAACCAAATTTTCATATATAAGTAACCATTAATACAAATAACTATGAAGTACTATTTTTATGCCGTTGCCTGTTTGCTTGTACTAAACGTGTCGTGTACAATGAAAAAAGAAAAAACATCTTCCGAATCCAAAGAGAGTGAAGTAAAGCTGATCACGCTTGATCCCGGACATTTTCATGCCGCATTGGTACAGAAAATATCCTATCCCGGCGTAAGCAAAGATGTATATGTGTATTCGCCCGGTGGCGCCGACCTGGATGAACATTTGAAAAAAATAGAAGAATACAATACAAGACCCGATGATCCGACAGGATGGAACGAAATTGTATATACCGGAGCCGACTTTCTGGAGAAGATGTTGACCGAGAAAAAGGGAAACGTAATGGTAACAGCCGGTAATAACGGAAAAAAAACAGCGTATATCAAACAAGCTCTTTCGGCCGGCATACATGTGCTTGCGGATAAACCGATGGCAATCAATACTTCGGATTTTGAGCAACTGAAAGAATGTTTCAGCATTGCGGAACAAAAGGGTATACTGCTTTATGACATTATGACCGAACGTTTCGAGATAACTACTATGCTGCAAAAAGAATTTTCCCTGCTGCCTGCCGTATTCGGCGAACAGCAGAAAGGATCGCCCGAAGATCCGGGAATCGTAAAAGAAAGCGTTCATCACTTCTTTAAAACCGTATCCGGCAAGCCGTTAATCCGTCCGGCATGGTTTTTCGATGTCAATCAACAGGGCGAAGGTGTCGTAGATGTAACGACCCACCTGGTAGACCTTGTCCAATGGGAATGCTTTCCGGAACAAATCATCAATTATCAGACAGATATCGAGTTAGTGGATGCCAACCACTGGACAACCGCCATGTCGGCCGATCAGTTTAAAGAAGTGACAGGACTTGAGGCATATCCGGATTATCTAAAGCAAAACGTCGCCAACGACTCTTTATACGTATACGCAAATGGTGATATCTATTATAAAATACGCGGGGTCAACGCCAAAGTATCCGTGATCTGGAATTATACTTATCCCGAAGGCGGAGGCGATACACATTATTCCATCATGAAAGGCAGCAAGGCGCATCTGATTATCGAACAGGGGAAAGAACAGAATTATAAACCGGTTTTATTCATCAAAGCAACCGGTACGGACACGGAGGCTTTTGAAAAAGACTTGCAAAGCTCCCTGAAAACAATCACCGACAAATATCCCGGCATAGAGCTGAAAAAATCAGAAAAAGACAAGTGGGAAGTCGTCGTACCAGCAAAATACCGCTACGGACACGAAGCTCATTTCGGACAAGTCACCGAAAACTTCCTGAAATACAGGAAAGAGGGTTCATTACCGGCTTGGGAAGTGCCGAATATGCTCGCTAAATATTATGTAACGACACAAGCATTGGAAATAGCCAAAAACAAAACAAAATAATATTCTATCACAAAAATAGTGATATATAAAAAAATGGGAGATATGAAAAATATACTCCCATTTTTTTTATTTGCTAATAGCCCGGATTTTGGGTCATATTTCTCGACACGAGTATCTCATGCCCTGGTATTGGTAATAAAGTCATATAACCCGGCATCTGCAATGTATGCTCAGCCAAACCGAAACGTTTCAATGCAAAGAACCAGACTCCCTCTTTCAATAAATCGGTCTTCCATTCTTCCAACAAAGCAACTTGAACATCATTTTCCGATGCATCTTCATTTAATAGACTCCTATTATTCCGCGCTCTAACCTGATTAATCAATTGAATCGCTTCATATGTGTTATTTTCCCTCATATTGGCCTCTGCAGTAAGTAACAAAATTTCGGCATATCGAATCACCGGCATTTCCGGACCCTTCTGAATCAATTGATTAAAAGGCAAATTATTTTCATCGTCTACCGGGAAAGATAAAAGTATTTCCTTATTTGACGATTTAAATATATCAGTATAGTCAGGACAAAGCTGATATTTATTACTTTGAATAATTCTTGATCCATAAGATGAAACCCCCGCAAAATCGGCTTGCATGAGATAGCATCTCATCAATAATGCCCAAGCCAGATATTTTGTGCAGATTACACCATCAGCTTCTTCCTGCAAATATTTTTCGGCTTCCAACAAATCACTTACTAAAAAATCTAACCCAACTTCAACGTCGAAA
>DOZP01000112.1:3924-17471 GCA_003517945.1 Porphyromonadaceae bacterium | reverse complement strand
TGATATTAATATCGAAAAAAAGAACATTTTTACATTTGTTTTTTGTTGTGAATTGTTACATTTTTAACGTTATCGAATCTTACCATCTTGTTTAGTATTGTATATGAAATCCATAAGTGATACATCTGTATAGATATAAATGGTAAAATTTGCGAAATTCTATCTGTTTACAAATGTGTTATTGATATATTTGTATTAGGAAATGACAATGTGTCATATTTGTAAACATTCAATAGGATCCGGGACAAAAAGAGGATATGATGTATACTTAGTTTATACGTTTTTTTAAGCTAATGTCCGGATGGAGGAAAATATTCGATTCTCAGTATGTTAACAAAGAGTATATTTTAATGCATAATTTTGTAAATCAGCTCTTTATAGATGTCTCCGGTGCCGGCAGAACTGTTTCCGAATCCTTTGGACTTAGCATCGGCCAGACGTATTTCGTGAATAACATCAAAAACCTTCATGGCTTTATAGTTATAAAGTCCCGATAAATAATCTTTTGCCTGAATACCCCATTGCAGGTTCAGCGCCTGCATAATGCCTCTTTCCGATTTGTCTTTTGAATAAAAGCAGATCATAAGGTTTGTGAAGTAATTGAATAACACAGATAATACGTTTTGATTCGCATTGGCTTTTTCATTTTTGTCAAAGTAAATGGCAATACGGTTGGCACGTAAGATATCTTTTGTCGCGATGGCATTGACCAGTTCAAAACTGTTGTAGTCCTTACTGATCCCGACATTTTTTTCAATCAGTTCAGGAGTAATGCGTTTGGATGCGCTTTCGCCGAAAACAACCAGTAATTTCTCAGCCTCCTGAGCCAGTCGCCCGATATTATTGCCTACATAATCCGCCAGCATCTGAGCGCTTTTTGCATCAATGTCCATGGAGCGTTGTTTCATGAACGATACAATGAAACCCGCCATTTTGTTTTCATATATTTTTTTCGATTCGAACACAATACCGCTTTTTTTTGCGTCTGCTAAAATACTTTTGCGTCCGTCTATTTTTTTATATTTATGGCAGATTACTAAAACGGTTGACTGTACGGGAGCTTTGAGGTAATGGCTCAAAAGTTCGATTTTGTTCAGCTCCTGTGCTTCTTTTATAATAACGAGTTGACGTTTGGCCATCATCGGAAAACGACGCGCCGTATTCATGATTTCCAACACATTGGAGTCTTTTCCATAAAAAATCATCTGGTTGAAATCGCGTTCCGTATCATTCAGGACATACCGGACCAACAGGTCTTCTATCGTATCGATAAAATAAGGTTCTTCTCCCATCAGGACATAGACGGGAGCATAGTTTCCAGCCGTTATTCCACGATATATTTCTTCGAATGTATATTCTTTTGCAGGCATTTTACCAACTGAACTTAATGTGTTGAATGGTTTTTTTTCCTTCTATCATCATTTCAAGCGCTTTAATACCCAATTCAACATGTTTTGGGGCAAAATCCCGGGTTACTCCCAGGTCACTTTCAATGGTTTTAACTCCTCCTTCCTCAAGAGGCAAATCCGAGATCATCAGTAAAGCGCCTGTCGGTATTTTATTGGCAAATCCGGCAGTCAGTAATGTAGCTGTTTCCATATCAATACCGGTAGCATGTGTTTTTCTCAGGTATTCTTTAAAATTCGTATCATATTCCCAGACACGCCGGTTTGTCGTATAGACCGTTCCTGTCCAGTAATCTTTTCCGTTGTCGCGTATCGCGGATGAAATGGCGCGGAGCATAGAGAATGCCGGTAGCGACGGCACTTCCGGAGGAAGATAATCGTTGGACGTGCCTTCTCCCCGGATCGCCGCTATCGGAAGGACATAATCCCCGATTGCATTCGCTTTTTTCAATCCCCCGCACTTTCCGAGAAACAACACGGCTTTCGGCTTTATTGCCGATAAAAGATCCATGATCGTAGCGGCATTCGAGCTTCCCATACCAAAATTGATGATGGTGATGGCTTCGTTTCCGGCATTCGGCATCGAATTTTTCAACCCCAATACCGGAAGATTGAAATGTTCGGCAAACAGTTCCACATATTTCGTGAAATTAGTCAGCAGGATATATTTGGAAAAATCTTCCAGTTTGCGGTCTGTATATCGTGGTAGCCAGTTTTCTACAATTTCCTGTTTTGTTTTCATCTGTTATTTTGTATTCCTCTTGACTTGCACTATCTTTGCCATAAAAAGGCAGACAAATATACAAATATAATTAACAACCGGCAACTGTAGTTTTTTTTAACAAAGTGGAAAAATTGACAAGGAGTTATTACCGGAACATAACTATAACAAAATGCAATTGCTGAATTTACCTTTGTGTCATGTAAAAGTCTCGGAAAAAGACGGGAAGAAGTATATTTATGACCCGTTGCGCCGTAAGTATGTTGCTTTTACACCGGAAGAATGGGTACGGCAACATTTTGTGAATTATCTTGTCACCGTCAAATCTTATCCGAAAGAACGCATTGCAAACGAAGTGTCAATCTATGTGAACGGTATTTCCAAGCGATGTGACACCGTTGTTTACGACGACTATTTACAACCGTTGTTAATTGCAGAGTATAAAGCGCCGGAAATTGCAATTACCGAAGAAGTTTTTAATCAGATATCGCGTTATAATTCAGCCCTGAAGGTCCCCTACCTCATTGTAAGTAACGGACTTAAGCATTATTGCTGTAACATGGATTATATAAATATGAGGTGCGGTTTTCTGGAAGATATTCCCGTCTATACGGAGATAAAATAAAAAAAAATATTATCTTTGCACATGCTTTGTCAATCAATAATATAAAAATTAAAATATAATAAAACAAATGATTTGGAATGAAACGATGGAATGTATGTCACGCGACGAAATGCGTAAATTACAATCCATACGATTGAAGAGAGTAGTTGAGCGTGTGTACCATAATACGCCTTTTTATCGTAAAAAAATGCAGGAATCGGGTCTGACACCTGACGATATACAGTCGATTGACGATATTGTCAAACTCCCTTTTACGGTTAAGCAGGACTTGAGGGATAATTATCCGTTCGGACTGATGGCTGTTCCCATGTCGGAAATTGTCAGGTTGCATGCATCTTCCGGAACGACCGGAAAGCCGATTGTCGTAGGGTATACACGTGGTGATCTTTCTGTCTGGAGTGAAGTAGTGGCGCGTTGTCTGACTGCATACGGCCTGACAAAAAACGATATTGTGCAAGTTTCGTACGGTTACGGTCTGTTTACCGGCGGATTAGGCGCGCATTCGGGTATTGAAAACATCGGAGGTACGGTAATTCCGATGAGTAGCGGTAATACCCAGAAGCAGATACAATTGATGCACGATTTTGGGGCGCATGGCCTTGCCTGCACACCCTCGTATGCTTTATACCTGGCAGAAACGGTTCATGAATCGGGCATACCGATCGAAGAATTTAAGCTTCGCGTGGGAGTCTTCGGCGCTGAACCATGGACGGATAATATGCGAAAAGAACTGGAGGAAAAGTTGCGCATCAAGGCGTATGATATCTATGGCCTGACAGAGATTTGCGGCCCCGGCGTGGGAGGTGAATGTGCGTGCCAGGACGGGACTCATCTATGGGAAGATCATTTTTTTCCGGAGATTGTAGATCCCAATACATTGGAACCGGTTGCACCCGGACAGCAGGGAGAACTGGTTTTTACCACGCTTACGAAAGAAGGTATGCCGATGATCCGGTACCGTACGCGTGACCTGACATCTCTTCATTATGAAAAATGCGCATGCGGACGTACGGCAGTACGTATGAGCCGTATACTCGGACGAAGTGACGATATGCTGATAATACGCGGGGTTAATGTGTTCCCGTCCCAGGTCGAATCCGTTATTCTTGAATTGCCGGAGTTTGAACCTTATTATTTGATTATTGTAGATCGTGTTGATAATACGGATACGCTTCAGATACAGGTGGAACTGCGTCAGGAATATTATTCGGATGAAATGAATAAGATGCTTGCGCTGAAAAAGAAAATCGCATCCCATCTGCAAAGTGTGATTGGTTTGCAGCCGGATATAAAAATTGTCGAACCGCGCAGTATCGAACGTAGTCAGGGAAAAGCAAAGCATGTAATAGATAATCGGCGGTTAGTCTGATGCGGCGCGCTTCACTTCGTGTGAACAGACAACGTTTTCTGATGTTAGAATTGAGTTAAATAAATGCGTAAACGAATTAACAAACAATAGAATCATGTTAACGAAACAGTTATCCATATTTTTGGAAAATAAGAGAGGGCGCTTTACGGAAGTAGCCAAATTGTTAGGTTCGGAAGATATCAATATGACGGCATTTACCGTTTCTGAAAATTCGGATTTCGGCATTTTGCGGTTGATCGTCTCTGACACGGATAAAGCGATTGATGTGCTGCGTAACAAAAAATATGCTGTTACGGAAGCTGATGTGATATGCCTGCGTTGCCCGAACAAGCCCGGAGCTTTGGGCCGTGCGATGGATATTATCACAAACGCGGGTATTTTTATTGAATATATGTATGCATTTTCGGAAGGAGAATCGGCTCATGTCGTGATTCGCCCGGATAATCTGGAAAAGTGTGTAAAGGTTTTAAATGACAATAAATTAGAGCTTTTGGCGGCGAGTGACTTATATAAGTTATAATTATTAACGTTTTATATGTAGGAAGTTTGGATTGAAATATTAACTTTGCAGGCAAAAACAGGTTGAGTATGAAACGAAGGTTCCGTCTTGACTATAGTGTAGGATTTGAAAGATGTACATGAGAAAAATTATCGTATTACTATCAGTGATGTTGTTATTATCTTCCTGTGGGGAATATAACAGGTTGTTGAAAAGTCAGGATGCGGATTTGAAATACTCTTATGCAAAGAAGTATTTTAATCAGAAGAAGTATACAAGAGCCGCCACGTTACTGGAGGAGATCGTTCAATATTTCCGCGGCCGTACGGAAGCGGAAGAATCCTTATACCTGCTTGCTCAGAGCTATTACGGACAAAAGGATTATGTGACGGCGTCGGAGTATTTTAAGACATATTATACGACTTATCCGAAAGGTGAATTTACTGAGCTTGCGCGCTTTTACGGGGCTTACGGGTTATATCTGGATTCTCCGGATCCACGCCTGGATCAGTTGCAAACTCATGAATCTATCAGACAGTTCCTGCTCTATATGGAATATTATCCTCAGAGTGAACGTGCAAAAGAAGCGCAGAATATATTATTCGAATTACAGGAGAAACTGGCATATAAGGAATATCTTGCGGCTAAATTATACTATAATCTGGGTACATATATGGGGAATAACTATAGTGCATGTGTTATTACGGCAGATAATATACTGAAAAATTATCCGGATACAAAGTATCGCGAAGAACTTATTTATCTGATGGTTTTGTCAAAATATGAACTTGCTATTGTGAGTGTTGACGAACGCTTGCAGGGACGTTATCGTGATGTGGTGGATGAATATTATAATTACATGAATGAATTTCCGGAAGGAAAATATGTAAAACAGGTTAAAAAATATTTTGACTCCGCAAATAATAAAATAGAAAAGAATTATTAAAAATATAAATAACTAATATGGATTATCGGAAATCAAAAGCCCCCTCCAATACCATCTCGCGCGACATGAGCAAAATGTGGGAAGATACGGGTAATATCTATGAAACAGTAGCCATTATTTCAAAACGTTCAAACCAGATTGCGGCTGATATGAAACATGATCTGGATAAGAAGTTGCAGGAGTTCGCTTCATACAATGACAATCTGGAAGAAGTATTCGAAAATCGTGAACAGATAGAAATATCGCGTTACTACGAAAAATTGCCGAAACCGACACTGATCGCAACCAAGGAATATGAAGACGGGGACATTTATTGGAAAAACCCTGTGAAAAAAGATCTTTCGGAGTAAAAATACATCTATAAAAACAATTAATTAGATTATGATACAACGCATACAGACAGTTTACCTGTTAATTGTGGCGGGTTTATTTATTGCCCTGATGTTTCTCCCGGTAGCTGTCCTGCAGTCCGGAAGTCAGTTTTATTCTTTCGAAGTGTCTGGATTAAATACGGTTGCGCAGTCTTCCGAGCTTGTCTACCCTACCTGGTCTCTGATGGCCATTGACGTTATTATCGTCCTCCTGTCGTTTGTAATCATATTCATGTACAAAAAACGTGTTTTTCAAATGCGTATGTGCGTATTTAACGCCTTGTTGATGATTGGTTTCTGCGCTCTTTTCGGTTTTTATATATGGCAGTTCGGCAAATCACCGGAATTAACCGGCATGAAACTGAATATTCGGATCTGGGCCGCTTTTCCTCTTATCGCTCTTGTTCTGAACTACTTGGCTATCCGCAATATAGGTGCTGACGAAACTTTGGTACGCTCGCTGGAAAGACTCAGATGACATACTTCTTTTCGTAATGATCAGTTTATTCCGTATCGGGACAAGAAAGATATGTTGTAAATTTATATTGTCATGCATCCCATATCTCCCATGAGGTAAAGGCTTGTAATAAAAGCATTTCCAGGCCATTCTTTACAATAGCTCCTTTTTCTTTTCCTTTTTTCATAAATAAGGTTTCATCCGGATTGTACAACAAATCATAAAGTATGTGGTTGGGAGTAATATATTCATATGGGATATCCGGACACGCATTGGTTTTAGGATACATACCCAGAGGAGTAGTATTTACGATAACCGTATGGTTCTCCATCGTATTTTGGGTAATTTCGTCATAAGTGATGCCGGAATCATGTTGTGTACGTGAAACAAATGTAGAATCTATGCCCAGTTGTTTAAGGCCGTGATAGATTGCTTTGGAAGCGCCTCCCGTACCGAGAATCAGCGCTTTGCGGTGTGTTTCGTTCAGTAACGGTTCGATTGATTTTATGAAACCTGTGATATCGGAATTATGACCTTCCAGTTGAAGCTTTCCGAATAACCCTCCCCTCTTAAACTTGATGACATTAACAGCTCCTATGTTACGCGCATTGTCGGTTATACTGTCTAACAACGGTATTACATTCATTTTGTGAGGCAATGTTACATTAAGTCCATGTAAATCAGGATTTTCGCGTAAGATATATTTCAGCTCGTTAATATCTTTAATCTCAAAATTAACATACTCGGCATCAATGTTTTCAGACGAAAACTTTTGATTAAAAAAATCTTTTGAAAAAGAGTGTCCCAAGGGATATCCTATTAAACCGTATTTTTTTTTCATGTGATTATGTATTATTTTATTCCTGTATACATCGTACAGACACCTCCTGTGAAAGTATGGAATGATGCTTCTTTAAATCCTTGCTGCAACAACATCTCCGTTAGTTTTTTCCCCTGTGGCATTGCTTTGATCGATTCCGGCAGATATTGATATGCTTTTTTATCAAGGCTCATAACACTGCCAAGTAAAGGGATCACTGTCGACATGTATATTTTATATAGAATGTTCATCGGAAACCATTCGGGTTTAGTCAGTTCAAGAATCATAACATGTCCTCCGGGACGCAATACGCGGTACATCTCTGCAAATCCTTTATCCAGGTATTCGAAGTTACGAATACCGAAAGCTGCTGTTACGGCGTCGAATGAATCATCCGGATATGTAAGCGACATGCAGTCTTGATATTCAAATGTTACAATGTCTGATACTCCTTCTCTGTCTGCTTTATGCCGTCCGATATTCATCATCTCTCCGGAGAGGTCGGCACCTGTCACTTTGTACGGGTGAAGTCTTTTTTGCATCAGAATAGCCAGATCTCCCGTACCGGATGCTATATCCAAAATCATCCCGGGTGCGTAAGGCTTGAGTGAATCCACGCCACGCCGACGCCAACTCCTGTCGAATCCCATTGACATAAGGCGGTTCAACCGGTCGTAACGACGCGCTATCGTATCAAACATCAACTTTACCTGAGCGCCTTTCGTTTCATCACTCCCGTATGGCAAAATCATTTCTACATCTGAAGGCATGATTATAATTATTGAATTATCAACGATTAATCATTCTATTTTCAAAGTCTCCGCTCATGTTCGGTTAGTACCTTTCAGCCATTCCGTTACATTTTTCTCAATACGTGCGTCAATATTTTCATTATTGCCTTTGGCAAAAGTTTCGCCTGTGATATGTTCAAACAATTCGATGTACCGGTTGGTAATACTTTCCACGATGGCGGGTGTCATTTCCGGAACCTGTTGTCCCGCTTTGCCTTGGAAACCGTTTTCCATCAGCCATTCGCGAACAAATTCTTTGGAAAGTTGTTTTTGAGGTTCGTTTTTGTCAAAACGCGTCTTGTATCCTTCCGAATAAAAGTAACGTGATGAGTCGGGTGTATGTATCTCGTCCATCAGGTAGATCGTTCCGTCGTGTTTTCCGAATTCATATTTCGTGTCGACGAGGATCAGTCCGCGTTCCGCGGCAATCTCTGTTCCGCGCTTGAACAATTCTAACGTATATTTTTCGAGTATATCGTAATCTTCAGGTGAAACAAGTCCTTGGGCAATAATCTCTTCTTTTGAAATATCTTCGTCGTGCGCTCCCTGTTCGGCTTTTGTTGTAGGCGTTACGATCGGCTCGGGAAATTTTTCGTTTTCACGCATTCCGTCCGGTATACTGACTCCGCAAATCCGGCGCGCACCGTTTTTATACGTACGCCATGCGCTTCCGCACAGGTAACCGCGTACAATCATTTCTACCGGAAATCCTTCGCAGCGTACACCTACCGTAACCATCGGATCCGGAGTCGCCAGTTTCCAGTTCGGACAAATATCCCGGGTCGCATCCAGAAATTTAGCCGCTATCTGATTGAGCATCTGTCCTTTGTAAGGAATTCCTTCCGGTAATACAACGTCAAACGCCGATATACGGTCTGTCGCTACCATTACCAACTTGTCATCATTGATATTGTATACATCTCGAACCTTTCCGTGATACACGCTTTTCTGTCCCGGAAATCGGAAATCTGTTTTTGTTAAAGCCTTCATAGTTATATTGTTTATAATTCAATAGCAATCTTTTATCGTAACCGTAACGTTTTTTTAGGTTTCCTCCGGAAGATTTTCGTATTCTTTTGAATCCCGTTTATCCTTTTTCTCATAAGCTTCTACAATCCGTTGTACAAGTTTATGACGCACGATATCTTTTTTCTCAAATTGGATCCGGCTGATCCCCGGTACATTTCTGAGAATCTCCATCGCCTGTACAAGTCCGGATTTCATTGTCGGAGGCAGATCTATCTGTGTCACATCGCCTGTTACGATCATTTTGGCATTTGTTCCGAGACGTGTGAGAAACATTTTGATCTGATGCGTCGTTGTATTTTGCGCTTCGTCTAAGATAATGATGGCGTCATTGAGCGTACGTCCGCGCATAAAAGCCAGCGGCGCTATCTGGATCGTATTGTTTTCCATATATTCTTTCAGCTTGACGGCCGGGATCATCTCCTGCAGGGCGTCATATAATGGCTGAAGGTACGGATCCAACTTATCTTTCATTTCTCCGGGCAGGAATCCGAGTTTCTCTCCCGCTTCTACCGCCGGCCGGCTTAAAATCAGGCGGCGTGCCTGTTTGCTCTTCAGGGCTCTCACGGCCAGTGCGATCGCTATATATGTTTTACCCGAACCGGCCGGCCCTACGGCAAAAACCAAGTCATTTTCGTCAAAGCTGTTCACCAGCTTTTGCTGATTTTCCGAACGGGCGGTGATCGCCTTGCCGTTCATCCCATAGATGATCAGGTTAGCTTGTTTCTCGAACGCAATCTTTTCACCTTTCACTATGCCCAGGATGATTTCTTCGGAAAGCGAATTGTATGATTCGCAATATTTCTCAATTTCCCTTATTTTTTTTAGGAAATATTCCGACTCATCTTCTTCGCCGATAACCTTCATCACATTACCACGCGCTACGATCCGCAACTTCGGAAACAGATTTTTGATAAGTTGCAGGTGGGAATTATTGACACCATAAAACGTAAGCGGGTCTACACTTTCAAGTAAATATATCCTTTCTATCATATAAGGTGCAAAGATAAAAAATAATTACTAATTACTAATGGCTGGTGAGCAAATTTGTGGAACGAAGCGGTTATTCAAAACGGATAGATTTTGCCGGTTCTATTTTGGTGATAAGGAAAGACGGGGCGATCATCATAAGCATGGAAACGGCTATAGAACCTATATTGATCAGAAGAAATGAAAACACATTCATTTCAATGGGTACCGAATCCAGATAATAATTTTCCGGGTCAAGCTTCAACCATTTGAAATGTGACTGCAGCAGACAGATGGCTATACCGATGATATTACCCCAGCACATCCCTTTTACGATCAGGAAAAACGATACATAAAGAAATATTTTCCGGATGCTGTAATTACTTTCGCCGAGTGTTTTCAGGATACCGATCATATTGGTGCGTTCCAGGATGATGATAAGAAGGCCTGAGATCATGGTAAATCCGGATACCAGGATCATCAGGATCAGGATAATGACCACATTCGAATCAAGTACGGCAAGCCAGTTAAAGATCATAGGGTTCAGCTCTTTGATGGAGCGTACGTAGTAGGTATTACCCAGGCGGTCTTTTTTGTCTATCAGCGAGAAATATAATTCTTCCGTTATTTTATCAAGGTCATTGTAGTTATCAATAAAGATCCCTACCCCACTTGCCATGTCGTCGGCCCATCCGTTGATGCGGCGTATCTGTTTGATGTCACAGACGACAAAAAGCTTGTCATAATCGGAAAATCCTGTGTCGTAAATACCGGTGATATGCAGTTTACGGGCGCGTACATCCTTATTACTTAAAAAATAGGCCAGGAACGAATCGCTGCAATTGAGGTGCAGCATATCAGCCGTACGGCGCGAGATCAATACATTATTGCTTAATTTTAACGAGTCTATATGCAGTATTTGTCCTTCTACCAAGTGCTTTTTGAAAAAAGTCGTATCAAAATCGGAACTCATCCCCCTGAGTACGATTCCCTGAAAATTTGTGTTTGTTTTGATAATGCCCGGCTTTGTAGCAAACACTTCGATATGGCGTACGCCTTCCGTACTGATCAGCGCATGGCGCAGGGAATCGTTGATCGCTACAGGAACGGTTTCGTATGATATATTATTATCGAAATTTGTCAACTGGATATGTGTGCCGAATCCGATCACCTTGTTTCGCACTTCTTTTTTGAATCCTGTGATAACGGCAACAGACACGATCATTACCGCCAGTCCGATCGCAATACCGGCCATGGCTATCCGTACGACAGGAGGAGTAACGCGCCGGTTATCGCCTTTGTCCCCGGAAAAATGAATCCTTTTTGCAAGAAAAAATTCGAAGTTCATTGTCGTTCATTCTTTTTCCTTTTCCTTGATGAAAAAGAACCAAAAAATCAAGACTTCGTGCGCTTCACATCGTTCCGCCAGACGTTCTGACAGCTAAAATCTATGAAACTCGCCTCCGGCTCAAACAGCATAGATTTTTGACGCTGCCTCCACTGGCTGAACGGTTCACCGCACGAGGTCAGTTCTTTATCTAATTATATTAAATATCAATCACTTATCATTGAGCATTATATTTTTCCAGCGCTTTTTCCAGGATGGTCAGCGCCTTGGCTAAATCTTCCTTATTGAGCACATAGGCAAGGCGTACTTCATTCCGGCCGTATCCCGGAGTCGTATAAAAGCCGGAAGCGGGAGCCATCATGACGGTTTGTCCTTCATAGGAGAAATCACTCAGGCACCAGGCGCAGAATTTATCCGTATCATCGACCGGCAATCTGGCAACCGTATAAAATGCGCCCATCGGTATCGGGGAATAACATCCCGGGATACGGTTCAGCCGATCAATCAGGAAATTACGACGCTGCAGGTATTCATTGTAGACCGACAGCATGTATTCTTCAGATGTGTCAAGGGAAGCCTCCGCGACGATCTGGCCGATCAGCGGTGAACTCAGTCGCGCCTGGCACCATTTCATTACATTCTCCCGGACCTGCCGGTTCTTCGTAATCAATGCCCCGATACGGATACCGCATTCACTGTAACGTTTTGATACCGAATCGACCAACACCACGTTTTGTTCGATCCCTTCCAGGTGGAACGCCGATATGTAGGGAGCTCCCGTATAGCAAAATTCACGGTATACCTCGTCGGAAAAAAGGAACAGGTCATATTTCCGGACAAGGTCGCGTAACTGATTCATTTCCTGCTGTGTATATAAATACCCCGTCGGATTATTCGGGTTACAGATCATGACAGCTTTTGTTTTCGGCGTGATCAGCGCTTCAAACTTATCAATTGAAGGCAATGCAAATCCGTCTTCGATTGACGAAGGGATTGTTTTGATAACCGCCCCGCATGAAATGGCAAAAGCCATGTAATTGGCATATGCCGGTTCGGGTATAATTATTTCGTCACCCGGGTCGAGGCATGCCATGAATGAGAAGTTTACCGCCTCCGATCCGCCGGATGTGATAATGATATCATCCACATTTGCCATAATATTGTATTTGTGGTAATACTCCGTTAATTTCTGTCGGAAGCTGAATAAGCCTTCACTTGGTCCGTATTCGAGTATTTTACGGTCGACACGGCGCATTGCATCCAGCGCCACTTCCGGTGTAGGGATATCCGGCTGTCCTATGTTCAGGTGATATACTTTGATACCCATTGATTTGGCTTTGTTTGCCAGAGGCACTAATTTTCGTATAGGGGATGCAGGCATACTGGTACCCCGTAATGAGATGGTCGGCATATTGATACTATTTTTCTAAAAAAAGCTTTTCTAACCGGCAAAAGTAATATTATATAACGAATTTCGCAACCTTATAAAAATTTATTCGGAAAAATTTCCAAAATAAAAAAAACATTTTTATCTTTGTGAGCCTTTAAATAAAGAGAAAGATTTGCGTTGGTTCATATTATATGTGGGACTGACGAGATTTTTGGTGTTCTTAATTAGGTGTATAAAGTATTATTTGTGAGCTATTTGTTTATATCAATTGCGTTTTCTGTGTCCATATTTCTGGCAATGCTTGTTATCCCGAAAATATTGGTGATAGCGATTAAACATTCCTTATATGATATTCCGGACGAACAACGTAAAACACATATGGGCGCTGTTCCGCGTATCGGGGGTGTATCTTTTGTTCCATGTATATTTTTTGCGATTATGTTTACACTCGGTATCTTTTACCTGAATCCCGGAGTATCTGAAAATCGTGGGTACTATCCTGACAATTCCGAATTTTACTTGTTTTTATGTGGTTTGACGTTATTGTATTTGGGCGGCGTGAAAGACGACTTGGTCGGACTTTGTTATCGCCATAAGTTTATCATACAGATTCTGTCTTCCACGTTGATCGTATTGTCAGGATTATATATTAATAATTTTTATGGTCTGTTTGGAATTTATATGGTTATACCGTGGATCGGTATGCTGTTAACAATCTTTGTACTGGTATTCATTATCAATGCAATGAACCTGATCGACGGGATGGACGGACTGGCTTCCGGTCTGAGTATTTTTGCCTTGTGCGTCTA
>DOZP01000112.1:2322-3898 GCA_003517945.1 Porphyromonadaceae bacterium | reverse complement strand
GTATTGATCCCTTTTTTCTATTATAACGTATTTGGTAGTGTAAAAAAAGGCCGGAAACTGTTCATGGGTGATTCCGGCAGTCTGACGCTCGGGCTCATTCTGGGATTCTTAGCCATCCGTTATGCCTGTTATCATCCGGATGTCATGACTCCTATCGGAAATATGCTTGTTATTGCCGTCTCCCCTATCCTGATTCCGATGCTTGATGTGATGCGTGTGGTGCTGGTACGTATCAAAAGGCGCAAACACCTGTTCAAAGCAGACCGTAATCACATACATCATAAACTGATGAATATGGGATTGGGAAAATCTACCGCATTAGTCATTTTATTTGCTGTAAGCATCGGGTTCTGTATCGTTAATTTTACGTTGCTGAGCTTGTTGAATAGTCATTTTATTTTTCTGATTGATATTATATTATGGTCGGCAATGAATAGCTGGTTTACCTATATTATAAGAAAAAGGAAGCAAGGCCTGAAAGTTATTGAAACCAAGCCGGGGCCGGAAACAGCTGCTTATGTGCCTGCCCTTTCGGAACAAGAATCTGATTTACAGACAAAAAAACGTTCCGGACAGAGACCGGAAATGAAATCAAAAACACCTGCTCCGGCTGATGCGAAGCTTATTATCGGAGAAGCCGGATAAATGATTCAGACAATGTTTTTTCAATACATTAAATATATAATTGCAATTACGGCCATTCTTCTGATGGCTTCGTGCGCTACGCTGACAGAGTCACAGCTAAAGATGGTGACCAATCTGACGGTCGCATCCGACAGTGTGGCGATTGCTCCGGCCGTTATTTTTAAAGAATTGGCTGTTATTCGTACCGAACGCGGACTTTATTATGCCGCCTCCCTCACTTCGGCAGAAGCGCGCGAAAAAGAAATGAATGCATTGGCCAAAGCGTCTTATGATGATGAACAATTGGTCGGCCGTGCGAATGTTTATGTCAATGTGTTGAACGGTTACCTGCGCGCTCTGCGCAGTATCAGTGCCGATGCGCGTTGGAAAAGTTACGGTACCGAATGGCGCGGCATCGGACGTAATATTGATTCCCTGATCCTGCGTTTTAACCAGGTGGATATACTGGAAACGGATATTCCGGTCGGATGGTCGAAGTTGTCCGGACAGTATGTGGGATACGTGAGTGAACGATATATACGTCGTCGTCAGGCAAAAATCGTTAAAGATTTCGTTTACGAAGGAGACTCCTTGGTTGCCGCGTGTGTTGACGGACTGGTCGAAATGCTTAAAAAAGGAGAATTGGCGGAACTGATCGAAAACGAAGCCGAGGGACTGAAAAGTAATTATGAGGCCTATTTGCATCGTTTGGAACAATCCGGAGAAATAGGAGATCTGTCAGTCGATCGCAGGTATATTGAATTAGTCAAACGGCTGGAAGATGCTAAAAAGACAAGAAGCCGTTGTGTAACAGCATTGCAAAGTCTCAAACGTGCCCACGCCAAATTGGCCAAAGAACTTGAGAAGAAACAAAAAATTGATTATCTCTACGACGAACTGCTGGAGCTAAATACCTTGGCGCTGGCGTTACAAAATACATTGAAATAATGTC
>DOZP01000112.1:1556-2155 GCA_003517945.1 Porphyromonadaceae bacterium | reverse complement strand
GCTAAAGTTATTCGCGCCAAAGTAACAAACATGAACCAGGTTCCCGAAGTCTTAAATAAAATTGAATCCATCATAAAAATAGCAGTAAAGATTGTAGCTGCGGTAGCCAAATGGTGATTAAGGATTCAGGAAATATCTCCCGTATCAGGTAAACCGGAAATAAATACATTGTTACACATACGAAACAGTTGGATGAAATCGTTAGAGATTTAATCGCTAATCATTAACAATCTTATTTTGAAAATATTAATAACCGGAGGAGCCGGGTTTATAGGGTCCAATCTTTGTGAAGCATTACTTCAGGGAGAACATGAAATTATTTGCCTTGATAATTTCTCGACAGGTAAGTGGGAAAATATACAACCTTTTCTGACAGCTCCACGTTTTACATTGATTGAAGGAGATATACGTGATTTAGAAACATGTAGAAAGGCGGTTGAAGGAATCGAATACGTACTTCATGAAGCAGCATTGGGCTCTGTTCCCCGTTCCATCAAAGATCCTATTACTACAAACGAAGTCAATATTTCAGGATTCCTGAATATGCTGGTCGCATCCCGGGATGCAGGTATCAGGCGGTTTGTCTATGCTGCCAGTTC
>DOZP01000112.1:0-1390 GCA_003517945.1 Porphyromonadaceae bacterium | reverse complement strand
TTTTCGTAAAAAAACTGATTAATCATGAACCGCCTGTGATTAATGGTGATGGTGAGTATTCAAGAGATTTTACGTACGTAAAAAACGTAATCCAAATGAATCTGCTGGCTCTTTCCACCACTAATAAAGATGCAGTTAACCAGGTGTACAATACGGCTTATGGGGAACGAACCACATTAAATCAGTTAGTCGCTTATCTGAAAGAATATTTGGGAGCATACGATCCTACCATATTAAACGTTCAGGAAGAACATGGTCCGAACAGATTGGGAGATATCCCTCACTCGCTGGCCTCTGTTGATAAAGCAAAAAAGTTACTGAATTACAATCCCGAATATAACATGAAAGATGGATTACAAGAAGCCGTTCAATGGTACTGGGAAAATTTAGAATAAGATGGAAAAGATAAAAATAGGAATTATAGGCCTCGGATATGTCGGTTTGCCATTGGCAAGATTATTTGCTACTAAATATCCGGTCGTTGGTTTTGATATTAACCGTACAAGAGTGGATGAGTTAATGTCAGGAAAAGATCATACATTAGAAGTCGAAGAAGCAATCCTGAAAGCCGTATTAAAAAAATCGGCAGACAATCAAACCGGTTTATATTGTTCATGCGATATAGACGATCTAAAGGAGTGCAATTACTACATTGTGACGGTTCCTACTCCTGTCGATAAAAATAATCGGCCAGACCTGACACCGCTATATAAAGCCAGTGAAACCGTCGGCAAGGTGATCTGCAAAGGCGATATTGTTATCTACGAATCGACCGTATACCCCGGGGCAACTGAAGAAGACTGTATTCCGGTAGTTGAAAAAATGTCGGGATTAAAATTTAACACGGACTTTTTTGCCGGCTATTCTCCCGAACGGATCAATCCGGGAGACAAGGAACATACGGTTGAAAAAATTAAAAAAGTAACTTCCGGTTCCACTCCGGAAATCGCGGAAAAAGTAAATGCATTATATGCATCAGTCATTACAGCTGGCACTCACCTTGCTCCGGCCATCAAAGTAGCCGAAGCCGCCAAAGTGATTGAAAACTCACAACGCGATATTAATATTGCCTTTGTAAATGAACTGAAAAAGATTTTTGACCGTATGGATATTGACACAAATGCCGTACTGGAAGCTGCCGGCACCAAATGGAACTTCCTTCCTTTTAAACCCGGATTGGTCGGCGGTCATTGTATAGGAGTTGATCCCTACTATCTGGCACAAAAANNCAAAAAGCCCAGGAATACGGCTATCATCCTGAAATCATCCTTGCCGGTCGACGTGTAAATGATAGTATGGGTGAATATGTCGCCGGTCAGGTTGTGAAACAAATGATTAAAAAAGGCATCCAAGTAAAAGGAGCAAATATCCTTATCTTAGGTATAACCTT
>DOZP01000024.1:15876-17367 GCA_003517945.1 Porphyromonadaceae bacterium | reverse complement strand
AAGTATTTGTACTTTTCCATAAACACTTCCCCCGTGACCGGATCAACGGCAAACCCTTCGGTTATCAGCGTATGTACGAAAAATGTAAGGAAAAACACTAAGAATAAAGGCGCCTCAATATAAAGACGTTTCCGGCAACGCTCCCTTATCGCATCATCATTAATATTATTGATAAAATAAAGGATCGCCAGGACACGTGACAGGAAAAAAACAGCCAGTCCAAGACATACATTCCAAATATTAAACGCTGCTTCCAGTCCGTGTAACGGATTGGCCCATGTTGAAATGACAGGCATACTGATATCCGTAAGCTGCGCTTTGTTTACAACAAACTCCGCCCCATTGAAAAAAGTGCCTACGGCTGTCCCCAATAAGATGGGCCCCAGTACGCCATTGATTATCAAAAATATCTGATAAGTCTTTTTACCCAGCAAATTGCCTTTCTTTGACTGAAACTCATACGAAACAGCCTGAAGCACAAAACATAACAGAATCAGAAGCCATACCCAGTACGCCCCCCCGAAACTTGTAGAGTAAAACAGAGGAAACGAGGCGAAAAAAGCGCCTCCGAAAGTAACCAGCGTCGTGAAGGTAAACTCCCATTTCCGTCCGGTTGAATTAACAAGCATTTTCTGCTCATTCTCGGTTTTTCCTATCGTGAAAAGAAGCGACTGCCCCCCCTGAACAAAAAGCAATAACACCAGAATACCTCCGAGCAGTGATATAATAAACCACCAGTAATGCTGTAAAAATATATAATCGTTCATATCATTATTGTAATTAGGTTCTTAAAAATTTATTGATTATCATCCACTACAGGATCCGGACCTTTTCTGATCGCTTTCACCATAATCCGTATTTCCGCAATAAGCATAATTGTAAAAAGAATCAGGAACAGGAAGAAAGTCAGCCTTACGGAAGCGGTAGGCAATTTGGATATGGCAGCCGTAACAGGCATGATATCCTGGATCGCCCATGGTTGGCGCCCGACTTCGGCTACCACCCAACCGGCCTGTCCGGCAATATAGGCAAGCGGGATAGACAACAGCGAAACCCAGTGCAGCCATCGATACTTATTCAACTTATTCCTCCAGCCTAACCAGCATATTACGATAAACAACACGATAAAATATCCCCCCAGAATAACCATGATATGAAACGAATAAAACGTTAATTGCACGGGAGGAATAAGATCTTCCGGTTTTTCAATATACCCATACCCGAAATACTTGAAATCCTTTTCCATAGCAGCACGAGCCGTAGCCGCCTCTTCCGTATTACCATGCTTAACGGCGGCACGATAATCGGCCAACGCTTTAATGGCGCCTTTTCCGCGTCTTATCTTTTCTTCAGCAGACAGGGCCGGGCCCTCTTTTGTCTGATATCCTCCTTTCAATAAATCATTCATACCCGGCACATACGCATTCAGGTCTCCGGTCGCAAGCCAGGACAACATTTTCGGAAACGCTATTTTAAAATAAAACGCATCAT
>DOZP01000024.1:12169-15851 GCA_003517945.1 Porphyromonadaceae bacterium | reverse complement strand
CCCATTATAAAGTCCCTCCATCGCCGCCAGCTTCATCGGCTGATATTCCGCCACATCCTTTGATGAGCTATCCCCGGTAACAAGAAGCAGCAACGCCGAAACAAGACCCGTAGCCGCCCCGATCTTCATGCTTGATAAAGAAAACTTTTCATGCCTGCCCTTCAGCAGAAACCAGGCGCTGATACCCATCACAAACGCCCCCCCAAGCATCAATCCGGACAATACCGTGTGGAAAAACTTATTAATAGCTACGGGAGATGTGGCTACCGCCCAGAAATCATACATTTCATTCCGTACCGTATCCGGATTGAATTTCATTCCGACAGGATATTGCATCCATGCATTTGCTACCAGAATCCATAAGGCCGAAATGGCAGCCCCGAGAAAAGTCAGCCAGGTAGAAGTCAAATGCATTCCCTTACTAACCTTATTCCATCCGAAAAACATAATCGCAATAAATGTGGCTTCCATAAAAAACGCAATAATCCCTTCTATTGCAAGCGGCGCACCGAAGATATCGCCTACAAACCAACTGTAATTAGACCAGTTGGTACCAAATTCAAACTCCAGGATCAATCCGGTCGCCACACCGACGGCAAAGTTGATACCGAACAGTTTCATCCAGAATTTCGCAGTTTCTTTCCAGAACACATTACCTGTCTTATAATAGGCAGTTTCCATTATAGACATCACCAATCCAAGCCCTAATGTAAGGGGAACAAACAGCCAGTGATAAATAGCTGTCATAGCAAATTGCGCACGCGACCAATCTACCAAAGAATCCAGATTTTCAACCATAATTATTTACGTTTAATGATTTAATGCTCTGTCGACTAATTCTTTTGATACATAATCTTCTTTTTCCGATTTGGTATCAAACTGATTAAGATAACGGGGAAAAAAGAATATTTTAAGGACAATAAACATGATAAATAGTTTTATCAGGATGATCGCCCAAAGAGTCCGTCCAAGATCCATAGACCTGAATCCCTCCAGATAAAACCGAAATATACGCACCGGCAATAACTCTTTTTTCATAAACGGATACATTTGTTGTTTAATTCATGATACATTTACTCCCGAAACAAAATTACATTATATACAACTTTATAAACATTGTAATTTTTAGCAAATGTATATAATGCTTCTTTCAAAAACAAACATTTTTATACTTTTTTTCTGCTGAAAATATTTAATTATTTGCAAACACTGCTATAACCAAAACCATATAATTAAAAAGCGACTCTGGCACTATGCCGAAGCCGCTTCCATCCTTTTTTAAATGTAAGCTGTGAAAGGATCTTTATTATTTATCTTCCAGAATAACCCGCGTATCGTATGCTATCATATATTCTTCGTCTGTGGGAACAACCATCACCTTGACTTTGCTTTCCGGCTTACTGATGACAACTTCGCGTCCGCGTTCACTCTTATTTTTTTCTTCATCAAAAATAAGCCCCAGATATTCCATATCTTTACAAACTTCGGCGCGGGTAACCCACTGGTTCTCACCGACTCCTCCCGTAAAAACAAGAATATCAAGTCCGCCTAACGCAGCCGAATAAGCGCCTACGTATTTTTTGATCCGGTAATTATACATATTCAGAATTTGAATCGCCCGCGGATTTCCGGCAAACATAGCGCGCTCTATATCCCGCATATCCGACGAGATTTCCGAAAACCCGGCTACTCCGCTCTTTTTATTGATATAATCCGAAAGCCCCTCCGCATCCAGATTTTTTTTCCGCATGATATAAGGCAACGCACCGGCGTCCACATCCCCGCAACGCGTCCCCATGATCAGTCCTTCCGTAGGCGTCATACCCATAGAAGTATCAATCGATTTTCCGTTTTTTACCGCAGTAACGGAACCGCCGTTTCCTATATGTGCAGTTATAATACGCTGTTGCTCATAAGGTACGCCAAGAATTTCGCATGCACGGTTTGAAACATACCGGTGGCTCGTTCCGTGAAACCCGTAACGGCGCACTCCGTATTTTTCATATACGTCATACGGAAAAGCATACAAATAGGCATAATCCGGAATGGACTGATGAAATGCCGTATCGAACACACCAACCTGAGGCGTATCCGGCAATATTTTGTCAATTGCCCGTATACCTTCCAGATTGGCAGGATTATGCAATGGGGCAAATTCCGTACATTCTACCAGCATATCAATCACTTCCTGCGTTATAAGCACACTGGAGGCAAATTTCTCCCCTCCGTGAACAACACGGTGACCAACCGCATCTATCTCATTATAACTCTTGATACAACCGTATTTCTGATCCGTCAGAATACGAAGGATAAATGCAATCCCTTCCTCGTGATTGGGAATACTTTTTTCAAGCGTAACTTTTTCCTCGTTTTTATCGGTGAACTTAAGGAACGAATCCTCCAAACCTACTCTTTCTATCCCTCCCTGGGCCATGACTTCGCCCGAAGCCATATCAAAAAGCTTATACTTAATAGAACTGCTACCGCAGTTTAATACCAATGTTTTCACTTATTATAATTTTAAATTTATTAAATCCGAATTATTTCGCTTGTTTAAGGGCAATAGCCTGATTAGATGCTATAGCTACCATTTTATAAATATCATCTACGGAACATCCGCGCGACAGATCGTTGACCGGAGCCGCCATGCCTTGCAGAATCGGGCCGACAGCCTCAGCGCCGGCCAGACGTTGCACTAATTTATAGCTAATATTTCCTACTTCGAGATTCGGAAAAACAAGCACATTGGCTTTACCGGCAACAGGACTGCCGGGCGCTTTCTGCGCCGCCACTTTTTCCACAATAGCCGCATCGGCCTGTAACTCTCCGTCAATACACAGATCCGGATTCATTTCTTTAGCCAGCCGGGTTGCCTCAACCACCCTGTCTACCATTTCATTGGATGCGCTTCCTTTTGTCGAAAAACTCAGCATGGCGACACGAGGCTCAACATTGACCAACGCACGGGCGGTAGCCGCAGTGGAAATAGCAATCTGAGCCAGTTCGGGCGCCGTGGGGTTCGGCAGTACCGCACAGTCGGCAAAAACAAGAATACCATCCGCGCCATACGTTTTATCTTTGAGAAACATGATAAAAGCGCCCGAAACATTGGTTACGCCGGGAACCGTTTTAATAATCTGCAATGCGGGACGAAGCACATTTCCCGTCGTGTTTTGCGCGCCGGCAATCTCGCCGTCCGCATCGCCGGCCTTAATCATCAGACATCCCAGATACAAAGGATCTTCAACCAACTGATCCGCTTTTTCAGGGGTCATCCCTTTGGACTGGCGTAACCGAAACAACAAATCAGCATAAGCCTGCTTCTTCTCATGATTTTTAGGGTCAACAATAGTAGCTTTTCCGATATGATTCAGCCCGAAACCACCGGCTAACGAATCAATTTCGTCCGGATTTCCGATCAGAATGATATCAGCTACTCCGTCGGCAACTAAACGGTCGGCGGCTTTTAAAGTTCTTTCTTCCGTTCCTTCCGGAAGCACTATGCGCTGTTTGTCAGCTTTAGCACGCGAAATAATATCTTCTATTAAGTCCATGAATAATTTATATTATGAAATATTATAAAAATGTTTATCACCAATCCTCTTTTCTCCTGCAAAAATAGTAAAAATTGCAAAGTCTACTTTGCAACTTAGGATATTTAACAATCTTTTTCACTACCATT
>DOZP01000024.1:10191-12131 GCA_003517945.1 Porphyromonadaceae bacterium | reverse complement strand
AGTTTTCCGTTATGTGCAACAGTGATAGAGCCTCTCTCTTCCGACACAATGATCACCAGCGCATCTGTTTCAATAGACATACCCAAACCGGAACGATGCCGCAAGCCCATCTCCTTCGGTATCATAACATTATGTGCAACAGGCAAAATACACCCTACCGCCTTAATCTCATTATCGGCTATAATCATCGCCCCGTCATGAAGCGGACTATTCTTAAAAAATAAATTTTCTATCAGGCGGGCATTCACATCGGCATTAAACATTTCGCCGGTATGAATATAGGAAGACAGATCCATTTCGCGTTGTATCACAATAAGCGCTCCCGTTCTCTTTTTGGCCATATTCATACAGGCAAGTACCACAGGCGCTATATATTTCTCTCTTGACGTTTCGCTTCTTTTCCGGAACAGACTATACAGAAAACGCCAGCCTTTATTGGATCCCAGTGCCACAAGGAAACGACGGATCTCATCCTGAAACAATATGACAAGAACAATAAATCCGACACTGATAAACTTATCGAGTATACCGCCTAACAACCGCATCTCCAACACCTGGGAAACAAGTACCCATACGACTATAATAGAAACTACTCCGCTAAAAATAGTCAATGTGCCGGAACTTTTCATCAACTTATAGATCTGATACATTAAAAATGCGACCAGAAATATATCAATTGCGTCTTTTATTCCAAATGAAAAAAACATATGATCAATGCTTTAATTTATCTACAATTTTTACAGCTTCAACTGCGGCTTTCACATCGTGTACCCTCAGGATATCCGCTCCGTTTAATAAGGCGAACGTATTAAGTACGGTCGTACCGTTCAGGCTTTCTTCAGCCGTATGTTCCAACAAGTCATATATCATCCTCTTACGGGAAATACCAACCAGCAACGGACATTCGAGCATCATCGAAAATTCATTCAGATAACGCATGAGCTCATAATTCTGTTCTAAAGTCTTACTAAATCCGAAACCGGGATCTACAATAATATCATTCACTCCCGATAGCCTTAATATCCGCACTTTCTCCGCAAAATACAACATAACATCTTCAATAAGATCGTGATAATCGGTATGTTGCCGCATCGTTTGAGGAGTGCCGCGCATGTGCATCAGCACATAAGGCACGCGCAACCGGGCGATGGTTTCAAACATTTTTTCATCCATACCGCCGCCGGAGATATCATTAACCAGCGCAACCCCGTATTCCTCTACCGCCCGCTGCGCGATATCCGCTCTGAAAGTATCAACCGATACCGGAATCCGGGGATAGTCGTCCCGTAACATCTTCAAGGCAGGTTCAAGCCTTCCCCATTCTTCTTCTGCGGATACCTCAGCGGCATCCGGACGCGAAGAATACCCTCCGACATCCACAAAAGCCCCCCCCTCCGCCAGAATCATCTCAATACGCCCGGCAACCGCTCTCTCGCTTTGCTGCCGGCTCCCGGCATAAAACGAATCCGGTGTGACATTCAGTATACCCATGACAACAGGCACATCCAATGACAATAACTCACCTTTTATATTTAATAACTTTCCACTCATTTCAACATGCAGAAACAAAAAACATCCGGCTTAGCTCATATTGATATAAGTTTACCACCTAACCTCAAGTCGCCGGATTTTTCAAAACAAATTTTTTAATCTACAAATGTATGAAAATAACCTAATATAAATTACTTTTGCGGCACAAAATAATTATGTACGGGAATTGAAGCTATGAATATTTCAACATTATACGCACTCTATAAACAATATCCCATTGTCACGACAGACAGCCGTACCTGTATACCCGGTTCGATATTTTTCGCCCTCAAAGGCGAATCGTTCGATGGCAACACTTTCGCGGCTAAAGCGCTTCAGGCAGGATGTTCGTATGCGGTCATTGACGATAAATCCGTACAGACCGGCAAAAATATGATTGTCGTTGAAAA
>DOZP01000024.1:5323-10181 GCA_003517945.1 Porphyromonadaceae bacterium | reverse complement strand
CATTCCGGTCATCGGAATCACAGGTACGAACGGCAAAACAACCACCAAGGAATTACTATCGGCAGTCCTGTCGCAAAAATACAATACACTGTATACACAGGGCAACTTGAATAATCATATAGGCGTGCCGCTGACCTTGCTGCGGCTGACCGAAAATCACGAAATCGCCGTCATTGAAATGGGCGCAAGCCATCCCGGAGAAATCCGCGACCTCGCAAACATTTCGCAACCGGATTACGGCATCATAACAAATGTGGGACGGGCGCACCTGGAGGGATTCGGCTCGTTAGAAGGCGTGATAAACACAAAGGGAGAACTTTACGAATTTCTCCGTAAAACAAACGGCACTATCTTTATCAACCGTGACAATAAATACCTGACGGAAATAGCCGGAGGGATTGAACAGATTACATACGGAGAGATCATGCCTCCGGAAGCCATCCCCATTTCAACAGACAATAATACACCGGATGAACGATCCGGCAACAACCTGCCTTTCATCGGAGGTTGCGTATCAAGCCGCACCCCTTATCTCTCGCTTCAATGGCAACAACAAAAAGGAGATACCCATCTGCTACAAACTCGCTTAATCGGGGATTACAACTTATGGAATGTGCTTGCATCCGTTGCCGCCGGGATTTACTTCAAGGTTTCGCCGGAACAGATCAATGCTGCGATTACCGGCTATGAACCGGACAACAACCGCTCGCAACTAAAGAAGACTGCATATAATACGCTTATAATCGACGCATACAATGCAAACCCGGACAGCATGAAAGTGGCGCTGGAAAACTTTGCGGCGATGGACGTCTCTCCGAAAGCCGTCATTCTCGGCGACATGCGCGAACTCGGACAAAACAGTCTCGCCCTGCACAAAGACATCATACAACAGATCGAAAACTATAACTTTGAAGAAGTACTGCTATGCGGCGAGCAATTTTCCGAAGCGGGAAAAAAATACACCTGCTTTCCGGAAACGGAAGATCTCGTCAAATACCTTGAGAAAAAACCATTGAAAGGATTTTACATATTGATAAAAGGCTCGCGGGGGCTGCATTTGGAAAAAACAACAAATAAGCTATAAAAATATATCTGCAAAATATAAAGATGAAAGAAACAATTACTTACAAACCTGAAACGGGACTATCGCTAAATGATATAGAAGAAATACTATTCCGGCAAAAACAATTGAAACTATCTTCCGGCTCACTGAAAAAAGTAGATAAATGCTATACATTTCTTCAACATTATTCCAAAGAAAAAATCATCTACGGCATCAACACCGGCTTCGGGCCTATGGCGCAATACCGTGTGGATGATGATTTCCTGAAGCAACTACAATACAACATCATCAGAAGTCATTCAACCGGAGCCGGCGCCCCGCTGCCTCCACTGTATGTAAAAGCGTCCCTGATAGCGCGATTATCAACATTTCTGCAAGGATATTCCGGGGTGCATACGGACCTTGTCCGTCTCATATCCGAGTTTATCAACCGCGATATATTCCCGTATATACCGGAACATGGCAGCGTAGGGGCAAGCGGAGATCTGGTACAGTTGGCACACATAGCGCTTACACTCATCGGCGAAGGCGAAGTTTTTTACAAAGGAGAACTGACACAGACCGCCAAAGTAATGAAAGCGGAAAAACTGAAACCATTCGAAATACATATACGCGAAGGGCTTTCCGTAACAAACGGCACATCCGTCATGACAGGTATCGGGCTTGTTAATCTGATACATGCCAGGCGATTAATGGAATGGGCGATCGTAGCATCCGTCATGATGAACGAAATTGCGGCGTCGTACGACGATATGATGTCTCCCGTCCTGAACGGAACCAAAAGACACAAAGGCCAATTGGCCGTAGCCCGCAAGATGAACGAATGGGCGGTCGGCAACCGGACGATGAAAAAACGCGAAATCGAGATGTACGCCAATAACTCCGAAAAAATTTTCAAACATAAAGTGCAGGCCTATTATTCACTGAGATGCGTACCTCAGGTGCTGGGCCCGGTATGGGATGAACTTGAAAACGCGGAAAAGGTGTTGATCAACGAGCTTAACTCGGCATGCGACAATCCGATCGTTGATCCTGAAACCGCATACGTTTATCATGGCGGCAATTTTCACGGCGATTATGTATCTTTCGAAATGGACAAACTGAAAATCGCCGTCACCAAAATGACGATGCTCATGGAACGCCAGCTAAACTACCTTTGCCACAACCGCATCAACGACAACATACTCCCCCCTTTCTTGAATCTCGGAGTGCTTGGCTTAAACTACGGACTGCAGGCCGCCCAATTCACGGCGACTTCAACAACGGCGGAATGCCAGACCCTGTCTAATCCGATGTATGTGCATAGCATACCCAACAACAACGACAATCAAGACATTGTAAGCATGGGCACAAACTCCGCATTAATTGCCAAAACGGTAATTGACAATGGCTTTCAGGTCATGTCCATACATTTCATGGCATTGGTGCAGGCCATAGATTACCTGAAGATACAGAAGCGTATGTCGAAAAAAACACATTCCGTTTATGATGAAATTAGGGCATTCTTTCCTATCTTTGCGGATGATACGCCCAAATACAAGGATATCGAAACAATGAAAAATTATTTGATGACTAAAACATTACGTTAAAATGAAAGTCCCTGAAAAATATTACGACGAAGTTTTTGATTTTAAAGGACAATGGGATCTTCCGTCCAAATGCGGATTGAAAATTATCAAACAAGAAAAGCAAACGTTTGTCATTGCGACGGAATTGTATCAGGATAACCCCGGAACATCTGTTACATACGCCGGATACTCGCTATTCAGACAGATTTGCGAAAGCAAAGAGTTATCAGAAAAGGAAGTCACATACCTTGAGTGTAACCCGGATACAAACTCAAAACTGTCATTTTACGACGAAGAATATTTTGAAGTAACATTTCCCGAAGTCAACGGCGAAAGCGGCCGCGCCGTATACAGGCAGCTTTCACCGGATGAAACAAAGGCTCTATTCGCATAATCCGACATGAACCCAATTCCGGATATAGAAACACAACCCCAAGCGGTAATCAGGCAGTTTCAGGAAGAAAAATTGGCTGTGGTATTGGAATATCTGTCAAACCATTCGACTTTTTACAAAAGATTATTCAAAGAAAATCATACAGATATAAAAAAAATCCGGAAAATTGAAGACCTGAAAGATATTCCCTTTACGAATAAAGCCGATCTGCAACAATACAATAAGGAATTTATCTGTGTTCCCAAACATAAAATCATTGACTATATCACAACGTCGGGAACACTTGGCGACCCGGTAACATTCGCCATGACAGACGCGGATCTGGACCGGTTGGCATACAACGAAAAGATTTCATTCCAATGTGCGGGCGCCAATCCGGGAGATGTCTTCCAGCTAATGACTACCATCGACAAACGTTTTATGGCAGGATTGGCTTACTTTCTGGGCATACGGAAACTCGGCGCAGGCATCGTAAGGGTTGGAAACGGAATACCGGAACTGCAATGGGATACGATCGGCCGGATATGTCCGGACACAATTATTGCCGTACCGTCTTTTATTCCGAAAATCATCAAATATGCCGAAGAAAACGGCATTGACTATAAAAATTCAAGCATAAAAAAAGCTGTCTGCATAGGCGAAAACCTGCGCGCGCAGGATTTTTCGTTAAATCTGCTCGGACAAAGTATCAGAGATAAGTGGGATATCGAACTCTATTCAACCTATGCATCGACAGAAATGGCTACAACATTCACCGAGTGCCGGTTCGGATGTGGCGGCCACCATCATCCCGAACTCATTATATGTGAATTGATCGGCGAAGACGAAATGCCGGTCGGTGAAGGAGAAACCGGCGAACTGGTTATTACTACTTTAGGCGTTGAAGGTATGCCGCTGTTACGATTCAAAACGGGAGACCTGGCCCGCTTCCATTACGAACCGTGCCGTTGCGGAAGGACTACCATGCGTATAAGCCCCATCATCGGACGCAGAAACCACATGGTGAAATACAAAGGAACGACACTTTATCCGCCTGCCGTTTTCGATGTGCTGGACAATATATCCTATATCGAAAACTATGTAATGACCGTCGGTAATAATGAGTTCGGAAACGACCGTATCATTATTAAAGTGGGATTGCGCAAGCAACCGTCGTTTGACATTATCAAAGACCTGAAAGACCATTTCCGCGCAAGGATACGTGTGGCGCCTGAAATTGAAATCTGTTCCGTAGACGACATCCGGAAAATCAATTTTCCGGATATAAACCGTAAACCCGTAAAATTTATTGACAACCGAAATAATACAGATCATCATGCAAAATAAATTCGACGATATACGTCCTTATTATCTTTCTGAAATACCGCCTGCTATGCAACGCATTGCAGCCAGCGAGTATTTCGAGACGTTATCGGAATATATTTTCCCGGACAAGGATATTGAAGAAATAAGAGAAATGATACGCAATATCCGTACCACTGACGAATTTCAGCAGCAAGTGATGTATTATGTAAACAAGCAATTCATTTCCCGTTCCATGAAAGAACTTACATACGACGGACTGGACGGGCTGGATCCGGATAAAAACTATCTTTTTGTCTCCAATCACCGGGATATCATGCTTGATTCGTCTTTATTACAATACATACTGCATATCAACGGATTCAGGACTACGGAAATCACATTCGGCAGTAACCTGATGAATCCGCAACTGGTAGTCGACATCGGTAAGGCGAATAAGATGTTCAAAGTGATACGAAGCAGCAATATCCGCGAATTTATCAAAAACTCCATGCATCTCTCCGAATATATACGTTACACCCTTACGGAAAA
>DOZP01000024.1:4812-5207 GCA_003517945.1 Porphyromonadaceae bacterium | reverse complement strand
TACCAGATAGAATCGTGCGACATTTTAAAAACACGCGAATTGTATCTTTCACATAAGTGCGAAAAATATATCAAACAACCCGGAGAAGACCTGAACAGTATTCTCACCGGAATTACGCAGCAAAAGGGCTATGTAAACATAAGCATATGCAAACCCATTACCCGGGAAGAACTTGATATAGATCATAAAAATCCGAATGAATTTTACAAAACGGTAGCCTCGCTTATTAATAAACGTATACACAAACATTATAAATTATACAATAACAATTACATCGCACACGACATACGTTCCGGCCAAACAAGATACACAGACTATTATACGCCCGAAGAAAAAGAGGCATTCATAGCCCGTTGCGATTATATGCTCGGGCAAATCGACGGAGATAAAGAAAC
>DOZP01000024.1:0-4755 GCA_003517945.1 Porphyromonadaceae bacterium | reverse complement strand
CAATACCTTTCACAGCCGGAAATAAAGGCCTGTCAGGAAAAAAAAATGGCAGAAACACTTGCGTATGTAAACGCCCGTTCTCCGTTTTACAAAGAACTATTTGCAAAAGAAAAAATTGACATTTCAAAAATCAAACAGATAGAAGACCTTCAACAAATACCCGTCACGACCAAACAGGATTTGCAACTGCGGAACATGGACTTTTTATGCGTGCCCGCAACAGAGGTGCGCGATTATGTCACCACATCCGGAACACTCGGCGAACCCGTTACATTTGCAGATACGGAAAACGACTTGCGCCGTCTTGCATTAAGCGAAGCGCTTTCTTACGAATTCGCAGGATGCAAATCTTCCGACATCATCCAGTTGATGGCTACTATCGACCGTTGCTTCATGGCAGGGCAGGCATGTTTACTCGGAAGCCTCAAATTCGGATCGGGAATCATACGTGTCGGAAACGGCATCCCCGAATTACAATGGAACACCATTCGCCGTATCAACCCTACCGTGTGCATCTGCGTACCCTCTTTCCTGATAAAACTGATCGAATTTGCCAAAGCCCACAACATTGATTACCGGAACTCATCCATAAAACGCGCGATCTGTGTCGGCGAAACAATACGTACAAACGAACATACCTACAACATCCTCGGAGAGAAAATCCATGCATTATGGCCGGAATTATCCATGCATGTGAATTATGCCTCAACCGAGATGCAGTCATCATTCAACGAATGCGAAAAGGAATGCGGAACGCATCACAAACCGAACCTGACAATCGTAGAATTTCTGGACGATCATGATCAGCCTGTAAAAATCGACGAACCGGGTGAGATAACCATTACCACGCTCGGAGTGGAAGGTATGCCGCTGATACGTTTCAAAACAGGCGATGTATGCTATCGTTTCGAAGAGCCTTGCGCCTGCGGTCGCAACACGTTACGCTTAGGCCCCATCCTTGGCCGCAAAGGTCAGATGATCAAATACAAAGGAACAACACTCTACCCCGCCGCCCTGTACGATATTCTCGAAAACATTCCGGAAGTAAAAAACTATATTGTCGAAGTATACACAAACACGATCGGTACGGACGGAATACGCATTCTTATCGGAACACCGAACAATAATGAATATTTCATCAAACAGATAAAAGACCTGTTCCGTTCAAAAATACGCGTAGCGCCGGATGTGGTATGCGAACCGATAGAGCTAATCGCCAAAAAACAAATGCCCCCGACAAGCCGCAAAGTGATTAAATTCTTTGACTATCGCGACATGAAATAATTTTATACGGATATCTCAAAAAAATAAAAGCAATTCCTCCTGTAAAGAATTGCTTTTATTTTTTCTGCTCCGCCCGAAACAAATATACGTTATCCGCAGTATTTATCCGGCTTTGATATTTCTCACAACATCTTTTCCGAATGACTTATTGACAAGATCGCGGTTACGCGGACGGTATGTGCCTTCTTTCATTTCGCGCAACACGACGTTGGTAAACAGGCGGAACATTTTCTGCTCCTGGCTTTCGTCTTTGTAAAACGTATCCCATGCATATTCGTAAAGTTCCTGCAAACGTTCGGCCGACATATGCTTCGGATGAAAGACAACCTGTCCGGCATTATAATGATCCCAGTCAAAATCAAAGATCCGTCCCTGACGCAGATAATCGTCATACCCTTTTGTATGAGGGAACGGAGTCATTACGGTAAACTCGGCAAGATCAAGATCTATCTCCAGCAGAAAATCTACCAACCGTTTGATATCATCTTCCGTCTGGTTGTCTATCCCCAGCAAAATCGTACCTTCCACGCCGATACCATAATCATGATAACGCTTCACGCGCTCCTTAATATAGTTTGACGTATCATATACAGCCTGATAAACATACCACGCGCCGGCCTGAGCCGCAAGATCCAGAATTTTAGGATCGTCTTCAATGGTATGACTCATCCACTTTTTCTTAAACGGTATCATCTCACGGAAAAGATCCATCTCCCATTCTTTATTCTGGGCCAGCGAGTTATCCACAACAAACAGACGATTATTATCTATCGAAGCCAGATCCTCAATCACCTTATCCATCGGACGGGGACGAAACACGCGACCGCCAAGATAAGATACCGCGCACGGATAACAGCTAAAGCGGCAACCACGGGAAGCATGGAACAGATCAACCATCTGCACTCCCTTGTGATTATACAGTTCGCGTTTGTATAAATCGCGGCGTGCAGGCCCCACATCCTCAATCGGGGGTTGCTGCGCCATATAATTATAGACTTTCTTCAACGTTCCGTTTCTCCAGTCCTTCAGTACCTCTTCCATACGCCCCTCAGACTCGCCGAGAAAAACAGCATCCGCATGCAACATGGTTTCTTCGGCATGCAACATAGTAGAAATTCCGCCAAACATAACCTGTTTGCCACGACGACGATATTCATCGGCAATCGCCCATCCGCGCTTTACCTGCGTACTCAACATCATTGAAATGGCAACCAAATCACACTCCTCATCAAAATTAAGCTCCTCCACATTTTCGTCCGTAAACGAGATATCTACATATGCGGGGAGCGTAGCTGCAAACACNNACCGGCCCGTGCGGGGGCAGGTTAAAAGTCGTCTGCCCCGGTAATTTCTTCCATTTTGGGTAAATTAATTTAAGCTTCATATCTTAAAATCAGTATTCATGCGTATACACACATCTTATATTATTTCTATTATTTTGTGCAAATATAGTGTAAGCCGGGAGAAGTACAAAATAAACCCGTTTATTTTTATAACCGGGGCACAACTTATATAACCGGACAAAAAGCCCTTCCTACCCTATCATCTCTATATTGTTTCGATAGATTAGTATCATGATATCATATTTAAAAGAACATCGCAAGAGCATTAAAAACAATAAAAAACACAAAACATTTCGTTGCTATTTTTTTTATTTTTATACACTCCGAATCAATTCGGCAGATAATAAATTCCTTCACAAACTACCCTGTTAAAAATTTTCACTGAAACATTACAGCGCAAACTTATTGAGCGACATTTTTTTTATAAAAAATTATATTATATATTTGCAGCATCAATTAAAGCGCTATTTTGGATTTTAATGAGGTACAGGTAAAATATTGTTTAATTTAAATAACAGGAGGTAAAAATATGGTATAAGCATGCTAAGGATAGTATATCCAACATTAATAAACCGTAAAAGTGCCGGCGCATACAATCTTAAGCCGGTGAAAGAGAATTTTATACATTTTAAAAATTAAAAAACTAAGACACATGAATTATTTTTGTTTATTACGTCGTAATAAAAATCATTCGCCATGTAACTATTTATTGAAAACTTTCGGATTCATGAAAATCAGTTTGTTTTTACTTTTTTTCTACACCCTTCCGGTGTTGGCGGAAAATACACATTCACAAATTGTTCAGCAGAAGGTCTCTGTTGCCGGTACGGTGGTTGATGCCGACGGGGTTCCGCTTACCGGCGTGACAGTGCGGGTCAAGGGAACTACACAAGGTACCATTACCAATATCGACGGAGCCTATTCTTTGGATCTTTCGGACGGCAATGCTACCCTGATTTTTTCGTATATCGGATTTGAGAGCCAGGAAATTCAAGTGGCCGGCAAGCAAACGATAGATATCACTCTTAATGAGGATATAAACATAATGGACGAAGTCGTAGTGATTGGTTATGGAACCATGCAAAAGCGGCAGGTAACCAGCGCCATTGCTTCCCTGTCGGCTGACGACCTACCCGTGGGCGTAGGCGGTACGGATATCGCCGCATCCCTGCAGGGAAAAATCGCCGGATTGGTGATGGCAGGAAACGACAGCCCCAATGCCGAAAGTACCTTCCAATTGCGTGGTATGGGATCGATCAACGCCTCCAAGTCGCCGCTCATTGTCATCGATGGAATGCCCGGTGGCGATATACGCAATATTTCTCCGGAAGAAATTGAGTCCATCGATGTGTTGAAAGACGCTTCGGCGGGTGCAATCTATGGATCGAGAGCCACCAGTGGCGTGATCCTGATCACAACTAAACAGGCGAAAGCCGGACGGATACAATTGTCATACACCGGTGAAGCAATGTTCAGACAGGCATTTGGTAAACCGCATATGCTCAATGCTGCCGAGTATCTCGCGACAGGCGGAAAAGGTGATTTTGGCGGTGATACGGACTGGTATGACGAGGCGTTAAGCGATCAGCCTCTTTCGCAACGGCACACCATCACATTGCAGGGCGGTTCGGAGAATGCCCGTATTTATGCTTCGGTAGCGTATAACGATAATCACGGCGTGCTGAAGTACGATAACCGCAAAGACTATTCGGGACGAATGAATACCGATTTTAAACTCTTCGACGGATGGCTCGATATCTCCACACACCTTACTTACCGGCAGGCAGCACGCGACCGGCGATTTGACCGGGGTGATATGGAAGGTGTCCTGCTCACAAACCCCACGCAGCCCATGCTTGATCCGAATAGTGCGACCGGATGGAATGTATGGACCGGTGGTGGCGAGGGGGCCAGCGTCAACAAAATTGCCGAAGCCGCGCTCCAGACTCGCGAAGGGTTGGACAAATGGTTCCGCCCCGATGTATCACTCAGGTTGAATATCCTGCCGGTCGAAGGCCTTACATACCGCCAGACGGCAGCTTACGAAAACAGGCAGTGGGAAAATCATGAGTACGATCCTTCTACCCAGCGTGAAGAAATACTCGCCGGCCGGAAAGGTACGGCCCGG
>DOZP01000159.1 GCA_003517945.1 Porphyromonadaceae bacterium | reverse complement strand
CAAACTGACCGGTATGGCGTTCCGTGTGCCGACCCTCGACGTGTCGGTGGTCGACCTGACCTGCCGTTTGGAGAAGGCCGCCACGTACGCCGAAATTTGCGCGGCGGTGAAGGCTGCTTCGGAAGGCGAATTCAAAGGCATTCTCGGTTACACCGAGGACGAAGTGGTTTCGTCGGATTTCATCGGTGACGCCCGCACGTCGATTTTCGACGCGAAGGCCGGTATTTCGTTGAACGGCAACTTCGTGAAGTTGGTTACGTGGTACGACAACGAATGGGGCTACTCGAACAAGGTGGTCGAACTGATCGTCGACATGAACCGCGTAAAATAATTTTTTTCATACCTGCGAAAAAGGCTCCTTGCGGGGCCTTTTTTTGTGTTTTTCACCTTCCCTCGCCGGTGCGTCGGCAGAGGCGGCGTTGCCTCCCCGTTCTTTCGCCCGTTTCGGACGTACCAATCGATTTGATCCCGGAGGAAGCCGTTTTTGGCATAGAACTTGTTTTTACCCGACCGAACGGCGACAGAGAACTGTTTTATAAACACTATAATTTATTAAATCTTTAATCTCATTAACTATGAAAAACGAAAAAACGCACAATCCGGTCGCTTCGAAAGCAAGTAAACTGTTGAGCGATCCCAAGACTCCGAAAGCGATCAAAAGCGTGGCTGCATCGGCGCTGACACAGGCTCCCGACAAAAAGAAGAAAAGAAAATAATCTCTTTTCATTGCCAAGATTAAAGAAACCGTCTCAAAATGAAATTTGAGACGGTTTCTTTTTTCTGATGACGGATCATCGTATGCGTGTTACAAAAAATCCGTAGAAATATTTGGGAATGTCCGTTTTTTTTTTTTGCTTTGTATTGGGAATTCCGAATATATCCGATGACCGAACTTTATCAGAATGAAAACAATCTTTTAACCCTTTAAAACAACAAGTACCATGAAGACTAAATTCTTTGCTCTATTGGGCAGCCTGCTGTTGGTGGCCGGTTTGTCCGTGGTATTGTTTGCCCGAAAACCCTTGACCCCTCAAGAGGAATTGATCTTAAGGAATGCCGAAGCCATCGCGCAGAATGAAGGAACCCCGGTTGGTTCTTGCGTCAGAAACTCGGGGCCAAATGGAGAGTATGGGCTAAAAATGTTCTGTGATTCGAAGACGAATACAGATATGATTTATCCTTGTCCGACTGCACCAACATATGGTTATTCTTTGGAAAATAATAAGGATCGTTGCACAAAATGATAACATTGATAATTCCCACAGGGGAACATTATTGTTCCCCTGTGGGATAATTTAACCGATAATCCTGCCGGATATGAATAGTCGATTAACCATCGTTGCCATCTCTATTCTGGTGTTCGGTACATTCGTTTGTTGTCTCAGGAATAAAGACGCCGAATATTTCAACGGAGAGATTCGGTACATAAACGATAGCCGAAAAATCGTAAAAAAGATGATCTCCACTCCGGTTCCCCTGCACGGCCGCAGCTATGGAGAGATGGCGGTATACGATTCGTTGATAATCTTTTGGAATGCGTTGTTGCCGGACTTTTTTTTCAACATAATGAACGTCGATACGGGTGAAGAAATGGGCTCTTTTTTCAGCAAGGGCAGGGGGCCGGGAGAATCGATTTCCGTCGGTCCAATTTCCAACTTTTATATGGAAGGGGGCGATCTGATGACCTTGGTGGAGGCTATGAACGAAAAGCAGCTCTTTTTTTGGAACATCAGCCGATCCCTGAAAGAAGGGTTCACTGTACACGATTCGATCGTTCCGTACGAGACCCGAATCAAAGACAGGTATGCGTTTTACTCTCATATGTATCGTCACACCGAAGATCAATTGTTTGCCTTTGCGTCGACCGCTTATTTGAGCGAAACGAAAATGACGCCTCCTTTTTATGAGAAGCGGACGATCCGGAGCGACGAATTGTTGGCAGAATACCCCATTTATAAAACATCGGAATTTGAAAACAAAAAATCCAAACTTTTCCAGTTCAACTATTTTTATTCTTTCGATGCCATCAAGCCCGACGGCTCAAGAATCGTACAGGCGATGTCCAATCTTCCACAGATCAATGTCATCGACATCCAAACGGGGCGAATTATCGGGTATCGTTTACAAAAAAATCCTGGTTTTTCTCTTTTTGAAACGGACATGGATCCGTTAAATAAATACTACAACAGCGTGCAGGCCGATGATAACTATATATATGCAACCTATTGGGGCAAAGAACAATGGACGGGGAATGATGTACCCGATATAAAAACCGTTCATATATACGACTGGGATGGGAATCAGATATACGAACTCTTTACGGATCGTGTTTTTTTCAGAATATATTTGGATCCCGTTAAAAACAGATTGTATACATGGGATTTGAAAACAGGCGATGCAGCTTATTTGGATTTGAACGTATTGAATTGATTCGGTCTGCCTGTCCGGGAGGAGAGAAACACACACCGAGACGCAGGAGGAAATAACAAAAGCGGATAAACGTCCATTCAAGGATAGCCGGAACATCGGCTATCCTTAATTTCAATAAATCTGCAGAAATATTTGGGAATGTCCGTTTTTTTTTTTGCTTTGTATTGGGAATTCCGAATATATCCGATGACCGGACTGTATCGGAAGAGAAACATTTTCATACTAAACTATTTCAAACTTAAAACACAAACATCATGAAGACTAAATTCTTTGCTCTATTGGGCGGATCTCTGCTGTTGGTGGCCGGTTTGTCCGTGGTATTGTCTGCCCGAAAACCCTTGACCCCACAAGAGGAATTGATCTTAAGGAATGCCGAAGCCATCGCGCAGGGTGAAAATAGTGATTGGATTACGGGGTATATAACCGGTAGTCTTTATTTGGACGGATATGGAAATATGCCTTGTTGTGTTCGCACGAATGTGGCTACCGATGCCTGTGATTATGGAGTATTAAATTGTGCCACCAACCAAGGATCTTAATTTCCGTTAACGAATCGACAGAGGATCTAATATCGAAATAATATATTAAATCCTCCGTATCTTAATTTTATGTCCATGAGAATAAAACTTTTGTTTCTTCTTTGCATCCTTCTCTCTGCTTGCGGTAATCATAAAGAGCAAAATATGGCTCGGGTTTTAACGATCGATCCTGAAATAGCCGACGAACGGAGCATCGACATGACCGGACGTGTGGATTCCGTCCGGTTTATTCAACTCGAAACATCCCCGGATAACCTGATCGGGATGGTTACCACGGTCTTCTTTGTCGCGGACAAGATAGTCGTGGCCGATAAACGATTCGGCAGAGTTTATCTTTTTGATACCACCGGGAAATTCCTGTCGCAGATAGGATATCGGGGCAGAGGCCCGAAGGAATACATAGATATGAGTTCGGTGATGGTGAATGAAAAGGAACGCACGGTGATTATTTACGACGCGATCAATAAAAGAATCCTTGCCTATGCCGTCGATGGCGGAGAATTCCGATATGCGATTGACGATTTCACCCCCGAAAACGGATTTATCCGGGAGATGACCGTTCTTCCCGACGGGAATTTTTTATGCGCCTCGTTCGACATGACCCCGACCCGGATCGACGAAAAATACACCGGTTTGTGGATGGCCGATCCCCAGGGTAATTTTATTAAAAATTTTTTCCCCAACCTCGTTACATACCCTTTTATGCTTACCCCTGCTAATTCCTATTTTCAGGTGCTGAAGGGAGGTGGGATCGGTATACGTTATGGCATTCACAACGATCTCTATCATTTTGAAAGCGATTCGGTCTTCCTGTATATGCAGTATGAAATCAAAAACGACAAACTTCCGCTATTGGCTGGCCGGGAACAATCGGGTGATATTGCGATTACATGGAGCACATCCAGTCAGGAAAAAGGAGATTATATCGTTACAAAGTGGTTGAGTGATCGCAATACCGAATTCTTTACCGTATATTCCCTCGAAGAGGAGGAGTTGATGACGGGGCAGGTTTTGGATTACAGCGGAACGGGATTGCCCATCGTCTCCCATTGGTTTATCGATTCGAACGATCCGAATGTTTTAATGTCGGCATTGAACGGAGTAAAGGTTCACAGCACGCTCAATGACCCACAAACCCCGGAAATAGCCAAAGAAACTCTGCGTACATTTACGGAAGGTATGACCGAAGAGGATATCTTGAATATGAATCCGATCCTGCAACTCGTTTATCTGAAATAAGTTTTAACTAATTGGGGTAAAAATTTGTAAAATTCGTTTTTTTTTTTTTGCTTTGTATTCGATTATCTCGAATATATCCGCTATTGGATTGTGTCTTGATGAAAACTGTTTTTCTCACACTAAAAACTTACACACAATGAAAATCAAATTTTTTGCTTTATTGGGCGGCCTACTGTTGGTGGGAGGCTTGTCCGTTGTATTGTTTGCCTCAAAACCCTTGACCGAACAGGAGAAACTGATCCTGCGGAATGTCGCGGCACTGGCACGAGGAGAAGATGATGACAAGGAAAAATTTGTTTTGATCTCGACAGAAGAAGACTGTGCCATTACAAAAAAGGACGGCTCTGTTCGATTTGGGATATGGTATGAATGCGCACCATCCGAAGATGGCACGAACGTTTGCGTTGATGCATGTCTGACGCCACACTAAATTTTCTTACTTTAACTTCTCTTTCTCTCCCGCAGCCATGAAACAGATATTCATTGTTTTTATATCCTGTTTGTTGTTTTTTGCATGCAGCCGTTCATCACGAACGATCGCAACGGACGATGTCGAGACGATCATTATTCCGGCCGAGGTCGTCGAAGGCATAGAGAATATGGTAAGTGAATACGAGGTGATCGCGTTGGAAAATACGAGTAATTCTTTATTGGGTTCTGCTACCAAGATAAGGGTAGTCGACGATAAAGTATTTGTATCGGATCATTACATGGCCAAAAAGTTGGTTGTTTTTGACCGCATGGGAAAATATTTATACCAGATCGGACGAAGGGGGAGAGGGCCGGGTGAATATCAAAGCATACATGATTTCGAGATCGATTATGTGAACAGAGAAGTATTGATCGTGGATCTTTCGGGGCGTAAAGCATTGATCTATGATCTCGACGGGAGGTTCAAAAGATATGTAACTTTCGATTTTATCATGGGTGAAATGGGCCTGTTGGGGGACGGAACACTGGTAAATGGCTTTAGTGCCTCTGCTTACTACGGTTCGGGGTCTTCGGATGGCGACCATAAGTTGCTTTTTTTTACACCCGACGGAAAAACGACCCAAAAATTTCTGAAAGAAGATCACCCTGTTAAACTTAGGATGGAAATATTGGATTACCTGATCTCAAAAAGGGACGGTAACCTGAGTTTTGCACCTCAATTTCACAACATGATCTACGAGGTGAGCACAGAGGGGCTTACAGCCATTTATAAGGTCGAATATTCCTCCGATCTCCTGACAAGGGATAAAATATTGGAAATGGAAAGCGATGATTTCCAGAAATTTACCGAATTGCAGAATTCCGGTAAGCGTATCTTTACAGGTACCCATGCCGTATCGCCCCAATGGCTTTGTCTGTCGAGCGGCTTCGGATTGTTTGAATATGTATTTTATGACCGTTTTAAAAAAAAGCCTGTAAGGGTTGCCGACTTGCTTTACGGACGGCGTATCACTATCGACGAAGACAATTGGTTTTGGGCAACCGGATCTTCGGCAGTACTTATCCATGGTTCAGATGAACGGGAGTGGACCCGAGCCATTCGCACGGCCTCGGAAAATGTCGATAATAATCCTGTATTGGTTCGCTATAAACTGAAATAAATGATCGGAAAACTGTTCAGCCTCATATTCCGTGGTGGACGGGCATATGGGCGAAAAGTCGTATTGTCGGGACGGTTGGTCGTTCTGTTCGGAAGACGATTGCCGATAAATCACTTTATATTCAATACAAAAGTCCGATGGAATCCAACTTCATCGGACTTTTTTAAAACAAAAACAGCATGACTTTAAAAGCAGGTACCGTGGTCAAGCCATTCAGGGAAGTCAACTTTTTAATATTTTGCCTCACTACTGTCCACTAAAAAAGTGGACGATTAAAAATTAAACAAATTCGGTTCACCAAAGTCGTTAGGTTCTTTGAGATAGTTGAGATTCGATTTGTCAAACAGGTCGCGGATCGGAGTTTTG
>DOZP01000078.1:1261-7160 GCA_003517945.1 Porphyromonadaceae bacterium | reverse complement strand
TGAATCTCAACAGACGGCTGATTATCCGCAGCCGTAGTGAACACTTCCGATTTACGTGTCGGAATCGTCGTATTCGAATCAATCAGACGGGTCATTACGCCCCCCATCGTTTCAATACCCAATGACAACGGCGTCACATCCAACAAAACGACGTCTTTTACATCTCCCGATAAAACACCACCCTGAATAGCAGCGCCTACAGCAACCACTTCATCCGGATTTACACCTTTTGACGGAGCTTTTCCAAAGAATTTCTGCACCAATTCCTGTATAGCAGGAATACGTGTGGAACCACCTACCAAAATCACCTCGTCGATATCGGAAGTACTCATACCTGCATCGGACAAAGCAACCTTACACGGTTCAAGACATGCCTGAATCAGTTTGTCGGCCAATTGTTCGAATTTCGCACGTGTCAATGTGCGTACCAAATGCTTTGGTATTCCATCTACCGGCATAATATAAGGCAGATTTATCTCCGTACTTGTAGTACTTGATAATTCGATTTTCGCTTTTTCCGCCGCCTCTTTCAATCGTTGAAGAGCCATCGGGTCTTTACGTAAGTCTACATTTTCGTCTTTCAGAAATTCTTCCGCCAACCAGTCAATAATTACGTGGTCGAAATCGTCACCACCCAGATGGGTATCTCCGTTTGTTGATTTCACTTCAAAAACACCGCCGCCAAGTTCAAGGATAGATATATCGAACGTACCGCCACCCAAGTCAAACACGGCGATCTTCATATCCTTATTTGACTTGTCCAAACCATACGCCAGTGATGCCGCAGTCGGTTCGTTCACAATACGTTTTACTGTAAGTCCCGCGATTTCACCGGCTTCTTTTGTAGCCTGACGTTGTGCGTCACTGAAATAAGCCGGAACGGTGATTACAGCTTCCGTTACTTCCTGTCCGAGATAATCTTCTGCCGTCTTCTTCATTTTCTGAAGGACCATCGCCGATATTTCCTGAGGAGTATACAGACGACCATCAATATCCACACGCGGCGTATTGTTATCACCACGTGCTACACTATACGGTACGCGCGAAATTTCTTTCTGCACCTGATCATACGTTTCACCCATAAAACGCTTGATTGAAAAAATCGTCTTTCTGGGATTTGTGATCGCCTGACGCTTGGCCGGGTCTCCAACCTTACGTTCACCGCCATCTACAAATGCGACGATAGAAGGTGTCGTACGTTTCCCTTCGCTGTTTGCGATAACAACCGGCTCACTGCCTTCTAATACTGCGACACATGAGTTCGTAGTTCCTAAGTCAATTCCAATAATTTTTCCCATTTTTTTATATTTAATTGTTGTTAATCCTGATTGTCCGAATACCTGTTTTAGGAATTTCTGAAATATCACATCAAATAATGTGCCAAAAGAAAACCAAAACATAATAAAGGTATTTGAGGGAAAAAAATGACATTATGGCAGAACTGATATAAAATCTCATTTTATCCGGAAATAAAAAAGCCCCGTAGCAAACACTTCCGGGACTTTTCAATTATGGAACAAGTTCCATGAACAAGATTATTTCACTTTACAAATATTTTTTTTACATAAGTATCCGCTTTCATAAAATAAATTCCCGTCGAGAAACCGGATACATCGACCTTCATACTTACATTGCTGATTAAAACTGTCTTTTTTTGTTTGCCGGAAACATCAAAAAAGAAAGCGGTTTTACCAACTAATTCTTCCGGAACCACTAAATCAAAATAATTTACGACCGGATTAGGATAAACATTGATATCCTCATCCTTTACATTATTTTTTATTTTTTCCGTATCCGCATACGTATAAACACAATATGCATTCATGGAACCGTCCGCGTTGTTGTCATAATATTCGCAACGGGCCATGTCACCGTCATCGTCATAAAAACATACAATTTTCCCATCGTATATCCAACTATCACCGGATACGACATACGACATGCACACTACTTCATTCTGTTTTTCATTATAAGAATAAGTATATTTGCCGGCATCTTTCCACGACTCGTCGCTATAGAACTGTATAACCTCCTCACGCTGATTGCCTTCTTCATCGTACGAATAAAAGGTACGCGTGGTCGGAATGTCCCACTCTCCCGTGTTTTTATTAAAATGCCACTTCACAGATTCCAGCGCGCGTCCGTTTTCATCATAACTCCATGCTTTTTTTACGGCAGGCTTATCCGACCAACTGTCCGTTTTTCTATTCCAACCGTAATTAAATAAATAATCCGCTTTTCCCGCCTTATTATAATAATATTCCGTCTTGGACAAACCTCTCCATGAATTTTCGGCAAAAACGCTTGAGAATGTAAGCATGCTGTTTTCGTTGTATACGTAGTCGTTTTTTGAAACATCCATCCATGTGTTTTTCTCAGCATTCCAACGCAGATTCAATTCGAAAATTTTTCGTCCGTTCTCTCCGTAAACAATATTTGTTCTGTCAAATTGCATCCCCTCCGAACGATAAAAAGTCATGCCGGAAAGTTTTTTGGGAGAAACACTTTTGTTAAACCTGATATTTGCCGGCTCCATGTTCAATGGATTACGCATACTCTGAGCATGAGCGCAAACCGAAATCATCATTACAATAAATAAAAAACTGATTTTGAATTTCATAGTGCAATTATTATTTAAGTGTTTGTTTTTTTAACAGAATCAATCAATAATCTAACGATTATGCGACGAATCTTTTATTCAGAGACAAAGATATTATTTTTTTGCTAATGTAGAAACTATTTTTTTAATTACACAAAAAAAACCTTTTTTCTCTCCGGATTTAACCTTTTTTAATGGCGTTAATGGTTGATTATCTGTGATATCAAGCCAAATCCACGACTTCCGGCTAAAATTTATTTTTAGGATTTTCTCCGTAACCGGCACTTGAGAATATACAAGCAAAAATAAGAAAAAAGCAATTCGGATAATCGCCTTAAACAGTTGTAAAATAAAATCGATATATATTTATATGATTGATAATTAGTGAAATGTGCTTTATTGAAAAGACTAAAAAAATTAAACGTGAAGCATTTGTTATTTATCTTAATTATTATATGTACATTTGCGCTACTTTATAGAAAAGGAATGATATAACGAATGGTCAGCGTTAAGAACAGGATGAATAAGAAAAATTATGCAAACCGTTTTGTTGCTATTTTGTTCGTAGCTTTAATCGTTAATTTGGGGTTATACTGGTTACCGGATTCCATTCTGGGCCTGCAGATAAAAAAAGTAGATTTACTGTCGGATATACGGGAATATCCGGAAGAAAACGCAGATAACTTACTGACGGGATTGGCAGACGATGATGCAGTCGACGATTTTACAAATAACTCCGAAGATACAGTTGTGACTCCGGAGGAGATTGTTCCCGACTCTACGATATATCCTCCGGTTCCATCGGATTACCGGACAGAAAACTGGCCTCAGCAAGATTTCCCGGATTCTGTCGTTACGCATAAAACAAATGAGAAACAGATAAGCGAATCTTCAAAAATAGTTGACAATGACAAAAATAATACGGATTATCTTTTCAACACAAATATAGAAGATTTTTCGTCCGGGCATACCGGATTGAGGCGTTTTTTTGCCGCGCTGAATAATGTAAATAACCTGGGGCGTCCTGTCCGCATCGCATTTCTGGGAGATTCTTTTATTGAAGGAGACATCTTTGTTGCGGATTTCCGTGCAAAAATGCAGGCGAATTTCGGAGGGCGCGGGGTCGGTTTCATTCCGGTCACTTCGAATGTTGCGCAATACCGTCCTACCATCAAACAAAGCGCAGACGGATGGAATACCTATTCTATCATAAAAAATAAAAACAGGAAATATGTTCTGTCCGGTCTGTTATTCGAGCCGGCTTCCGACAATGCCTCCATACATTTTCAGACGGTAGATATGTATCCCGGACTGGAAGAAGTGTCCTCCATCAAATTCATCTATTCAAATAATGAAAATACGGAGTTGCTTCTGAAAAACGATTCGGACACATCTTATTACGAACTGCCGGCGACTGAAAGCGTAACACAATTTGAGATAGAAGGGCAACATACCCAGGGAACCATCCAGTTTAAAAATGCTACCGGATTAGAAGCGATCGGATTCGCATTCGAAGATAACCGAGGCGTTGTTGTCGATAACTTTTCTCTCCGTGGCAACTCCGGGGTTATCATGTCGGAGATTGACCGCGAAAGTTGCCGCGAACTGCAACGGATAAGGCCCTACGACCTGATTGTTTTACAATACGGCCTGAACGTAGCCAGCGATTCGGTGCGTGAATACGGTTGGTATCGTAATCATATGGTTGCAGTGATAGAACATATACAAAATTGTTTTCCGGGAGCCGACATTCTGATGCTTGGCGTATCCGACCGTAGTCATAAGCACGGCAGTTCATACAGTACCATGCCTGCCGTATTATCGCTTCTACGCGCACAACGCCAGACGGCAAAGAGAACAGAAGTGGCATTCTGGAGTATCTTTGCAGCCATGGGCGGCCAGAACAGCATGGTCAAATATGTAAACTCAAACTGGGCAAGCAAAGATTATACGCATCTCAGCTTTCGCGGAGGACGCGAAATCGCCCAGGCATTGTTTGATGCCATAATAACAGAAAAAAGTATGTATGATGGGGATGAAAGACTTGTGGAAAAATAAAGCCGGAAGCATTGCGTTGGGAGGCCTTATTTCTGTCTTGTTCACCATGAGTGCCGGAAATGTAAAGGCTGTTGAAAACACGGATACACTTGCCGTTTCGGGAATGAACGAAATAAGTAACCTGCCTCCGCTGACGGATAGCGTATGCAGCTTGTTGCCTTTTATCAATGATACATTATGTGTCATCAATGATCAGACCAATTCCCTGCAACCATTTATGAATGCGCTTAAAGAACTGAGAGAGGGCAAAGATACGGTTGTCAACATTATACACCTCGGAGATTCACATATCCAGGCCGGCTATCTAAGCGGACAAACCATGCGTATGTTGCAGACGTCATTCGGAAATGCCGGACGCGGATGGATTGCGCCGTTCAGGTTATCAAAGGCAAATGAACCTTCCGACTATTTTATATCTTCAAACATCAGGGAATGGACTGCAGGACGCTGTATCCAATCAACACCCAAATGTCCGTGGGGTATCGGCGGAATCGGGATACAAACCAGTGCGCCCGAAATAGATTTTAATCTTATCATCGCACCCAACAACGGCGCCGGATACAGTTTCAACAAAGTATTGCTATACCGCGACCGGAACGCAATGCCCATGGCGCCTTCATCGCATCATTACGATTCGATTACCGCATTATCATGGGGAGAGCAATTCTGTGAAGATATTGTAGTCGATACGTTTATGACAACAAACCTGTTAGATACTTTCCGTCTTAAAAGTATCGGCATAGACAAAGATCACATCCGGACAAACAAAACACAGAGTAACCGTTATTACGGATTTATGTTGATGAACGGCAGTCCGGGTATTTTATATCACGCCATCGGGGTAAACGGAGCCCGATATGTCGACTATACAAACCGCAGTTACATACGCCAGTTGGCATTGCTTAAACCGTCGTTACTTATTGTCTCATTGGGAACAAACGAAGCCTACGGGCGTAATTTCAGCAAGGCGCAATTCTGTTCGCAGGTCGACGCCCTTATCCGGCTGGTAAAAGAAGAACTGCCCGAAACAGCCCTGTTGATTACTACACCTGCCGAATCCTACAAGCGCACATATAAAAATAAGAAAAGATATTACGTCCGCAACGACAACATCTCTCAAGTGGCTGATGCCATATCCGCTTATACAAGAGAACAAGGCGTTGCCTGCTGGGATTTATTTTCAATAACCGGCGGATATAACTCCTGCAAAAAATGGTTGGATGCCGGTATGTTTGGTCGTGA
>DOZP01000078.1:0-1090 GCA_003517945.1 Porphyromonadaceae bacterium | reverse complement strand
AGAGTTTGTTCCGGAAGAAACCGGTTCCGAAGAAGTGTCCGAAGAAGAACTGACAAGAAGTGAATTTATTGAAATAGAATCCGGAAAAAAAGAGCCGGTAAAAGAGGAGGAAATATAAGATGTGGAATGATATAGAAAAATATTTAAACGAACTGTCTTTCCACAAGTTCCTTGAAATATTCAAATACCAGTCCGATTCTCCTTTGATGTTCAGCACAGGACTATTCCTGTTTCTTTTCCTCGGTTTCTACATCATATACAATTCGTTACGCAACAACCTGCGGATGCGTATTATTTATGTTACACTCTTTTCGCTTTATTTCTATTACAAAACCAGCGGAATATGGTTTCTGCTGCTTATTTTCACAGCTACATCGGACTTCTGGATAGGCGGGATGATTGCTGCGACGCAGACTAAAATCAGGAAGAAATTGTGGGTGACGCTCAGTGTCTGTATAAATCTCGGCATGCTGATTTATTTCAAATATACAAACTTCCTGTACGAACTGGCCATCAATTTCTGGCATCATCTGGGATACATGCTGAATGAGCAGGCGTTGCAACAATTAACCTACAAACCCCTTGACATCTTTCTCCCGATAGGAATTTCATTCTTTACATTCCAGTCATTAAGTTATACCATTGATATCTACCGGGGGCAGGTTAAGCCTGTGAAACGATGGATTGATTACCTTTTTTTCGTTTCGTTTTTCCCCGGATTGGTGGCAGGCCCAATTGTTCGCGCCAGGGATTTTATCCCCCAGATATACAAAAAACCGAGACTTCTGTACAATCATTTGGGAGAAGCCCTGTATCTGATCGTATGCGGATTATTCAAAAAGTGTGTCATTTCGGATTATATCAGCGTGAATTTCGTAGATCGTATTTTCGATGCCCCCGCTCTGTATACCGGCGTTGAAAATCTGTTGGGAATATACGGGTACGCGCTCCAGATATATTGTGATTTTTCCGGATATTCCGATATGGCCATAGGAATTGCGCTATTATTGGGATTCCGGTTCAATATCAATTTCGATTCACCTTATCAGTCCGCGTCCATCACGGAATTCTGGCGAAGATGGCACATTTC
>DOZP01000323.1:5172-5341 GCA_003517945.1 Porphyromonadaceae bacterium | reverse complement strand
GCGAGAAATGACTGGTCATCTACCTTACCGAAACAAGAACGTTCGTATTTCTATCCCGGAGCAACATTCAGCTTCCTGCTGACGGATTTCATGCGTCAACGAGATATGAACACCGGTATGCTGGACTTCGCCAAACTAAGAGTTGCGTATGGTATGACCGGTAATGATT
>DOZP01000323.1:0-5144 GCA_003517945.1 Porphyromonadaceae bacterium | reverse complement strand
TCGAAGACCTTACTTTCCCGCTCGGAGGCGTTAACTCTTATACCTTATCGGACCGTTTGGGTAACGAGACCCTGAAACCGGAGCTTACCCGGGAGTTTGAAGTGGGAGCCGAGTTGCGAATGCTGGATAATCGTGTGAGTGTAGACTTTTCTTTTTACAATAAATTCACAAAAGACCTGATCGAGGTGCTGCCGCGCGATCCGTCAAGCGGTTTCTTCGAAATGGTCAGTAATCTCGGGGATGTCCGCAACAAAGGTTTCGAATTGAGCCTAAACCTTACCCCTTTAATCATCAGAGATTTTTCATGGGACATAGGCTGGAATTATACGATAAACAAAAATAAAGTAGAAAGGTTAGACGTGGACGAAGTCCTTCTGTCCGGTTTTGGCGGAGCCGGCATCTATGCCGTAGAAGGAAAGCCTATCGGACAATTTAAGGTCAATACAGCCCGCAAAGTCGAAATCGATGGCGAAGAGTATACGGTAGTAGACGGCGCCGGCATGCCGATGCAATCTGCCGATCAGGAGTATTTCGGTAAAGATATCAACGAAAAATACCGTATGGGGTTGACCAATACGTTCCGTTGGAAAGGCCTGGCCCTCAGCGCAACCTTAGACTTCCGGTACGGCGGATACATCTATTCCTATACAAAGGATTACATGCACTGGCCGGGAAGTGCGCCCGAAACGGTACTGAATGACCGCTATCCGTTCATGGTTCCAAATTCGGTTGTTATAAACGCCGACGGATCATACAGCGAAAATACAAATCCGGTAGATCCGATGGCGCTTCATACCTTTTACAGTAACGGAGGCTTTGACGGGCCGGCATACGCCGTAATAGACCGTTCGTACCTGAAACTACGCGATGTCAGCCTTTCCTACCAATTCACCAAAAACGTATGCGAAAAACTCAAAATCAGAGGATTGAGAGTAGCTGCCAACGCTTCCAATTTCCTGCTGTGGAAAGCAAAAGAAAACCAATATATAGACCCTGAAACGACCACCTTTGGTAACGATATGGATGCCAAGTTCGGTGAATTCGGTGCAAACCCGACGAACAGCTCCTACACATTTTCATTGAATATATCTTTCTAATATGTTAAAAATATAGAGTATGAAACATTTAATTTCAAATATAGCTGCAGTATTCATCCTATTCACAACATGGGGGTGCAGCGACTGGCTGGATATCAATACAGACCCGAACGCACTGGCCGATATACCCGACCCAAAAGTTTTGCTTCCCGCCGCCGAAATAAATCTGGCAAACACGCTGATGGGATGGGATCTGGGTTTTGGCGGAGGCTTTTTTGTTGAATACTGGACACAGCACTATACCGCATCTCAATTCAAAGCGTTGTGTGAATATCAGCCTGCAAATTATAGTACTGCCTATCGTAACATGACTTCAGGCGTACTGAAAGACCTTGACGTGATACGCAAGAAATCGGCGGATAATGAAAACCGTGCGTTCTATTACATAGCGGAAGCGCTTTCTATCTACACCTGGCAGATCTTGACCGATACCTGGGGAAATATACCATACAGCGAAGCCCTGAAAGGCGATGAAGGTATACAGGGCCCTAAGTTTGACAGTGGCGAATCGATTTATGCAGATCTGCTGAAACGTGTCGACGATTTATATGCTACCGACCTAAGCGGTTCGTATGTTCCGGATGCCGATACCAAATATGATTTTATTTTCGCAGGCGACCTTGAAAAATGGCAATTATTTGTCAATTCACTCAAACTTAAACTGATGATGCGTCTGTCTGAAACGACTGAATACAATAACGGCGCCGTACTCAGTTTTATTGAAAACAACGAATTCCTGACAACCGAAAGTGCGCGCATATCAGGCGCCGTATGGAGTGACGGAGAAGAGGGAAAACGTCATCCCATGCGTGAATTTCAAGCCGGCGGAGCAAGTTATCTGTCAACGAATGTAATTGCCGCCAAAAATTTTGTAGACTACTTGTTCGTTAATAATGATCCGCGTCTGCCCAAGTTGTTTACTGCCGTAGGAGGTGTATACAGAGGCGCCTTTTTTGGTGATTTTGATTCAAGGATGGATTCTGACGATAACGGAACTACCGATGATAAGGAATCCTATAGCCAGGCTGTATTCGCCGGAAATATGGATATTATGATCATCTCACATTGGGAAACGAATTTCTACATTGCCGAAGTTTATGCCCGTGCAGGAAATGCAGGTAAAGCGCAAGAATATTACGAACAAGGTGTTCAAGCATCCCTTGCACAGCATGGCATTGCCGACAAGCTGATTCTGGAAGAAAACGGATATGCAAAATGGACAGGCGGTTCGACGGAAGAAATGCTTCACCGGATCGGCATGCAGAAATGGGTAGCACACGCTTACTATCAACATACGGAAGCATTTCTTGAACGCAATCGCACAAAGTATCCTCCGGTTAATGATATAGACATAAAACTCGACAGACGTAATGCATTCGCCAATTTTCCGGTTGGTTATCTAACCATTTCAGTAAACGGCCGCTCACGCTCTAATGCTACACTACCGGCATCTCCGATTTATCCGGATAACGTACTGACCCGTAATCCGAATGCACCGAGTCAGAAAGATGATCTTTTCCAAAAGATATGGTGGGATAAAAAATCAGGAAAATAAATTTTCCAATTGTAAACTATTAAAAATATGTATAATATGAAATTATATAAATATTGCTTGATAATTTCCTCTGTAATTCTGTTTTTCACATCCTGTGACAAAGAAACAGAAGGAGTTTCGCGAATCACCTATTATGTTGATTTGGAATTGAAAGGCGCATCTCAATTATTCTGGCCGAAAGGTACTGCATTTGTTGATCCCGGAGTTATCGCCATATCAAACGGCGAGGATGTGAGTGGAGATGTGATTCTTTCCGGTAGTGTGAATACTAATAAACCGGGTACTTACCCGCTGAAATATTCTTCCTATAATGAAGACGGTTTTGCCAAAGAAGCGGTTCGCACCGTATATGTATATGAAACAGACGGCGCACCGATTACATCCACCTTTTGGAACACGTCACCTGACAGTTACCGTAATTCGGGAGGTACAATCACCCGATACGGCAGTTCTTACCCTATTATTATCAATCAGGAAGAGCCGGGACTATTCTACATATCCGATTTTCTCGGTGGCTTTTACCAATATCGTGCCGGCTATGGTGCTGCATTTACTGCGCAAGGATATTTTCGACTAAAAGAAGACAATACCCTCGAATTTATTTCCGGAGATGTAGAGGGTTGGGGAGATTCGGTTACTAAACTCGTAGACGCTAAATATGACCCTGAAACAAATACGCTCAGTTGGGGTGCCGAATATGTCGGAATGACATTTTATGTTACAATAACTAATAATTAATCGTATGAAAAAGTTATATATTTTAAGCATTATAGGTTGTTTGACTTTCACCGCCTGCGATCAGGACCTTGATATATGGGACAGTGAAACACTGGAGTATTCCGGACGATTTCTCTATGAATTGTATGATGAAAATATGAGTGAACAATATTTTGATTATTCGTATGGTTATGAAATCCGGATATACAATACGTCTGATAACAAAATAAATGAGATTTGGATCGATGATTATTATCTCAACGACAGTCTTCTGCTAAAAAGTAAATTTTTCTTAGATGGCGATGCCGGTTCTTTTAAATCAAAAAGTTCCGAATTTAGCGAGCTAACTAACAACGAGGTTACCATATCTCCGGAAAGTAATCCCGAAGGTCAGCCGGAAGGAAATCCGGAGTCAGCCGAAGACCGTATAGAAGGCATCCCACAGAAATATATCCATTGCTATATCAATGAAGGTAAGATTATACCTAAGGGAGCCACAACAATTGGCGGCAATCAAGCAGACAGTATTTTTATAAAATTGACACTTTGCAGCGGAACAGCCAGTTTTAAAAGCGTATTTATCCCGGAAGAAAATCGTACGGATCCAAATATAGCTTATAAATGGGAAATAGATGTCATTACACATGATCCGGCAAAAGATGTAACTCGCGTTATCTCCGGACATCGTTACACCGGCTATCCGGAAGATCATTATTAAGAATTTATTAACTATTACCTAATGAAATAAATCCATCAGGTAAAAATATTCTTCGTTTCAGAGACCATTAAGATTAATTTTAATGGTCTCTGCTTTTTATATATTCAAACTCACACTTTAATTGTAATTATTGTTAAAATACAGGTCATTATATAAATATTCATTTCATTTTTGTATCTTTACAACACATCATAAGTATATAATTATATTTAATATTTTCTTATGGAAACACAAACATATTGTCCTCAAAAAAAACGAATAAAGCATAGCCCCGGCATTCTATATGCAAGGGGCAAATATGGTATATCGATTGTGATTAAAATCAAATATTAATTATCAACATACTTTATCATGAAAAAGACTATAATCATATTTTTATTTATAACATGTTTTATGCTTCTTGAAGGGTGTCAAAAAAATATTGAAGAAAATCTAAACGGAAACTCTGCTGAAGAAGTTACAGAAGGTTTACATAACTCAAGCATGGGAATTATTTTTGAAGAATTTAACCCATATGAAAGTTTTTATATTATTTCACATGATTCCGTCAACACAGAACCTATAAAAACATATGCATCATTACCACCAGATAACGGATTTGGTTGTAATTGTGGAGAAGCGCCTTTTATTGTAGACCAAGAAAGAGATGTTATTACTCCATTGCCATATACATTAACCCTCAATTATGATGATGTTTATTATATAGGAGTAGGTAATGGCCTGTCTTTTAATTGGAGTAAAACAACTAAAATCGGCACATTTAAGTTTTCTAAAATCGGAATAAAGAAATTTACATTAACAGGATATAAAGTTACTACCAGAACCATTAATGACAATACAGCTCAATGTTATTGTCCTAAAGTTGTTTACAATTTTACATTTAATGTTGGTGATGGACGTAAATAAGTAATAAAAAAACAAATAATTGAAACAAGTTGGTATGCCACTTATTTCAATTATTTGTTTATCAATAAGACAATTAATCAAATATGTGCTCTAACTTTTTCAAATCCCCTTCCTCATTATCAAAATTAATTGTAATTTTGTGGACTGAAAA
>DOZP01000116.1:14885-19903 GCA_003517945.1 Porphyromonadaceae bacterium | reverse complement strand
AAATCTCTATTTTACTTCGAAATGCAGAGTCATAATTGGAGTGTATTGATAGTATGGAGACCAATCGATGGCGGGTACATAATCTTTAAAAACAAGAAATCCCTCATAATAATAAGTGTAATATTTGCCGGCAGGCAATAAGTTTACTGTGGGTTCATTTTCATTATATGGACACCAATTTTGTGAGTAAAAAAATGTTTTTCCCGGATTTAAATCAATGTCGTATGTATCTGCGATATTCATATTCGAAGAAAAGGTGTTGCATGAATGAAGTTTATTTCTATGCTCCCCATCAAAAACAAACCCTAATGAACTCCAGAATGTCCCCAATTTATATACTGTATATTTGCTGTTGTTGGTTAATGAAAAATTCATCATAAATCCTTTATCTTTGACATCTTGTTCACTGAAAATATTTGTTTCTTTTCCTTCAACATCCGACAACCAAAATACATATATCAGGCTGTCCACTTCTTTTTCTATGCGAGAAACATTATTGTTTATATCATAAACCTCCAAAACTTCAGGGCTTACTTTTGTGATTGATATAATTGGCTGTTCTTTTTCCATTGAAGAGGTATAATTTAATACATTGTTAACCCATATATTTTTAACTAATATATTGTTCTCAGATTTTTCTATTTCGCATACAATAGAGTCTCTTGTTATTGTATTATTGTATTTCCATTCAATAACGATGTTGTGGGTTGCAATGCCATCAGGCCCATGAGACGTTATATCAATCTTCAAATCTGCAAAATGATCGGTAGCTTGGGTAATATCCAATTCAACCAGATCGGTTTCTTGTAATGATTTTACAATAATGTCGTCCTTGTAATAATAGTATACTACGTCTTTATCGTATGGTGAAGACAGGGTAGTTTTCTGGTTTGAACTATATGCAAGAACTTTGAATGAAAAGGAGTAATCGCTGTGACTTTCGTCTTTGTCTCCATTATCGGAACTGCATGATGTGAAAACAAATGAAGCTATAATGATATTAGTCCAAATGGCTACTTTCCAAAATAATTTGTTATTCATAATTGTAATTCTTAAAATTGATGATAGTTTTTTATTTATATATTACGGCCGTAGCAAAACCATGATCATAATTGCTATTCTCCTTTATACCAAAAGAATCAATCTTTTCCCAATACACAGGTCCATTTTTATGATTAAAGATATCTTCTTTGTAATAACCGTCGCATACGCCATTCCAACCCCAGTTGCAATGTACAAAATATTCACAGTCTATTGTCGTCGCAGATTTTTTATATTGTATACCGCCATCAATAATCCACGCATGACCAACACTCTCTCCATTAACGGTTTTTCTTCCTATTATATAAACAAGATGTCCTTGCGCGACCGAAGTATAAGTATGGTTTGCCGTATAATAACCTTCGTAAAATTGGCGTTTGAGTTTACCATATAGAAGCATCCAATCTAATGCCTCACGAGATGATGCTGCAGTACCTCTTCCATCAGTATAATAGTTTGCATTAAGTACGTATCCAAGATAGCGCATAAAATGAGCAATTTGCACAGATGATGTATTTTCGGTGTTATGATTAAGTTGGCCATAAGAAGGATCTGTATTTTCACAGTCTGATATTATTTGTGACCAATTTAATGTTATGTTGTTAGAATTATATTTAAAATTACTGACGGTTTGATAGTATGAATATATTTGTGCCATAGCAGTAGAAACACATCCGGTCCATCCGTTCGGACAATATAGATTATATGGATATCCTTGTCCCCATTTTGTTTTAAGTTTTGGAGCTACACTGCCTACATACAAAGGTCCGGTAGGGAAATCATTGCCACCTCCAGTGTTTCCGGATCCTCCGGATCCACTGCTATAAGTTGCTATATCGTATGTTGCAAGATTTTCGATTTCTTTTTTGACAGCACTTTCCATAAACAAAATAAACCCGGGATTGTTAATCTGTTCCATTCTGTTTACATCCATAAAACCTTCATCAACGATTGCATAAATATTGTTTGAACGTTTATCTGCCGACACAATCGCGAAACCCTGATCTTCTTCAAAGTTTATGAGATACATAAGCGTATCTGCATTAATGGTTGATAATAAATTGTTATCATATCCGGAGGCATACGTTGATATTTTTTCCTTGTCTTTCCCTATTATTTCTATGTTCTTAACTGTTCTGACGGCTTTATTTCTTGTAGAAATGGCTCCTTCCGGAGATTTTTCCATTTGCTTTATAAAAGATAACAGGTTCTTAATTGCGTCTTCTTCCAAAATTCTATATACATTTTTATGTTCAGGTTTAGTAGCATCATCTAAATTCGTGTCATTTGCGACGAATTCCTCGTTGCTGCAGGAAAAAAATGCTATAATTATGGTACAGAATAAAAGAAATTTCATATTCTTTATTGTTATGATTAATTTAAAATTTTAATTTTGTTACAAAGATACAAAATGCAAAGAATAAAATGCAGATTTTACTTGATTTGTTTTGTGAATTTTTGAATAGAAACATGAGGAATGCATCAAAACTAAGAATTAAATTCATCTTCTTTTTCATTGTGTATAATCGTTCAAAATAGTTTCAAGTTGCCATTTTTATCGCTATATCACCAATCTCCCCATTGGATGGTTATTGTATGTGTATTTGCGCCTCCTTGTCCGTGTATATTGACCGTTGCTTTTTTCATACCGTGAATGACTTTTGCGCAAATTGAAGATCTTCATACGCAAAAACAAGTTTTATTTTTTTGTATACCACGATATATTTGCGGAAAAATAAATTATTTAACACCTGATGACACATGTGTAATAGTAATAGGATTAATTGATTTTTATATATAATGATGTTTAACTAAAAATAAAATCTATGAAAAACTGAAGATGTGAATATTAACTACGTGAAAACACAGTAATATAGCAAGATGCTTTATTACCTGTTCCTGAATATGAAAAAAGATAGTGTAAAAATTTAAAAATGAGTTTGTATGAAAAAAATGCAGTTTTTTTATGATCAATCAAAAAGGGGATCTCTTAGGGTGATAACTCTGGTTTTCTCATTTTTATTGGTTTATTTGCCTTGTATTTATGCGGAGACCAATGGCACGAATGATGTTAATCAGGAAAAAAAAGTGACAGGGACCGTAACGGATGATGCCGGGGAGGCGCTTATCGGAGCCAGTGTCTCATTAAAGGGGACTTCAAGGGGTATTGTAACAGATATGGATGGCAGGTTTTCTATTCAGGTTCCGGATGGAAATGCCGTATTGGTTATATCTTATATAGGGTATAAGAGCCAGGAGGTTACGATTGGAAGTAAAACGGATTTGTCCGTAGTACTGGAAGAAGATATGGGACAACTGGAAGAAGTGGTGGTGATCGGATATGGTGTCCAGAAGAAGAAACTGATAACCGGCGCAACGGTGCAGGTAAAGGGAGATGATGTTCAAAAGTTGAATACCGTCAATGTATTGGGTGCGTTGCAAAGCCAGACTCCGGGTGTAAATATCACGCAGGCTTCGGGTATGCCGGGTGAAGGTTTTAAAGTAACCATACGTGGTTTGGGTACTGTAGGCGATTCGTCTCCTTTGTATATTATAGACGGGTCTCCGGGCGGTGATATCAATTCGTTGAATCCGGCTGATATCGAGTCGATTGACGTGCTGAAAGATGCCGCATCGGCAGCTATTTACGGCTCAAGGGCCGCCAATGGGGTCATATTGGTTACGACTAAACAGGGTAGGGCCGGAAAGATGCAGGTGTCATTGGATGCGTATTATGGGGTGCAGAATGTATATCGTATGCCTCAGACGCTGAATGCGCAGGAGTATGCGGCCGTTGTAAACGAAGCCCGTTTGATGGACGGACTTCTGCCTTATGATTTTGCGGCGGATGTACCGGATTGGGAACGGATAAAAAACGGATCATGGCAGGGAACGAACTGGCTTGACCTGTCCCGGAATGAAAATGCGCCGACGCAGAATTATGCATTGAATATGACAGGAGGAGGCGAAGGTGCCGTTTATTCGCTTGGGTTTGCGTATACTTCTCAGGAAGGGGTTCTCGGAAAGCCGGCTCACCCGGATTACGAACGTTATACGGCGCGTATAAACTCGGAATATACTTTACTGAAAGACGGCAATCTGGATATCATCAAATTCGGGGAAAACCTGACGTATTCTTATGTTGAAAACCGTGGGATTGCTATCGGCGATATGTGGTATAACGATGTCCGCAATATGATAAAGGCTACGCCGTTTCTGCCTCATCTGAATGAGGAGGGGGATTATCATTACGCCATACCTTGGGAAGTACGTACCGGAAATCCGATTGCGCGGATGGAGACCCGGTCCTATAATCTCAATAAAAATCATCGCATGAAAGCGAATCTTTTTATGATCATCCAGCCGGTAAAGGATTTGATTTTTAAAAGTAATTTTGGTTATACGCTTAACGGTGGGACTTATCGCAGTTTTACACCTGTATTTTCGTTGTCGTCGACAGAATTTAATACGTTGGAATCCGTATCACAAAGTATATGGCTCGGGACGGGGCTGACGTGGGAAAATACGTTAACGTATCAATTTAATATCAATCAGAAACATGCTGTAAGTGCGATGATCGGCCAGTCGATAGAAAAAACCGGCATGGGGGAAGGGGTAAATGCAGCCAACGGAAACCCGATCTTTCACGACTTTAAGCATGCATACGTCGGTAATGCGCCGCTGACGGAACTAAATTCCGCTACATCTATGGGAGGGGCTCCGTGGGGAAAAACCGCGCTGGCATCTTTTTTCGGACGTATAAATTATGATTATGAAAATAAGTATATGGCAACGGTTGTGTTGCGTGCCGACGGTTCTTCCAATTTTGCACGAGGTAACCGCTGGGGATATTTTCCTTCGGTTTCTGCGGGATGGATCCTGACATCCGAGTCTTTTATGGAATCCATGTTACCGGTTATGGACTTTTTGAAAATAAGGGCTAACTGGGGACAGAATGGTAATCAGGCAATCGCCGC
>DOZP01000116.1:236-14724 GCA_003517945.1 Porphyromonadaceae bacterium | reverse complement strand
AAGACAAAAGACTGGCTTGTAGTGGCTCCCCAGTTGGCTTCTTTCGGAACCGGAGCTCCCTATATTAATGGTGGGGATGTTGAAAATAAAGGAATGGAATTTGCTTTTACCTGGAATGATAAAATACGTGAATTTCAATACGGGGCGAATCTTAACTTCACTTATAATAAAAATAAGGTGACCCGGTTGGCAAATACGGAAGGTATTATCCACGGAGATACGGATGTGTTGTTTCAGGGCTCCACGGAGAGTTATCGTGCTCAGGTAGGCAATCCTATCGGTTTCTTTTATGGTTATCAATCTGCCGGTATATTCCAGACCCAGCAAGAGGCTGACGAATACAAAGGCGCCAAATTGCCCGGCGCCCGCGAAGGCGATGTTATATGGGTAGACCGGAATAAGGACGGAGAGATTACTCCGGAAGACAGGGGAATGATCGGAAATCCTCATCCGGATTGGCTTGCGGGATTGAACCTGAATGCTTCCTATAAAGGATTTGACCTTAGCGTAACCATGAATGGTGTTTTCGGAAACCAGATTATGCGTTCGTATCGTTCGTGGAGTGATTCTCCGAAAGATAATTATACGGCGGATATTTTCGATCGCTGGCATGGCGAAGGGACTTCCAACCGTTTTCCGCGGCTAACGACCAACGTTCACACCAACCGCCAGTATGTTTCGGACCTGTATGTGGAAGACGGCGATTACTTCCGTATGCAGAACATTACATTGGGGTATGATTTCAAGAAACTTTTCCCACGTATGATTTTGCAGCAGGCCCGGATTTATGTGACGGCCCAGAATTTGTTTACGGTTACGAACTATACGGGCATGGATCCGGAAGTCGGCTACGGGCATGGTAAAAGTTGGGTATCAGGTATAGATTGCGGTTTCTATCCGAGTCCCCGTACTTATATACTTGGCGTTAATTTGAAATTCTAAAAAACAGACGGGTATGAAACGAGCATGATACACAATGTATCGCCGGAGGCGGTAAGCGAATATCGCGAGTTTCATATTTCCTTAGTGTTAAATATTAATTTTTGTACACATGAAAAAGATTATAGCAATATTTTTATTTATGACAATGTTCTTTGCCGGATGTGAGGATTTTTTAGATACGGAAAATCTGACGGAGAAGGATACTTCAAACTATCCGGAGAGCCAGGCCGAGATCATGAATCTGCTGACGGGTGTTTATGCGGCGACCCGTGCGATGGAAATGGATGAAAATGCCCGTTGTGCATTTGTTGTAGCGGAAGTACTTTCGGATGACCGCTTCGGAGGCGGGGGGCCGGATGATAAAGACTGGGCGAATCTTGAAAAGTTTATCTGCTCGGATCCGAATATGTTCCGTAATACATGGTCGAATGCGTACCGGAGTATTTTCCGTGCGAATATGTTGCTGAACTCATTGGATATGGTTGAGTGGAGCGATGAAACGACACGTTCTTATGTGGAAGGGCAAGTCTATTTTCTCCGGGCTTATTCTTATTTTTACCTGGCCCGCCTTTTCGGAACCGCTCCTTTGACGTTGAGTCCCGATCCGGTCAATTTGCCCAGGGCGTCGGCCGAAGAACTGTTTGCACAGATAGGAAACGATTTGAAAACGGCGATAGAAAAAATGCCGAATACTCCTAAGGTAGCCGAACGCGGACGCGCCAGTAAGTGGGCGGCACAGGCGTTGATGGCCCGTGCGTATCTGTTTTATACGGGATATTATAAGAAAGAGAATATGCCGTTGCCGGAAGGCGGATCCATTTCCCGTACGGAGGTAATTGCTTATCTTGATGATTGTATTGCTAACAGCGGATACAATCTTTACCCTGATTTCCGCAACTTGTGGCCATACAGTAATGCGTTATCAAAAAGAGACGGTTATCCTTTTTCCGTGAATAATGGCCTGCAATGGGCCGGTGAGAGCGGAGAAAATTATGAAACGGTCTTTGCTTTTCAGTCGGCAGCGAAAATCACATGGAGTAATGTGGCTGATTGTAACCGAATTAACCTTTATTTTTCGCCTCGTGAACAAGATGAAGCCGGTATCTTTCCCTATGGAAAAGGATGGGGATTCGGACCTGTGAATCCGAAGCTATGGGATGCATGGCCCCAGAGTGATCTCCGGAAAAAGGGATCTGTCATTGATGTGGAAGATAAGGAGAATGAAATGCCGGATTACATGTGGGCGGCCGACCACCAGCAACACGAGTCCGGCTATTGGCAGAAAAAATATATTGCCGTCAATATAAAAAGGAACGGAGGGTATACAAATTACAGCAAAGAAATGTATGGCGATTTGGTAAATGATGATTACCAGATAAATAATACACAGGATCTGGTGATTTTCCGTTTTGCCGACATTTTATTAATGGTTGCCGAGTTGAAACAGGATGCTGAGCCTCTGAACAAGGTAAGAGCGCGGGCCGGGCTGGAGCCTGTAGCTTATTCGGAAAATGCACTGCGTAATGAACGTCGCTGGGAGTTTGCTTTTGAAGGAGTGCGCTACTACGATTTGCTTCGTTGGGGCATTGCCGGCGAAGCGTTGGATAGCCAGAATGGGGTAGAGATTATGAATGACGGGGCTACCGGCAGGATGGATATCGGCAATCAGGCAGCCCGTATAGCGGAAACGGGCGGTTTTATGCCTATTCCTGAAGCTGAGATTGAACTTTCGGGAGGATTACTGGAACAGACTCCGGGATGGTAAACATAATATAAATGTCAAATAATAATTTTGTGAATATGAAAAAGATAATGATGTTTCTTTTCTCCATATTGGTTTTCAGCGCCTGCGAACCTATAGTGGGAGATAAAAGTATGGGAGGAATACTGTCTGAAGATCAACTGGATATAGTCGTACAATCCACATCGGAAGGCAGCAATGAGATATTACTTGAGAACAAAACGAAAGGAGTCGGTTCTTACTGGGACTATATCATCGATAAATCAACCAAACAACGTGAAATAATCAAGTTGCCTTTTATGGGTGATATGACGATCTCTTTTACGGGGCTGTGCGACGGAGGAACGGTTACAACTACGCGAACGGTTCGTGTGACTAAAATAGATAAGCCGGTAGCAGAAGAATGGGGTGTTATTGCCGGAACGGATCTGGATGGGAAAGTCTGGGTATGGGATGCGGATGATAACAGTACCGTTGTTTACGGAACGGCAGGTTATGGCAATGATTATGCACCGGGATGGAGTACCTTTAAACCGGGTGATCAGGTTATGGAGGGAAAGATTGTCAACCCCGGTGAAGAAATGTTGTTTAACCTGAACGGAGGCGCTAATTTTGTGAAGCGTACTTCCGACGGAACGGTACTGGAGAGCGGAACGTTTAAATTCGATATGACGAAGCAGAAAGTGCGTGATGACGGAAAGGTGTGGAGTATCGGCCAGATGGAGTTTTCCGGAGCTACGATTCTTTGCGGTAGTGGTTGTTGGAGCAATACGCCTGTGTATGTGTTTGATATCATATCTCTTACGGAAGATGAAATGGTACTTGCATGGGCGGCTGACGGCCTTGAATTTCAGGTATGGAATGAAGCGACTTTCTGGTGTTTTAAAAAGAAATAGTTGTATTCGTTTACCGGTCTGAGCATTGTGTGAATAACCAAAACGATATTGCAGGATTGCCTGTAAATTAAAAATAGAGAGGCAATCCTGTTTTTTTTTAAATTAGATGGATAAATTATGATAGTAGGAATAGATTTAGGAGGTACGAATATACGCATAGGAAGGGTTAAGGAAGGCATGATTGTTGATAAGATCTCAAAACCGAGCCCATCCGAATTATCCTTGGAGGAGTCACTGGAATATCTGAAAGATGCTATTCGCGACATGTTGACGGATGAGGTTACGGGTATAGGTATCGGGGTTCCTTCCGTATTGGATATTTCCCGCGGAATTGTTTATCATGTTGCAAATATCCCGTCGTGGAAGGAAGTGCATCTGAAGGATATTCTGCAAAAGGAATTTCGTTTGCCCGTTTACATAAACAACGATTCCAATTGCTTTGCATTGGGAGAGAAAGAGTATGGGTTGGGCCGGGATTATAAAGACCTGATAGGTGTAACGCTGGGTACCGGGGTCGGAGTCGGAGTTATCATTAACCATAATCTTTACGGAGGGCGTAATACCGGCGCCGGAGAAGTTGGTTGCATTCCCTACCTGGACGCAACGCTGGAAGATTATTGCGGCAGTAATTTTTTTGTTTCACACTATCATACAACCGGGAAAGACCTGGCTGATAAAGCAAACGAAGGCGATGTTTCCGCGTTGAAAATCTGGGGTGAATTCGGAACGCACATGGGAAAACTGATACAGACTATCCTGTATGTGTATGATCCGCAATTGATTATTCTGGGAGGGGGTATAGCAGATGCTTATCGTTTTTTCGAAAAGAAAATGAAAGAGATTATGCAACAGTTTCCCTATCCGGAAACCGTAAAGAATATAGAAATAAAAGTGTCGGAAAATACCGATATCAGTATGCTGGGTGCTGCCGCACTGGTTTCTAAACAACTATCAACCTATTAAAAAAATGAGCTTTATGAAGAATATGAAATTTTTGGTATTAGTGACGTTTGTATTAGTAATGACCGCATGTGCGGATGCCGAAACGGCGAATACCGGACAGATAGCATTGTCCGGTAATTGGCAGGTACAATCATCCGCGAAGGCCGGAACGGATGGGGAAGCCATATCCGGCGCCGGTTTTTCCGTTGAAAAGTGGTATGATGCCAAGGTGCCGTCTACTGTGATGGGAGTGTTGACGGAAAACGGTTTGTATCCGGATTTATTTACCGGAACAAATTATAAGGATGCAGACCGGGCGCCGTTTGATTCTTCGTGGTGGTATCGCACTACGTTTCGTCTGTCCGGTTTGAAAAATAAATATGTAAGCCTTCTTTTCGACGGAATATCATACCGGGCAAATATCTGGCTGAACGGGAAGCAGATTGCCTCTAAAGATGAGGTGTACGGAACGTTTTGCCGTTTTTCTTTTGATATTACGGATATCGTAAAAGAAGAAAATGTACTGGCGGTGGAAGTGTTTCGTGCACAGACCGGCGAACCGAATATGGGGTTTGTTGACTGGAATCCCCGGCCACTGGATGAAAATATGGGCATATTCAGGGAGGTTTTTGTGAAAATAACCGGCGATGTCGATCTTAAAGATACGAGGGTGCGTTCCGACCTGAATACCGCAACGTTGCAGGAAGCGTCGTTGACAATCGAAACAGAAGTATCCAACCTTTCGGATAAAGCCGTAAAAGGGGAGTTGAGAGGGGAAATTGAGAATCTGAAGTTTTCAATACCTGTAAGCCTGGAACCGAACGAAAAGAGAATCGTATCCGTCAATCCCGACGATGTGGAGGGATTGAGGATAAAAAATCCGCGTGTCTGGTGGAGTTGGGACCTGGGTAATCCCGAATTATATCACCTGAACCTGAAATTTGTTACCGGAAATCAGGTTACATCGGAGGATGAAGTTACGTTCGGGATCCGGAAAATCGAAACTTATTTTACGGAAAGCGGTCACCGGGGGTATATGCTTAATGGGAAAAAAGTGTTGATAAAAGGCGCCGGATGGACGGACGAGATCTTTCTGCGCGACACTCCGGAGAGTAACGAAATGCAGGTAAGGTATGTGAAAGATATGAACATGAATACGATACGTTTCGAAAATATATGGGGGACGAGCCAACATATTTATGATATGTGTGATAAATACGGCGTTCTTGCTTTTATCGGATGGAGTTGCCAGTGGGAATGGGAAGGATATCTGGGAACGCCGGATGATGAATTCGGATGTATACGTAGCGAAGAAGATATGGATCTTCTTACACGTTATTTCTATGATCAGGTGGTCTGGCTGCGCAATCATCCGGCTATTATAGCATGGTACGGCGGAAGCGACAAATTATTGCGGCCGGAACTGGAAAAGAGATATACGGCGCTTTTACCCGAGATAGATGATCGTCCGTATATCGGGGCTGCCAAGGCGCATGTCAGTGAAGTAACCGGCCCCACAGGGATGAAAATGAACGGGCCTTATGAATATGTAGGACCCAATTATTGGTTCATCGATAAAAAATTAGGAGGAGCATACGGGTTTAATACGGAAACGGGTCCCGGAGCGCAGTTGCCTGTTTATGAATCAATCATCAAAATGATACCCGAAGATCAGTTGTGGCCGTTGAATGATACCTGGAATTTTCATTGTACGACGTCTACGACTGCTTTGAATAATCTGGACGTAATGACCGCGGTGGTCAATGAGAAATATGGTGTTGCTGCGGACTTGCAGGATTATCTTCGTAAAGCTCATTTAGTGAGTTATGAATCAACGAAAAGTATGTTTGAGGCGTTCCGTGTAAATAAACCGGAGACTACCGGGCTAATACACTGGATGTTAAATTCGGCATGGCCGTCTTTATACTGGCAGTTGTATGATTATTACGGTATACCGACGCCGGACTATTATGGTGTGAAAAGGGCGAATGCTCCCTGTCAGTTGATCTACAATTACGGGGATAATGGTATTTATGTAGTGAATGAGACGCTTTCGGACGTAAACAACCTGAAAGCGGAAATAAAAACTTATTCGCTGAATTCGAAACTATTGTCTGATAAGACAATGGATATTTCAATTGCTTCGGATGTGTCGTCGAAAATACTGGAGCTGGACAATCAGGAAAAAAATACGTTTGTATCTCTTCAATTGCTTGATAGCAATGGAAAACAAATCTCCGAAAATTTCTATGTATTGTCTTCGAAACAAGATACGTATGACTGGGAACAATCAAGCTGGGTCGGCACTCCGATGAGCGGGTATGCAGACTTTAAAGACCTGGCAGATATTCCGGAAGCAGCGATCGGGATACATGTTGCCGAAACGACGGAAGGCGGTAAAAAGTTAATCAATATAGAAGTTGAAAATAAATCACAGGTGATTGCTTTTTTTGTGGATTTCAAAGTAAAGAATAAAAAAGGAGAATTGCTGTATCCTGTTTTCTGGAATGATAATTATATATCTCTGTTGCCCGGAAGTTCCCGGACGATGACGTGCGAAGTGGAAAGTGATACGGATACCGGCGGACTTTCGGTTGTAATGAGAGGCTGGAATGTGAAGGAACAGGAAATACGGATAAGGTAAGAAGTCCCCGGGATAACCTGTAATATATAGGTAACTTATAACAAACGCGNNGGCCATTGTTATTTTTTTCAGCTTTATCACCTTGCATGATGATGGTATTCCCCTGTATCTTTGCTAACGAAAAGAACAGGCGGTCCCCTCGGATTAGCAGATTGATGGATGAACTAAAAAACAAATTGAAGTATGTCTCTTTTGAGAGTTTCTCAAAAGATGAGTTCATTTTTGACCTTTTGATAGCATACGGGATTTCTAAAACATAAATCCCCTGAATTCGGGGGATTTAATATAATAACCAAAAATATCAAAGCAACAAACCTTTATATTTGTTCGTCAACCTCTTCTCCTATATTGCTCAAATAGGCATTTAAGTTTATAGCAGGTATTGTTCCAATCGCCTGTTGTAAGTATCGTGTTAATTGCATAAAAAATGTCACAAAAGAATGGTCTGTATTACTAAATTTAATTTTGTTGAATTTTCGTTTTGAATAAAAATCCAAATAAGCATCTTGCCCAACATCAGTAATTTCTTTATTCGGATTATAGTCAATATAAAAACTTCCATAATCAGCAATACAACCTAAGTCAATGCTTTTTAAATTTTCTAATGCTTTCATATGTTTTTCAATGGTAGTATCATTTTTTACGGAATTTGTGCTACACAGAATGCCACCAATAATCTTGGTTAAAGAACGTGGCGGATATATATTGCCACCGTTTATAAAACTTGCAGCTTCTCTTTTTAGCAGTCTTACGCTTTCTATTTTTTCTCCTGCATATGCTATATTTCCTTGTATGTCAGGCTTTACTTCAAAAACAGCATATACGCCTTCGGCTGGGATGTAGTAGAATCCGTTTTGATTAAAAATAAATGGAGTAAACCAATTATCGTAAATCACAATATCCATTTGCTGACTTGTATTACCTTCGTGGTCTATCACAATGGCTTTATCAACGCAATATCTGTTCGGCAAATATTTTCGTAACCATTCAATCCACGCATTTTCTAAAGCATCGCCTTTTGAACCGGGATGGTTAATAAATTCTCTACTTGTGTTAAGTTGTGCAGACATTTGTTTCTGCAAACCATTAAATAACTGTTTTAAATCTACTTTACTCATATTTATATAATTTATTTTCAAACCAAACATAAAATCCAAAATTAACTTGCGTTTCAGAATATCCAATAATTAATAGCACTGGATTGGCAAGGCAGGCATTCTGACTGTTTATTATAGCATTGATTGCTGAAATATCGGTTGAACTTGGAACAGGACTACAATTAGGGTGTGTATGCCATTCGCCTATATAGAATTTTTTAGGAGTTTCTTCATAATACTTATTGAGTTTCTTATCAACACCTTTTGTCGTCCTTTCAAATGAACATTTTGAGGCTTTGAAGTTTTTGGGTAATATTGTATCTGTAATATGTAAACACCTGTTGTCATCGCTGTAATATCCAATTAAAAAGCCGCCAAACTCATTTGGATAATGACTTTTTCCTTTTTCAATGAGACTGTTTAGTAATTCATCATCGATTGCGAGACTTAATCCTATTTTTTCTATTCTTACATTCAAAATTCTTTCAAATTAATGCTAAGACAATCCGTATCATCAGTTTCAATTACAAAATTTCTTAAAGCCCTGTCTTGCTCAAATCTCAAATTGACATGCTTTATAGCGAACTGTACAAGTGTATTTATATCATTATAGGAAGCTTTAAAAGTTGGACTCCAACAGCCTGTCGGATTATATAAATCATCAATGTCAAATTTTAATACATTTCCGTTGAATTGCGTTATAATGAAATCATATCTATTTTGTTCAACAGCGCATACAAATTGTTTTGAGTGATTTGATATTGAAAAGTTTAAGAGCGTTGAGTTTATATTTAGTCGGCTTAAGACATAAAGTAAATCGTTATCGGCAGTACAATCAAAAATTACATCATATTCATTAAGATATTTTTCTATTTCTGTTTTAACAGTTGTGTCAGTCAAATTAGATTTTATGAGGAAATCAAATGCTTCCGAAAAATTGTAACCACCATGCACCGGTTCAAAAAAAGGAGAAATTAAACACATTTCATTTATTAAGTCATTGGTTTTATTTGTTATTCCTGTAACGAAAGAATATTCCGACCGGCAAACATTTTCAGGCTCTTTCACATCGTAATCTATAAAATCAATCTTCGTACAACCACTTCTTGCCAATGTTTTGGCAAGAATGCTTCCAATAGCCCCAATGCCGATGATTAAAATTTTTCCATCTGTGAGTTTGTTATTTAATTTTCCTCGTCCAAAAAAATATTTATAAGAACAATTTTTTGTCATTACCCAATTAATATCTCTATCCCCATCTATCATAGAAATCCATTGCTTATTTATTTTCTCGCCATAAATGGGAAAATTACCAACTTCTAACATAATAACTTGCCAGTGAATTTCAGCCTCGGAAATATTATATCCAACAAATAACGGCAAATGTTTTCCTTTTTCTTTATGAGTGTTTTTTTCTATTGAATGAAGAAATTTTAAAAAATCTTGTGGCAATAATGTTTCGAAATCCTTCCAATTTTCAAAAACCCAACGCTGATTTTTTGAAGGTGCATCTTTTAGAAAAATGAACAACCCGACACTTGTAGGCAAAGATTTTAACTGAAAATTCCATTTCGTATCAACTAATTGTTTATTATTGCTGTCATAAAATCTTTGTAGAATGTTGCTATTGATTTTCTCTTTATAAAAACCACCTGCACTGATTGTTGAATAATCCACATAGCCATATTGATTCGTACTAAAAGTATAATTAACTTCGTTGAAGAAAAAAGCAAAATGACTGTCTTTAAAAGTTTTTTGTGGAACAATTAGATGTTCATAATGCGTATCGGTGTCTTTGTTAATGTAATACTTCTTTATCCAAGCTTTTACAGATGCAATATCATAATTCAGTTTTTGCGATAACACAGGATTATGTGCTGTATGGATGCAGATTGAGCCATCGCCCATAATGTGTTTGTATTCCAATAATTCGTTATTAGAAAATTTAATGGTTTCTGTATCGTGGCTTTTAAATGGGTATTGCGGATGGATTGCAACATCGAATTGCAACGCTTTCTCCAATCCTTCAGCAAAAACAGAAATACATCCTTCAATGCTAAACTCGCCTTGTTCAAAAGACTTAACAAGTTTAACATCAGGAATGCTTTCTATTACGGTATTGATTTCGGTAATTCTATCGCTCATTGTTTTATCCAAAGTTTAGTTTCGGTGGAGGAATAGGCATGCCACTATTTTTACTATACTTATTCTCATTATCCTCTTCTTCTTTGAATTTTGGATTTTCAGGGAAATATGTTTTCAAATTTTCTTCATTTTCTTCAATTCGGTCAAGCATATTTTTCATATCATCCGATAATTGTTGTTTTTCATATGAAGTGAGCGTATCTGCTAAATCATTTGAACTATTGCCCGGGTCTTTGAGCGAAAAACCATCATTTGTAACATTATCTCTAATGTATTCTAAAACGCTTTTCAATTTGTCCCACAAGTTTCCGGAGATTTCACTATTGTCAAAAGCTTTTATAGTAATAAGTTCAAGAAAAAAGGATTTGGTTGGATAATTTCCTTTGGTCTTCTTCCAAATCTTTAAAAGACGAATTATCTTTCTTATAGAATCTTTTTCTCTGTCGGCTCTATCCTTGATATTATCAATTTGGGCATGAATATTAGTCTTGATTCTCTCACTGCCAGCCTCAATGTTTCCAAACTTGGAATAAACATACAGATTCAGATTTTTATCGTCATCGTATTTGTCCTGATTTAATTCTCTACCGGGCACAACATCAATATTGATTACATCACCATCATTATCCGCATAAAATACCAATCCTATTGACACTTTTTGTTTTCTGACTTCGGCATCGTTTTTATATTTTTCGTAAAGAAAATCATGCACATTTTCATACATTTCTTTCAATGTACCGTTAGCCCCAAAGGCGTTACGCATAAATGGCGAAACTAAATCGAAATCGAATTTGGTATTAATAGCAGTATTCTTTGCATAAGAACCGGAACAAAACGGAACGTAAATATTGTTTCCGTATTCTGTTTCTAAAGCTTCTTTAACTTCATTCTTTTTTTGAACATGCTTGTCCAAAAGTTTTTTTTCTTTAGTAATTTGATGTGTCTTAATCACTGTTTCTAAGTGTAATTTTTTATCCATAGACAAAATTTTTAATTATAGATACAACTATTTATATCTAATACATAATAGTTACAAATATCATACAAAATAGTAAACTTGTAAACCATACTATGTAAACTGTCGCGTTTTGGCAGAAGTCGGCAAAAATGTCATATTGAAAACAAATTACAAGCATGATAAAGTGTCATGGCTGCATTTTCTTAGTATAATTTTATTATTTTTATTGGTGTTTGTAAACTAAAAAGCATTATCTTTGCAGTATAATTCAAAATGCAATAAAAATGAAAGCGATATTTGCGGAACGATTTAAGTCAGCCCGGTTAATGAATGGATTTTCATTGCAAGATGTGGCCGATGCTTTGGATAATCAATTGTCTCGTCAAGCATTGCATCGTTATGAAAAGGGAGAAGTAATCCCCGATGCAGAAAAAATCAACTTATTAAGCAAAGCACTAAACGTAAGTCCAGATTACTTTTTTCGAGCCACTAAAGTAGAATTGGGCGAAATTGAATATCGGAAACTCAATAAAATTCCACAAAAAGAAGCCTCTATCATTAAGGAAAAAACCAAGGAATACCTCTCTCGATACTTGGAATTGGAAGAAATTTTAGGCTTAGACAATGAATTTCATAATCCATTAGAAGACATTGGAACAGTTACTACTTATAACCAGATAAATCAGGCGGCAGAAATGTTACGAGAAGCATGGGGGTTAGGTAACAAAGGTGCAATTTTCAATGTTGTTGAACTCTTGGAGGATAAAAATATCAAAGTAGTTAAATTAGATGTTGATGAAGATTTTGATGGGCTACAAACTTGTGTCAATGGTAAAATTCCTGTGATTGCGTATAATTTAAAAAAAGCAAACAAACCGGATAGAATTAGATTTACTATTTTGCATGAATTAGCACACTTATTGATGGATTTTGGCGATATTCCTGAGAAACAAAAAGAGATCTTGTGCCATCAGTTTGCAGGAGCCATGTTGTTGCCCGAAGGAACCATTAAGGCAGAGTTGGGCGAACATCGAAATAAACTTTCCACTTTGGAGTTAGGCAATATCAAAAAACAATACGGAATTTCTATGCAAGCTATCACAATGCGAGCAAAAAACTGCGGTATTATTAATGACCATTATACTAAACAGTTTTTCTTTATTTTCAAGCAGATGAATTGGAGGGTAGATGAGCCTTATGATTATGCAGGTGTCGAAGAATCCAACAGGTTTGAGCAACTTTTATTCAGGGCATTGATTGAAGAACAAATTTCCATGTCCAAAGCAGCGTCATTAAACAACCAATCATTGGCTGAATTTAAAAAAGAACATCAAATGATGTTTTAAACTTCGAATCCTTTTTACATTCAAGAAATGAAAGTCAAAGTTGCTGTCACAGATGCCTGTATTTTTATTGATTTACATGATTTAGGATTAACAAACTCATTCTTTAATCTTGACTTGGAAGTCCATACTACATCTACTGTTTTATATGAATTATATTATGAACAGCAACAAATTCTTAAAGCCTATCAATCCGTAGCAAGACTTACCGTTCATAACTTGCAAGAGCAACATTTCATAGAAATTCATTCCGAAAAATATCCAAAATCACTGTCGGAAACTGATAAGTCAGTATTACATATCGCTAACAAAATAGATGCTTGTGTATTGAGCAGTGATAAAACACTAAGGAATTGCGCTAAGAACAAGGGCATTGAATATCATGGTATGATTTGGATTTTCGATAAATTTGTTGAAGCTTCAGTTTTAACGAAGAAGGAGGCTGCAAATAAATTAACTCAACTTGTGGCTACAAACTTTATTTTTCAAAACAATCAGAAATTGGTTGATGAAATAGAAAAACGGTTAAAGTTTTGGAATAACTAGTTCGACATACTACCTGAGGGAAATTGCAGCTCAATTGAAAAACAATACACAGGTTGTAAAAACAGAAAATTTAAAAGAAAAACTGAGTGGATACGAAACAGCTAATTGAAAGTTTGATTAAGGATTTATACGAGAATAAACCTTTATCTGAAGTATTTCTAAAATTACAAGTTGTTGTTTATTTGCTTAAAAGTGAGCAACTAACAAAATGGTTCAATGATGAAAATAATGGTTATGGGAATGATGAAATATTGCCACAATATCGTATTTTACCTGTTTTATATTATGCCCAAGTAGAGCAAAATAGAGGTTTTAGTGGTTTTAATGTATAATCATTTTAATTTGCCAATAGACTTAATTGAAGATAAAGAAATTCAAAATCTTATGTCGAAATTTGAATATAGAGATTCTATAAGCAATATAACTAATTTCGTTGCAAATAAAAGCGAAGGAACAATATTTGTAGCTGTCCCTAATATAACTTGGGTAATTTTATTATTCTCAAAACGACTTGAATCTAATTGTTGTATACAAAGAATATGGCGAGAAATCCCTAAAAATGCCGTTCAAAATATTATTTCACAAATAAAATCTAAATTGCTACAGTTTTTATTGGAAATAAATGAGAATCTTAATCTAACTATCGTGTATTTCACGCTGAAACTCAAGAAACGGCTGTTTTTAAGCTGTTTCATTGAAAAGATAAAGAGAGCCGCCGCAAGCGGCTTTTTTTGTGCATAAAATGTCCAAAATACAATAAAAACTACTTTTCAAATCGTTTTTATATTTACTTATCAAAAAGGATTTATATCTTTGTCACATAAAGTTTTATAGTTTATAAATGCTTATATTTTATTTGTACCATATTTGTGCAGAAAGTTTATAATATATTGAATATCAATAGTAAATAATTTTGAGGAAGTAAAACGAAAATTATGTCTAACGATAAACTCCAACCAACAAATAGCCAGTTCGTCCTGTATCAGGACGACAATGGAGTAACCAATGTCAATGTACGCTTTGACGGACAGGATGTTTGGCTTTCGCAGCAGCAGATTGCATTGCTGTTCGATACCACACGCGAAAACATAGTCCAGCACATTCGGAATATCTATCAAGAGGCTGAGTTACAGGAAGAACGAACCTGTAAGAGTTACTTACAGGTTCAAACAGAAGGCAATCGCTCTGTCAAAAGGTATATTCCAAATTATAATTTGGATATGATTATCGCTAT